>CATOKC010000196.1 GCA_951800675.1 uncultured Oscillibacter sp.
GTGTTGGGGATCACGTCCCCGGTCTGGGAGTCCCGTTTCAGAATCGTGAGGTTCGGGAGCTTTTTGTCCGCTGCCGAGACTGTAACGGTCCCGCCTCCATTGATCGTTGCTTGATCCACATGCGCGATGACTGGCTCCGTCAGCTTGGCGAAAGGCGCTGGAGCGGACACCTCAACAAAGGCATACATTCCTTCGGTCACGTCCGTCACTGTGATGGACCCGTCCTCCGAGGTGTCCTCCGTACCGATGATCTGGCCGTCCTTGACGATGTTGAATACAGCGCCGGGAAGAGGATTATTGGAATCATCCAATTTGATGAGTCTGACCTTGACCTTGCTGTCATTTTCAAAAATCAAGGACACATCAGACTTGCCATCCCACACAAAGGTCTGCTTCACTTTGTTAGGATCGGGGCTGAGACTGAACCCCTCCGGTGGAGTTACCTCCTCGGCCTCATAGCTGCCTATGGGCATGGTATCCCAGGGAACATCGGCGAGGTATCCGCCTTCGCCGGTGACATAGGTCCCCACGAAGCTGTTGTCCACGCCGATGATCTTAATAACCGTCCCGGCGAGGCCCCTGGAGGGATTGTCCGCGTCTACTTTACGGATACTGCCTTCTCCACTGGAAGGGGGGGAGTCCATAAACGTGACTGTAACCGTATTGTTTCCGTTGCCGGGAAGGGTCACATACTGCGGGCCGGGGTTGTCAATCTGGTATCCGCCCGGCGGAGGGGACGTTTCAGTTACGGAGTACGTTCCGGGGTCGAGCCGGTCCTGTGTGTAGGTCCCGTCCGACCCAGTCACAATATCCTTAGAAAAAGATCCGTTCTCAGATTCAATGTGGAACTCCGCCCCTGCAAGACCCTTGGAGGGATTGGTAGCATCCACCTTCTTCACGATTAGAGAGTACTTGTCGTGTGTCGTGGTAGTCGGGGATAACTCGCCCAGGATTACCTTCTGCACGGAGCTGGCCGGATGCGAGGAGCTGCCGGAGCCGGTGAAGTTGTACAGATAGACCTTACAATCCCCCCAAACGCCCTGGTTCCCAATATCAAGGATAAATTGAGTGCGGTCCCGAAAACTCTTGCCGTCCAGTTTATCGTCGATGCTGGTGTAGCGGGTGCCTTCCAAGGAATTGTAAACAGCCATGAACTCCTCAGCGCAGGAGACAACAGGATCGCTCATGCTCCCCTGCTGATACCGCCAGATGCAAGCCTGGACCCAGGCGTTCATGTACCAGGTGTACTCAGGCCCCCAGACATCATCTACACCCAGGGCGCGGGCCTCGTCGGTAAAAACGCCGGTAGAGTGAGCGTAATAGTAAGCCATCATGATCTTCACGGTGGAGTCAGAGATTTCAGTTTTGTTTCCCCAAGTCTGCCCCTTCAGGCTGTTGCCCATGCCGCCGCCCTTGGTACCGCAGAAACCAACCGTAGTTGCCGAACCGTTTTCGTAGTACATCTGATGCAGGGTACATTTACCTAGTGCGGCGGACTGATAGGCAACGCCGGACATACCGAACTCCTTGAGCTTGATGGTATCCGCCGCCGCAAAGGCGGTAGAGGGGAGCAGACCGAGGACGCAGACCAGCGCCAGCAGCAGAGCCGTCAGGCGCGTCCGCAAATGATGTCTCATTTTTTCCATAAAAAACTCCTGTTCTAAATTTTCCAATGAAAAAGACCTTTCAGTTTTCACTGAAAGGTCTTCCTTTGGGGTGTGGTCAATATTACTTGAGGTTAGAGGATGCCGTGCCCAGTGGGATTACCCGCAAACATATGGCAGTAGGCGGTGTCATTTTTAATGGTAACTCCCACGCCGATGCAGGTCAGGTCCTCTCTCAGCATGGATTGAAGATGTCCGGGAGAGTTTACCCAATTTGCAACCGCTCTCTGGGCGATGTTTCCATTCGATGCCATGTTGAAACAGGTAAGGTTGTCGCATCCACCATAAAGCCAGCCATAGGCAATCGTAACTTCCTGCTCGTACCGCATGTGTTCCCTGAAACACTGGGTAGAAACGTCCTGTGTGGCGTTCATCAGCCGGTCATCTATGGGGAGTTCCGCCCTGCCGTGTTCACGCCGGACCTGATTGATCAGTTGGACCATTTCCAGGCGGATATCCATATTTGCTGTCAGGTCCGCGTCCGGGTTATGGGACCACTCACTGTTGACTACCGGATTGCTGCCCGCCGGGACCTGCTCGGGACTGCCGTTTTCGGCAGGCGGAGTAGGGGCCGGGGACTTTCCGCTGACCGTCAGGGTCATGCTTGCCTGATTCCCGGCTTCATCCGTGACGCTGATTACAGCGGTTCCAGGGGCTTTCACAACCATAACATAATTGCCCAGCGTTTGTTCCAGAGCGATTACGCCGGGATTCGAGGAAACGGCGGTAACATTGGTTCCGTAAGGGCTGACTACCACCATGCTCCGGTCTCCCACAGAAAGGGCGTCTCCCTTGTGGCTGCTGACACTAAGCGCCCCTGTCCGGGAGCTGTCTGGCTGGGACGCGGTATTCACAGGGGCTTCCCCTGTGTAGGGCGCGCCGCTGTCCACCTGTACGCCGTTCTGATAGTAGACGTTAAAGCCCACTTCCTTCCCAATGTCCCGCAGCTTCACATAGTTGTTGCCCAGGATGTTATAGGCTGTCATCTGGACTTGCTGCCCGTCCACATAGATGGGAGACCAAGCGGGTTCCGCCGTCACACCTGCGGCCATCGCTCCGCCCGTCAGGACGGCGCCCAGAGCCATGCCAGTAAGCAGTGTGCCAAAATCCTTCTTTTTCACCTCTGTGTTCCTCCTTTAAGTATTCCGGGAGGCTCAGGCCATGGCAAGCGTCAGCTCAGGACCTTGTTCCAAAGCGGGGGCCGCTGCCAGCACATGCCAGGTTCCGCCAGAGAAGCTGGAGTGGCAGATCTGCCAGTCCAAGAGCTCCACGTCCTGGGGGTGGTCCCTCGCAAGCGCCATGGCCCGCATCGGCGTCAAGTGATCATAGCCTTTCGAGGAGATCACATCCACCGCCTGGGCGGGGTGCTGGCGTATAAATTCCAGGACCGTCATGCCGGTCCCTCCCGGTTCTTAGGCTTATCATACCCGAAAGCAAGATGAAAAGCTATGGGAACCGATGAAAAGCAAGGAGAAATAGGACTGTGGAAGTGAAGCATATTACACAACCTCCACCGCCCGGACGCAATAACGAAGGTCCCGCTGGTCCCGGACGCAGGTATACAGGGTGAGGCAGCTCTCGCCGGTTTCCTCCAGGCCGCTCCGGTCCGTTTCACTGACCTTGGAAACCGTGGTCACCTCGTAGGTCTTTGTCCCGAGCTTGGTAGTGAGGGAAATCCGGTCCCCGGCGTCCAGGGTGTGAATCTTCCCAAAGAAGTTGTTGGTCCCCCGGTTGTGTGCGGCGAGGCAGACGTTGCCGCCCCAGATGGAGGTTTCCTCAAAGTGTCCAGCGCCCTTGGCAAGGGTGGAGCTTCCGGTACCCTGGTAAACCTTGACGCTCAGGTCAATGGCGGGAATTTCCAGCCTGCCCAGGTATCCGCCCTTGTAGTAGAGGTCCTCCGTCACGCTGGTGAAGGTGGACGCGTCCGTTGCGGTGGGCTTGGTGGTGGTGGTCAGGCTGGAAGAGCCGGGCTGATATACGGAGCCGCTGTTCCCGCTGGGAGGAGCGGCTGCCGCACTGCCGCCGGAGGGCGCAAACACGGAGCTCCCGCTGGAGGGAGGCAGCATAGCCGCCGCGGATATACTGCCGTTGACCGACGCTCCGACTCCCGCCTTGGCTTCCGGGGCCAGATTGGGAGTAAGATATTCGCCACTGCCGGGCAGGTCTGCCGTGGGAGTTCCAAAACCCGGCGGAATCAGGGCGGCGTTTTTGCTGACGTCGGCGTTTTTCCGTTCGCCGTTGTCCCGGGTGTGAACCACTTCGATGGAGGAGGCTTTGCCGTAGTTGGGAGTGTCGGGGGCCTCCATGGTGTATTCCAGCGCCCCGGCGGAGACCGACAGGACCAGTGCGGCAAGCAAGGTCAAAAGAAGATGCTTTTTCATATGACTTCCTTTCCGCCGCCGCCATCTTGACCAAGAGGCGGCGGCACATTATAATGGGAGCGTTCGCTTTTCAACCAGCGTCAAAGGAGAAACAAAACATGAGATACGAATTGACAAAAGACCTTGAAACCGGAAACGCCATCATTGACCGGGAACACCGGGAGCTGTTTCAGGCGGTAAACCAATTGCTGGACTCCTGCGGGAAGGGGCAGGGCAGGGCCTCCATGGAGCCCGCCATCCAGTTCCTGATCGGTTATGTGAACCAGCATTTCAGCCACGAGGAACAGCTTCAGCAGGAGAGCGGCTATCCCGGAATGCCCGCCCACAAGGCATTTCACGCGGGGTATAAAAAGACACTCCTGGAGATCGCCTCGGGGATTCCGGCCGCGGGTCCTTCTGTAGCGGACCTGGGAGCGCTGAACAAGCATATGGCGCTTCTGGTCAACCATATCCGGGTAGAGGACAAAAAATTAAGCGCCCACTTGAAACAGAGGTAAGCGCCGTTACTCCGCCCCTTCCTCAGATTCGTGCCGCCGCTTCAAAAACAGGGCGGCTCCCATGCCGCCGCCTGCCAGGGCCAGCAAACCCAAGGGGACCAGTACATAGGACCATTGGAACTGGAAGCCGGGAGAAGAATCCGCCTCCGTGGGAATGACATCCACGGTGGGTCCGCCGCCCTCAAAGATGGCCACATACCGGGTCTTGTTCAAGGCGATCCGGCTGACGGTTCCGGTGTAATTTGCGGTGACCGTGTAGCCTTT
>CATOKC010000197.1 GCA_951800675.1 uncultured Oscillibacter sp.
GGTCCGTCTGGGGCTGGTGCTTCATGGTGATTTTGGTCATGAGCCACTGGCTGCCGCCGGCGATGATGGGAATGAGGATCAGCCCGATGGCGGCCCAGGTGAAGGTGAAGTGGGTGACCATGCTCCAGGGGTTGGCCGCCATGTCCAGCCCGAAGGAGGTGTAATTCATGTTGATCCACCCGTCCACCGTATTGCCAAGCTCCGGCATTTCGGAGACGACGGCCTTCACCAGATTGATTTGGCCATAGGGCAGGAGCTTGGTAAATCCGTCCTCGATGACGGGCATACCGTCTTTCATTTGGACGATGCTGGTGATGTCCATTCCGGCGTTGGTCACAGCGTCCACCATTTGCTGAACCACGTCCCGGCCCAGCATCATGAAGTGGGTGATGGGCTGGCGGATGATGGAGTACAGGGCCAGCAAAATGGGGAAGGGCAGCATGCTCCAAAGACACCCCGACATGGGGTTGACCCCCTCCTCGGCGTAGAGCTTTTGCATTTCCTCGCTTTGCTTGGCCTGGTTGTTGGCGTATTTCTTTTGAATCTCCTGGAGCCGGCCGGACATGCGGCTCATGCGCATCATGCTCTTTTTGGACTTCATCTGGAAGGGCACCATAATCAGCTTGACCACCAGGGTGAAGAGGACGATGGCCATACCGTAAGAGCCCGTCAGGTTGTAAAAGAGCCGGACCAGCCAGGCAAAGGGGATACAAATGAAGTATCCGATGGTTGAAAACATAGTTTGTTCCTCTCGTTTTGTTCAGTAGAGAAATCGGCGTTTCCCGTCAGGACGGAAAATCCTACGTCCCTTCTCCCTCGTCCCCCCGGGGGGAAGAGGGCGCGCGCAGGGGGGGACGCGGGTCCCCTCTTGAAAAGCGGCGGAAGGGAGGGCGCGGCTGAAATCCTCGCCGCCAGGCGGCGGGGACGGAATAGATCGGAAGTTCTTCCGCCGCCGGTACGGGGTCGTATCCACCCTTGTGGAAGGGGTTGCATCGGAGTATCCGCTTGAACGCGAGCCAGCTCCCCCTCACGGCCCCGTGCGTTTCCAGCGCCTCCAGGGCGTACTGGGAGCAGGTGGGGATGTAATTGCAGCACGGGGGACGAAGGGGCGAGACGCTTTGCCGGTAGAACTTCACCAGCCGGATCAAAACCCGCTTCATGGCTTGTCCCCCAGCAGTCCCAGCTTCCGGCTCAGGCGAAGGAAGCTGTCATTGAGCTCCTTCCACGGGGCGCTCAGCGTCCTGCCCCGGGCCACCAGGATGATGTCCCAGCCCTGGGAGAGCTGGGGGCTTGAAAGCCGGTAGACCTCCCGCAGGCGGCGGCGGGCCCGGTTGCGCTTCACGGCGTTCCCCAGCTTCACGGAGACGGTGACGCCCAGTCGGTTATGGCCCAGGCGGTTTTTCCGGCAGTAGAGCACCATGCTCCCCGCCACCGCCGACGCGCCCTTTTGATACAGGCGGCGGAACTCGTGATTTTTTTTCAGTGTCACGGCGGATTTCACCGTTCATCCCTCCCGGCCGGAGAACCAGTACAAGGGACGGAGGAATCCGAACAATTCCAGCCGCCCCTGTCAGGACTCGTGTTCAAGTGTCTCCTGCCGCTCAATAAGAGAGGCGGGCGCGGCCCTTGGCGCGGCGGCGGGCCAGAACCTTGCGGCCGTTGGCGGTGGCCATGCGCTTGCGGAAGCCGTGAACCTTCTGGCCATGGAGCTTCTTGGGCTGATAGGTACGTTTCGTTGCCATGCTGAGACACCTCCTGTCCATATTCCGTCCGCCCGCCGGAGGGCCGGGGGCGGCGCTTTCCCAACACCGCCCGGCAGTTTCATGGCGGGCGGAGCGGCAGACAATTTTACAGCGTCACGGGGACGCATGGGATAGTATACCATAATCCTTGAAAGGGTGTCAATAAAAACTTGGAAGAATTCCCGGGGAAGAGATTACCATTTTTGACCGCGCCCGCTGGATACACACTTGACTTTTTGCCGAACCATTTATATAATAATCTTGTTATTATCGCGCCTTACGATGGAAGGCCTCAAAACAAGAAAGGGGTATTCGCTATGAAAAAGGCGGAGTTTTGGAAAGGCTTTGGCGTTGGCTTTACGATGCTATTGTTACTCATGTGCCTATGTATGACTGCCTTTGCGGCCTCCAAACGGACTATTGATGTAGAGGATGGTATTGGCGTCTCCATCAATGGGGCAACCTTTATCCCGAGGGATGCCGCCGGGAATCAAGTTTCGGTCTTTATCTACAATGGAACTACCTATGCTCCTGTCCGCGCGATTGGAGAAGCTATGGGGCTGGACGTCAAGTTTGACTCGGCTAATCGAACGGTTCAGCTTACCACACAGGATCGTTTGCTTGCTCAAAGCGGGGCTTCTGGCTCCTATATAAGCGCGGACCGGGCCAAAGAAATTGCCTTGGCGGACGCCGGCCTAAAAGAAGGAAACGCGGTGTTCCTGAAGGTCAAATTGGAGCGGGATGACGGACGGTATCAATATGATGTAGAATTTTATAGTGGCGCGACAGAATATGACTATGAGATTGACGCCATTACAGGGAAGATTCTCAGTGCAGATCGGGAATTAGACGATTTTATTGCCCCCGCGGACGCCTCTGGCGGTTCTGCTGGTAACGGAATAATTTCCGCGGAGCGAGCCAAGGAGATCGCCTTGGCAGATGCCGGAATCAATGCGAATGATGCGGTTTTCAAAAAGGTCAAATTAGATCGGGACGATGGCCGGCTGGAATACGAAGTGGAGTTTTATGCTGGCTCTATGGAGTACGAGTATGAAATCAATGCCGAGACAGGGAGCATCGTCAGCCGAGATATCGAATCGCGCGACTGAACATCCGTGCTTGCGGGGGCAGTGCTTTATAGGCACTGCCCCCCTTTCGGTGAAGTCCCCCCTGAGAAGCCTTCTTCTGATAGAAGGAGTGTGGGGCCCGGTCCCCTGACCGGGCCATCCCTCTGTGCGGCACAGCCCCAAAGGGACCGTCTCCCCCGGCGAAGGCGGAGGACGGTCCCAAAAAGCTACGTGTTGTCCCGGCTGATGGGCTCCCGCGCCAAAAGCCGCCACAGGGCCTTTCCGTGGAAGGGAATCAGGGGGTAGAGATAGCCCCGGCCCACCAGGGGCTTGGTGGTGGCCAGCAGAAGGACGATACCCAGGATCCCCAGGCCGTAGCCCCACACGTCGAAGGCGGCGGTGAGCAGGAGGAGGACCACCCGGAGGAGCTTGAAGGCGTAGCCCATCTCATAGCTGGGCTGGGCGAAGCTGGCCACGGACACGAAGGCCATATACACCAGCACCTCCGGCCCCAGCCACCCGGCCTGGACGGCGAAGTCGCCCAGAATCAGGGCCCCCAGCATGGAGAAGGAGTTGGACAGGGAGTCCGGCGTGTTCAGGGACGCCAGCTTCAAAACGTCCACCAGGAACTCCACCACCAGCAGCTGCCACAAAAGCCCCAGGGCCGCCGGTTCCGGGGAGGAGAGGAAGCTCAGCCACTCCGGCAGCCGCCCGTTCTCCTTCACCATCAGGTACCAGGTGGGGGTAATCAGCAGGGAGATCAAAAACACGATGATCCGCAGCAACCGGAGATAGGACCCCACCAGGGGCGGGAAGTAAAACTCGTTGGCCTCCTGGGTGAAGTCGAAAAAGGTGGTGGGCAGAATCATCACGGAGGGGGAGTTGTCCACCATCAGCACGATGTTGCCCTCCATCACGCTGGCGGCGGCGCTGTCGGGCCGTTCGGTATAGCGGACCTTGGGAAAGGGGTTGTACCACTGCCTGGGCCGGATGGCCTCCGCCACGCTCTCCTGGGCCATGGAGAGGGAGTTGACGTCAATGGCGTTCAGCTTCTCCCGGATGGCGGCGAGCAGCGCCGGGTCCGCCTTGTCGTCCAGATAGCAGAGCACCGCGTCGGTGTGGGAGCGCCTGCCCACCTTCAGCCCCTCCATGGTGAGGTGGGGGTCCCGGATGCGGCGGCGGAGCAGGGCCATGTTGGGCACCACCGCCTCCACAAAGCCGTCGTGAGAGCCCCGGAGGACCTTGCCGTCCGGGGGCTCGTCCACCCCCCGGCTGGGGTAGCTCTTGGCGTCGATCTGGGCCCCGCCCCGGAGCCCCTCCACCAAAAGCAGGGTTTTTCCCATGAGGACGGAGGTGATAAGCTCCTCCGGGTCAAAGCCCACGTCCACCTCCGAGAAGGAAATCAGCCGGTCAGCGAAGTCCCGCATGTCCGTAAGGCCCTCCAGGGCGTTTTCCGGCCGGGAGAGCCAAAAGGCCCCCATGCGTTCCAGAGTCTCGTCCAGACCGTAGCCGTCCACCACCCAGATCCGGGCCCGGCGGCCGCCGATGACGTAATCCCGGCTCACCATGTCCACGCTGCGGCCCACCCCCAGGGCCTCGTCGAAGAGCCGGACGTTTTCCGTGTAGTTATCCGATAAATTTCCCATGCGCACCTCCAAGAATGGGGGTAGTATGCGCGGAAGGGGGAAGGATTATCCATGGAAACCCGGCGGGAAGGGCAGGCCTGGAAAACCGGAAACCTTTTTTGGAAAATCCCTTGACAATATGTATAATAGTTGCCGGCCGTATGAATTTTGTGGGGATTCCACAAGGTTTGCGCGCTTCATTTTTAAGGGGGATACGTTTGAAAAAACCACACAAAATTGATCTCATTTGCCGCGCGATTGTCAGCGCTTTCTTTGCGGTTGGCCTGGTTGTGCTCATGCGCTCAATGATTGATCAAATGGAGTCTAAAGGAACCGCCCACACCAGTTCGACCAGCCTCTC
>CATOKC010000198.1 GCA_951800675.1 uncultured Oscillibacter sp.
CCGAGGGGATGCGGGCGGAAATCCACCGCGCCCAGGAGCGGGGAATTCCTGTCGTTTATGAACAGGAACCTGTCCGGCAAGTCTGGCCCCGCAAGCAGCCTGTTCGAAAGGCGGGCCGTGACAGATGAGTCAAGATCGAAGTGAGCTTTTGCAGGCGAGATTGGACCAAAACTACCGGGACTATCTCGCCCAGCTTCGGGAAAAACCCTTTGATGAGATCATTAAACTGGCCCCGGAGATTACCGCCGCCCAGCAGCTCTGCGGGGAGCTGCTGAACGCCTGTGATGACGATGACATGGAATTTCTGCTCCAATTCGATGACCCGCTGGAGGTTGTGCGGGGCTGTTGGGAATCCGAGATCACAGGATACAGCCACAAGGGCGAAATGGGCCATATGCTGTGGGAAATCCGGGACAGGGAGCTGTACAAAAAAGAGCAGCTTGCCCAACCTTCGGAGAAGGCGCTCCCTTCTCCTGTCACGCCGGATAACCCCGCAAAGCCCAAGATTCCGCTTGCCTATCCGGGCGAGGATGTTTACTCTGTCCTGCGCCGCGCCATCAAGACGCTGAAGGAGGCCGGACAGCAGCAGGAAGCGGCGGCGATGGCGTTTCTGGTGTTCAGCGCCAAGAACCCGCAAGACGCTTTGACGGTCCTCTCCAATTATGTAGAAATTGAACCACCGCACACTCCAAAAAGGAAAACCAGATCAGGAAAGGGGAAAAACGTACATGAGCGATAACGCAATCCGGCAGATTACTGCGGACGATCTGCGAACAATGAACAATCAGGAGGGCCTCATCCTCCAGGGATGTGGCGGAGACCTCCGGGAGTGGCTGGACGGTATCAATGGCCAGCTCGCCGAGGCCGGTATCCTGCTGGACGGAAACAAATTTGAAATGGTTTCTGTTTTCCAGCACGACGGTCAGACGAACCTGCTGTTCCCCTTTGAGGGGGTCAAGCTGGACATGGGCAAACTGGCCATGTGGCGCATTCAGACCCATGAGCAGTTCGGGGGTACGTGGCTTTCAGATTACGTCCCCAATCGCCTGGGCGGCTTCATCCAAGCGGAGCAGCGACCTCCCCGGCAGCCGAAGATGGAGCTGATGGGCCATGACGGCAACATTTTCTCCATTATGGGCCGGGCCTCCTTCTTGCTGCAGATGGCGGGAATGAACGCCGAAAACAAGGAGATGGTGGATCGCATCACCTCCTGCAAGGACTATGACAAAGCCCTCAATATCATCAGCGAATATGTGGACACGGAGCTGTCCACGCCCTCTATTGAACCTAAAAAATCTCATAAAAAGAAAGGAAAATCTGCCTATGAACGATAAATGGACAATTCTTCACGGCGACGCACTGAAGCTGCTGGGAGAGTTCTCCCCCGGAACCTTCGACGCCGTCATCACCGACCCGCCCTACGCCTCCGGGGGCCGCACCCAGGCGGAGAAGAACAAGTCCACCGCCAAGAAGTATTCCAGCATGGGGGACCACGCGCCCCCGCCCTTCGAGGGGGACGCCAAGGACCAGCGCTCCTGGACCCGCTGGGCGGCGGCATGGCTGGCGGACGCACGGAAGCTGTGCAAGCCCGGCGCGCCGGTTTGTATGTTCATCGACTGGCGGCAACTCCCTGCGGCCAGCGACGCCCTCCAGTGGGCGGGCTGGATCTGGCGGGGCACCGCCGTCTGGGATAAGGGCAACAGCCGCCCTCAGAAGGGCCGCTTCCGCCAGCAGGCCGAGTACATCATCTGGGGCTCCAACGGTGATATGCCCATCAGCCGCCCGGTCCCCTGCCTCCCCGGCGTGTTCAAGTACGGCAATCCCCAGAACCGCATCCATCTGACGGAGAAGCCCCTCCAGCTCATGCGGGACATCGTGAAGATCACGGAGCCGGGAGGCCACATCCTGGACCCCTTCGCCGGGTCCGGCACCACCGTCCTGGCCGCCGTGCTGGAGGGCTACACCGCCACCGGCATCGAGGTCACGGATGAATACGCCCGCCTTGCCAGAGAGCGGATCGAGAGGGAGCTGGAGCAGGCAGCGTAAGGCGCGGCTGTCTGCCGATTCTTCTGGATATGGTCAAAAAAGTACGGTATGATGTGGGCTACAAAACAAAGAGGAGGTATCAAGCATGAACGTAAAAATTACCTTTGACAAAGCTGCCGTGGAGCGGCGGGGCCTTGTCCTGGAGAATGTGCGGCAAACCGTCAAGAGCCTGTTCGCCGTCCATGATTTACCCTGCGTCTCCGACGGCGAGGTCCTGATCTTCCAGGACAAGGGCCACGGCGACGACTTCGCCTCCATGTGGGACGTGATCCTGTCCCTGCTGCGGGCGGACTGGTTCCGGGACTGCGCCGCCTCCTGCGTCTGGCAGGACGAGGACGGCGAGGAGGATGTGCTTGCCCAGGCTGGAAAGGTGTGTGTGGAGCAATGACGGACGTATTTCCCGGCGGGTGGCGAAAAGGGGATGTCTGCTATCTGATCACGAGCAAGGCCAAGAGGACCTCTCTGGCGCATACCGTGGAGTCCTTTGACGGCAGATACTTCGGTGTTCGTGGGAACAGCGGGCTGTTCCACCGTGTCTCCCCTGGCCGTATGTTCCGCTCAAAGGAGGAGGCGACCGCGTCCTTGCGGGAGAGCGCTCTCGAAGGAAAAAAGGAGCGTGAGCGCTGACCATGAAGACGACTCGAAAGCAGATCACCTTTGACCTCAGCCAGGAGGCGCTGGAGGCCCACTATCCTCGCGGCGAACGGGCGCGGAGCGAACATCATTACAGGAAAGCCTATCAGGACATTCGGCGGTTCATGGAAAAGCAGGGCTTTGCGTGGCGGCAGAACTCCGTCTACGTTTCCGACGCGCCAATGACCACCATGGACATTGTGCTCCTGTCCCAGCAGATGGCGGAGAGTCTCCCCTGGATGCGGCTGTGCGTGAAGGAGATCACGGCGACGGATATCGGGGCGCAGTACAGCCTCCTGGGCCTGCTGCGCTCCGACACGCCGCCCGCCGAACTGCTGCCGTCTGCTCCACAAAAACGGTCTGTTTCAACCAAAAACCGTGTCTGTGAAAGATAATCCGCGCGAAGGGAGGAATTGACGATGAAACGTTTTTATGTTTTCAAGGACGGCACACAATGTGGAAGTGCGGCCACAAAAGACCGAGCCGTGGATCTGATACGTCAATATCAAAAGGACGAAACGCATTATCTCCTGCGGTCAGAATTCAGCATCATTGAGGGAGAGGAAGAATTTGTACCTTATCCCTCTCAGCAAAAGTCGTCCAGAAAAAAGAAGAATATGGAACGATAGCCGGGGAACGTGTTTTGCGTTCCCCGGCTTCGCTGTGTGCGAAGGAGGCGAATGATCATCCAATATTATTCCATCAATGAGGAGCTGGCCCGCCGGGCCAAGGAGATGACCAGCTACTTCGACTACAAGGAGGGCAGCGCCACGGCGGAGTACCGGAGGTCCGTGGACGAGGCCGCCCGGATCGCAGAGGAGCAGAAGCGAAAGGTAGACCCCATCCATCACGAGAAGATCGACCACCTGCTGGACCTCTACGCCCGGAGACTGTCGGAGAATATCAACCGGCGAAATGCCATCGCCACCCGAGTCCCGTCCATTCTGGTGGCCGGAGGGGGCAATTTCCCTGTGCGCAAAAAGGAGAAGCAGAATCAGGCGGAGAATGCGGCCTTACAGGAGTGGCAGGAGATCCAGGGCATCCTGGACAAAATCCGCGGCACAGGCCGGGGCGGCATCAGCTCCGACGATCCCGAGGTGGTCCAGAAGCTGAAAGCCAAGCTGGAGAACCTGGAGCGGGACCAGGAGTCCATGAAGGCCGTGAACGCCTACTACCGTAAGCACAAGACCTTGGACGGCTGTCCGGGTCTGGATGCTGTGGAGGCCGAGAAGCTGAAGGCTTCCATGGCACGGGACTGGAGGAAAGACCCCGTGCCTTATCCGAGTTTCCGCCTCACCAATAATAACGCCTCGATCCGGCAGACGAAGAAGCGGATCGAGGAGCTGACGCGGAGAGCGGAGACAGAGTATGAGGGCTGGGCCTTTGAGGGCGGCAAAGTGGAGATGAACCGGGAGGCGAATCGCCTGCAAATTCATTTTGATGAAAAGCCGTCCGCCGAGGTCAGGGCCGCGCTGAAGGGCAAGGGCTTCCGCTGGTCTCCAAAGGCCGCTGTCTGGCAGAGGCAGCTTAATCACGACGCCATTTGGGAGGCGAAGCACCTGGAGTGCATCCGGCCCTTGCCCGACCGGCAGCCTGGAGAAGCCGGCCCGGAGCCTGAGAATGACTGGCGGCTGTATCTTGTTCAAGACCTTAATACCTGGTCCGTCAAATCTGAAAAGTACACCCCCATAGAACGCTTTGCCTCTCTGGAAGAAGCAAAAGCCCGTTTCTTGGAGTTGCGGCCCCAGGACTATAACAGTGAAGCTGTAGGACTCGGTCCGGATGGACGGCCTCCCGCCCACCTCGCCCTGGGTATTGAGAGTGCCGATGGCCTCAGTGCCGCTGACATCCTCTATGTGCGTCAGGGACGGAACTACCTCGTCACCGATTTTACTCAGATGGACCGTCTGCGGGAGGACCCGGTTGTGTCGGAAATCCTGGGCTGGGTGTCCAAGGAAATCGGCTTCGATCTGGTGCAGCCTCCCGGCTGTCCGCCCATTCCCTTTGAGGCGTGGGATAACCCAT
>CATOKC010000199.1 GCA_951800675.1 uncultured Oscillibacter sp.
CCGGCCTCCGAAGCCCCCTCCACGGGAACCTCCGCCAAAGCCGCCGCCCCGGCCCAGACCACAGCCGAAACCGCCCGGACCGCCACAGACGGTCTGACGCTGCTGGAGGGCATCCAGCCGGGCGTCCGCCTCTTCCTGGGTCAAAAAGCCCTCCGCCACCCAGGCGGCCAGGGTCTCCGCTTGTATCTCCCATACCGCCGCCTGGAATTCCGCCAAGGCCCCGGCCTCGGCAACGATGGCCCCATAGCTTTTGCCGGACCAGCGCTCCGCCTGAACCTCCTCCAGCGTTTTTCCGGTGACGCCGACGGCCTCGACGGGGGTGGCATAGAGGGGAGCCGCCAGGGCTGAGGTGGTGAGGGAAAGGGCGGCGACGCCACCGGCAAGAATCTGCTTCAAATGCTTCATTGTAAATAGCTCCTTTCCAAATTCCCGCTTGGTGAGAAGAGCTTACCATCCCCATGTGTCAGCTGTGTGGCGGAAAGACGCTACTTTCCGCTCTTTTTTCGCCGTATGACACAGGGCTGCCATATACCGGCGCTATACTGCTTACAGATCAAGGCCGGAGGAATCTGCCATGTCTCTCATGCTCATCGCGGACGACAATCCACAGCTTTTGAACATCCTCTCCAGCGCGGCCCGGCGGGAGGGCTTTCAGGTGGTGACGGCCCCGGACGGGCGGTACGGCTGACAAAGCGGGAGGTGGACATGCTCTGGACCCTGGTTCGTGGACGGAACCGGGCCTATACCCGGGAGATGCTGCTGGACCTTCTCTGGAGCTATGATTACTACGGAGACCCCCGGACGGTGGATTCCCATATGAAACGCCTCCGGGCGAAGCTGGACGCGGCGCCTCATCCGGCCTGGGAAATCCGCACCATTCGCAACGTGGGCTATAAATTTGAGGTGCTGACATGAGGCGCGGAATGGTCTGGAAGCTGGCCGCCTACTTCGCGGCGGTGCTGCTGCTCTTCGCCGCCGTGCTGGGCGGAGTGTATGCCGCCGCCTTCCGAAGGCACACCATCTCCGTCAACCGAGAGGCGATGGAGGTCCAGGCGGCCTCCATCGCCGAGACCCTGGCCTCCTTTGGAAGCGGCATGGGCCGGGGCAGAGGGGGCGGCTATGGCGCGTATCTGCGTTTTTTAAATGAACTGACGCCGGCGGAGGTCTGGATTGTGGACGGTGACCGGACTCTGCTGGCCCCAGGGCGGGACCGGATGGTCCGGGACGGTCTCCCCGCCGGAGCCTGGGAGATTGTGGAACGGGCCCTCTCCGGGGAGAACGCCTGGGGAGAGGGCTTTTCCGCCCTGCTGGACGCCCCGACCCTGACGGTGGGTGTTCCGGTCTGGACAGCGGCGGAAGTCACCGGGGCCGTGCTGCTCCACTCCCACGAGCTGCGGACTCCTGTAGCGGTACTGCGGGGGTCGCTGGAAGTCCTTCAGGACGGCACGGTGAGCGAAGGGGAGGAGGTGGCTGCCTACTATACTCAAATGCTGGCGGAGAGCCGCCATTTGGAGCGGCTGGTAAATGATCTGTTGGACCTGTCCCGCTTACAGGACGGCCAGTTTCGCCTGGAGATGGAGGAAATGGACCTCCGCGGCGTGGTCCGGGACGCCGCCCGGGCGATTCGCCAGAGCGCCCGGGGGAAAGCGGCGGAGGTCTCCGTCCGCTGTCCCCAAGAGGAGTGCCTTCTGAAGGGGGACTACGGACGGGTCCGGCAGATGCTGCTGATTCTGCTGGACAACGCAGTGAAGTTTTCCCATCCGGGGGGAGCCGTGGACTTTGCCCTGAGCCGGGAGGCGAGGGGCTTCGCCGTGGAGGTGACGGATCATGGCCGGGGCATTCCGCCGGAGGAGCTGCCCCATATCTTTGACCGCTTCTGGCGGGCCCGGGGTGGGGAAAACCGCTCCGGCACGGGGTTGGGCCTGGCCATTGCCCGGCAGATCGCAAAGCGGCATGGCGCGGAGCTGCGGGCGGAAAGCGGAGGGGGGCGGACCTGCTTCACCGTGCGCTTTCCGGAGGAGCTTTGAAGGGGAAGCCGGGGGAGGCGTGAACGCGCCTTCCCCGATTTGCGCTGTCACAGCTCCCGCATTAAGTGAAAGGTCTGCATCAGCTGGATGGCCCCATAGCCCCACTGGTTGTTGGGATACTGCATATCCGGCCGCCGGAGGCAGCCCCGGATGAGATAGGCCCGAATCTGATAGGTTCCCATGGCCGGTTCGTTTCCCTCCCGGACGCCCCACTGGAGAAGCAGGGCGCAGGTTCCCGCCAGTACCGCCGCCGCCGCGCTGGTGCCGCTCATAAGGCCAGGCCCATAGGGGTAGACGCCTCCGACCCCCACGCCGGGGGCCGTCAGGTCCGGGAGAATCCGGCCGTCCCAGGCGGGGCCCCGGGAGCTCTTGGCGTAGAGGCTTTTGTTGTTGCTGTCATAGGCCCCGCAGCAGATCACCCCCACGGCGGAGGCGGGGCTGGTGACGGTGTAGTCCGGCGTGGCCGCCAGGAACTCCACCGTGGGGGAGACGAAGCCCGTCATAGGCAGCCACACCTGATAGCTGCCGTTGAGCAGAATGTCCCCGTGGAGCTGGATGGTCCACACACCCGGGGTGGCCCCCAGAATACGGATCACCGTCAGCTGGCCCCCGCTGCCCTCGACGGGGAAGTGGTACTCGATCTGGACCCGGGCCGCCTCCAGCACCAGCTTCACGTCGGCGGCGGGGCCGATGCCCGGCTTGGCGGGCACCCGGCCCACCAGCTCTCCGGAGGGGGACCGGACGGAGACGGACAGCCGGTCCGCCACGGTGTTCCACACGGCCAAGTATACGTCCCCGGCGTTTTCCCCCACCTTCAAGTCCACGGTACCCGGCTTCTCCCCGGGCTGGAGGACGCCGCCAGTGTGGTGCCGGGCCTCCGCCTCGTTTCCCGCCGCGGCGCAGAGGCACACCCCCGCCTGGAGGGAGGCGCCTCCCAGGTACTCCTCAAAGACGCTGACCCCGTCGTGGCTGCCGGAATTGGTGCCCAGGCCGATGCAGATGACCACCGGGCGGCCCAGCTGCCGGGCCTTGTGAAGAATGTACTCCACGCCCACCATGACGGCGCTGGATTCATAGGCGTGCTCCTGGTCCGCCGGGACGCAGTAGCGCTCCCGGTAGAAGGACCGGGCTTTTTTCAGCTTTACGGCGATGATCTCCGCGTCCGGAGCCGCGCCGGAGAAGTCCTCCGACTGCCGCCCCGCCGCCACGGAGGCCATGAAGGTGCCGTGGCCCTCCTCGTCCCGCTGGGGCACGATGGCGTAGGGGTCCTGGGCGGCCAGGGCGGCGTTGATCTCCGCGTTGGAGTACTCCCGGCCCAGGAGGAAGCCCTCCGGCGGAGGGCCGTCCACGGTCTGGTCGTAGATATATTGAATCCGGCTGCTGCCGTCCTCATAGCGGAAGACGCTTTGGGTGTAGTCGATGCCGGTATCCAGGAAGCCGATGAGCACCCCCCGCCCCTTCAGGTTCAGGTAGGGCTGGCTCTGGACCTGGGAGACCCCCGCCGCCTCCAGGGCGGGACGGTCCAAAAGCCCCAGCACCACGGAGACGGAGCTGACGAAGGCGGTGCCCAGGGCCTCCTCCAGGTGGTGGAAATTCTCCTGCTTGATGTAGCCCAGGACATAGCGCCCGGAGAGAAACTGCCCGATGACCACCTCGTTTGATCGCTGAACGTAGGCAAAAAAAGCGTCCGTAGCACGGGTGACGAAGTCCACGGTGTCCGGCGCTTGAATGAAAGCCATCGCCTCGGGAGATAAGGCCATGGTTAAAGCCCCCTTTCCAAATGACTGACCAGTTCGTTCATGGTTCCGCAGAGGTTCAGCCGCCCATAGCCCCAAAGAGGATTTGGGTACGACAGGAAGGGGCTGCGGAGGGCCCCCTTGCATAAAAATGCCTTCACCCGCTGGTTGTAGAGGAAGGGATCGTTTCCCTGGATGATGCCCCACTCCATCATCAGCGCCGCCGACCCGGAGACAAAGGGGGCCGCCATGCTGGTGCCGGTAAACACGTCATAGCCCCCGCCGGGCTTGGCGGAGCGGACCGCCTCCGCCGGGGCGGTCAGGTCCAGGAGCACCCGACCCGCGCAGTCCTGGTCCCCCCGGCCGGAGAAGGGGCTCACCGTCTCCGTCTCCGGCCGGAAGCCCCCCACGGAGATGGGATACAGCGCCGTGGCGGGGAGGGTGATGGTCAGGTCCGGCTCCGGCTGGAGGAAGGCGGTGCGGTCGCTGACCTCCTCCACGGTGGGCAGCCAGATGTCAAAGAGGCCGTTGGACACCCGCTTTCCCTGACAGCGCAGCCGCCACAGGCCGTCCAGGGCCCCCGGCGGGCCCTCCAGGAGGAACCGGGCCTCCTGGAGGACGCTGTAGTGGGTGGGCACGCCGTAGTCCACCGACACCCGGATATCGCCGAAGCGGAAGGTCCGCTCCCCCTCCTCCAGGACGCCCGTGGACCGCCCGCTGGGGAGGGTCAGGTCGAAGACCGCCTCGTCGGCGAAGCTCTTCCACAGTGACAGGTACACCTGCTGCCGCCGGGTGGAGACGGTGAACTCCGCGTCCACGGCGGCGTCCTCCCGCAGACGGCCCCGGAAGTGGTGGGCCCCGCTCCCCTCGTTCCCGGCGGCGCAGACGATGACGCTCCGCCCCCGCTGGGCGGACTGGTCGATGTAGG
>CATOKC010000200.1 GCA_951800675.1 uncultured Oscillibacter sp.
CGCAACGGGCCCGGCGCTTCCCGCGCCGGCCCCTTTCCTCATTCCACAGTTTCGGTGGGATTTTGCAGGTATTGATATTCCAGCAGCAGCCGCCCGGTGCCGCTGGACATGTTGCCGAAGTGATAGGGGTGGTCCGCCTTAAACCGAATGGCGTCCCGCTCCAGGAGCTGGAAGTCCTGGCCCTCTGCTGTCAAGCTGACGGTGCCGTAAAGCACTGTGGCGTGGCAGATGCAGCCAGGAAGGGAAGGGGAGGGAGCGTATTTTGCCCCTATGTACAGGTCCAGGAAGCAGCTCATCATGTGGCTTTTGTTATCGTAGGGGAGGCTTGGGCGCAGGACGGTTCTGCCGCCGTCCAGATGCCGGGGCCGGGTGTCCTGGACCCGGGCCAGGATGGGGCTGTCCTTGGGCGGCTCCGGCTTTGGCCTGTCTGTTTCCGGCTTGTGGGGCATGATGCCCTCGCCGGGTATGGGCTTGAACAGATCGTCCTCCATGCGTGCGCGTCGCCTCCGTTCTCTCTCGTCGGGATAACCTGCTCTATACTACCTGTTTTGTCGAAATTTGTCAAGGAGCATTGCCGTGGAGGAGAACGGCTGTTTAAGCGGGCGGTTCAGAACGAAATTATAGATAAAATTATAATTGTAAGAAATTCGTAAGATTTTTGTCAAGTAGTTTGTAAGAAACGGTTTGTATACTCTCCTTAAAATTGGCTTCGGGCCGAATATTTAGGAGGATAACATGAGCTACAAACAACTGAAAATTTTTGCCATAGGCTGCATGGTCTTTGACCACACCGTCCGCATCTTTCCTCTGTATCAGATATTTGCTCCCTTGGCGGACCTTTTATGGAGCGGTGGCTGCGGGGGCCTTGCCGACTGGCTGCTGGACGAGTGCATTTCATATATAATGTATATTGGCCGTTTGGCAGCGCCCATCTTTGTGTATTGCATTGCCCAAGGGTTTGCGCATACCTCCAACGTCCGCCGCTACATAGGCCGCGTTTTTCTGACGGCGGTCGTTGCCCAGGCGCCCTATACATTGTTTGACTTGGCGGAGATGCGGGTGCTGGGCCTGGCGGGAGACTGGAGGGAGACGGGACTGAACATCCTGTTCACGCTGGCCCTGGCCCTGTGCGTCCTCTGGGTTCACGAGGAGCTGAAGCGCCGGAAGCTGCTTTTCCTGAGCCCCTTGGTCGTGGCGGCGGCCACCTGGCTTGCCATGGAGCTCCGCATGGAGGGCGGGCAAGGCTATATCATTCTGGCTTGGGTTTATTACATTACTCGCAGCTGCCCCCGCTGGCAGAAGGTACTCATCTATATTCCCGCCGTTCTGCTGTCTCGCCGGGGGCTGGTCTTGTGGGTTGCGGAAAGCTTGGGAACACCGGAACTGACCGGAGCTCTGCGAAACTGCCTTTTGAACGTGCTGGGCAACTACTTTGGGATGCTGGTTACGCTTTCGGATGACGGAGAAAAGGGGAGGGCCGGGAAGGGCTTTCAGCGCTTTTGCTATGCGTTTTACCCCGCCCACTTTGCCCTCCTGGCCCTGATTGGATTCCTCAGGCCCTCTCTGATGTGAAGCGAGGAAATTCCTGGAAAAGCAGGAAAATGAAAATCTTTTTGCCAAAAACACTTGACGGAGGGGGGCGGCCATGCTATAATGCCTACTTGCGCGGAACTAAGTCCGTGAATTTTGCTGTGCGCTCCTCAGCGGAAGCGACGCCGGAGGAGGTGGTCCCCATGGAGGCTGGAAAGCGGGTCGTCGGCGTGAAGCAGTCCCGCAAGGCCATTCGAGAGGGACGGGCCTGCCGGGTATATTTGGCCAGCGACGCGGATCCGGCTTTGGTAGAGCCCATTGCCGCTGAGTGCGTTGCCGCCGGTATCCCTGTGGAAACGGGACGGACCATGGCCCAGCTTGGCCGGGCCTGCGGCATTGCCGTGGGAGCCTCCGTCGTGGTGGAGCTGATTCCCTGAGTGTGTGTGAGAACTTTTTGGTTTTTTCGGAATAGCCTTCCGGCTTTCTGTAAAAAATAAACTTCAAAATATGAAAGAAAGGAGAAATTCAATGCCTACTTTTAACCAACTGGTCCGGAAAGGAAGAGAACAGGCTTCCTACAAGTCCAATTCTCCCGCCCTGCAGTTCGGTCTGAACACCCTGAAAACCAAGACCACCAATCAGCCCTCCCCTCAGAAGAGAGGCGTCTGCACCGCCGTGAGAACTGCGACCCCCAAGAAGCCCAACTCCGCTCTGCGTAAGATCGCCCGTGTGCGTCTGACCAACGGCTACGAGGTCACCGCCTATATTCCCGGCGTGGGCCACTCCCTCCAGGAGCACTCCGTGGTCATGATCCGCGGCGGTCGTGTCAAGGACCTCCCCGGCGTCCGCTACCACATCATCCGCGGCACTCTGGATACCCAGGGCGTGTCCGGCCGGATGCAGAGCCGTTCCAAGTACGGCGCCAAGCGGCCCAAGTCCAAGTAAGGACGAATTTCGAATTACTTTGCCGAATCGGTTTTATATAAATCGGGGCGTTGCCCTTCGGCAGAGGCATTCACGGAAGGCATGAGCCTTTTGAGTACCTATGAGATCATAGAATCATTATGAAGGAGGGAAGCATAGTGCCTAGAAGAGGTAATGTTCCCAAGAGAGAAATTCTGCCCGACCCCATGTACGGCTCCGTGCTGGTGACGCGTCTTGTCAACAACGTGATGCTGGACGGCAAAAAGGGTGTGGCGCAGAAGGTGGTCTACGCGGCTTTCGACCAGATCAAGGAGAAAACCGGAAACGACCCCGTTGAAGTGTTCACCCAGGCCATGGACAACATCATGCCCAGCCTGGAGGTCAAGGCCCGCCGTGTGGGTGGCGCCAACTATCAGGTCCCCATGGAGGTTCGTCCCGCCCGGCGCACCACGCTGGGTCTGCGGTGGCTGACCACCTATTCCCGCGCTCGGAGCGAGCGCACGATGGCCGAGCGCCTTGCCGGCGAAATTATGGACGCCGCCAACAATACCGGCGGAGCGGTGAAAAAGCGCGAGGATATGCACAAACAGGCCGAGGCCAACAAGGCTTTCGCGCATTATCGCTGGTAAGTTAGTTAGGAGAAATCGAGTATGCCGAGAAAAACATCGCTTGAAAACACCAGAAACATCGGCATTATGGCTCACATCGACGCGGGCAAGACCACGACCACGGAACGGATCTTGTTCTACACCGGCGTGAACTATAAAATTGGCGAAACCCACGACGGTACCGCCACGATGGACTGGATGGCCCAGGAGCAGGAGCGCGGCATCACCATTACGTCCGCCGCTACCACCTGCTACTGGTCTGGTTCCAAAAACCAGTTCAAGCCCACCCGTATCAATATCATTGACACCCCGGGCCACGTGGACTTCACCGTGGAGGTGGAGCGTTCCCTGCGTGTGCTGGACGGCTCTGTGACTGTCCTGTGCGCCAAGGGCGGCGTGGAGCCCCAGTCCGAGACCGTGTGGCGTCAGGCCGACACCTACAAGGTCCCCCGGATGATCTACGTCAACAAAATGGACATCATGGGCGCGGACTTCTACAATGTGCTCCACATGGTGGAGGACCGCCTGAAGTGCAATGCCGTGCCCATCCAGCTCCCCATCGGCAGCGAGGAGACCTTCAAGGGAATCATCGACCTGGTGGAGATGGACGCGGATATCTATTATGATGACCTGGGCAAGGACATGCGCGTGGAGGAAATCCCAGCCGACATGGTGGACCTTGCCAACGAATACCATGAGAAGCTGATGGACGCCGTCTCCATGTTCGATGAGGAGATCATGGAGATGTATCTGGACGGTCAGGAGGTTCCCCAGGACAAGATCCGGGCCGCTATCCGCAAGGCTACCATCGCCAATGAAATGGTTCCCGTCACCTGCGGCACGTCCTATAAAAACAAGGGCGTGCAGAAGATGCTGGACGCCATCGTGGACTATATGCCTTCTCCCACCGACGTTCCCGCCATCAAGGGCGTCAACCCCAACACCGAGGAAGAAGAAGAGCGTCCCTCCTCTGACAACGAGCCCTTCTCCGCCTTGGCATTTAAGATTGCCACGGATCCTTATGTGGGCCGCCTGTCCTTCATCCGTGTCTATTCCGGCACGCTGAACACCGGCACCCAGGTGCTCAACTCCACGAAAAAGCAGAAGGAGCGCATTGGCCGCATCCTCCAGATGCACGCCAATCACCGGGAGGATATCGAAACCGTGTACGCGGGCGACATCGCCGCGGTTATCGGCCTGAAAAATTCCACCACCGGCGATACCCTCTGCGACGAAAAGCACCCCGTCATTCTGGAGTCCATGGAGTTCCCCGAACCCGTTATCCGGGTGGCCATTGAGCCTAAAACCAAGGCCGGCCAGGAGAAGATGACCATGGGCCTCATCAAGCTGGCGGAGGAGGACCCTACCTTCAAGACCTACACCGACGAGGAAACCGGCCAGACCATCATCGCCGGCATGGGCGAGCTGCATCTGGAGATCATTGTCGATCGCCTTCTTCGGGAGTACAAGGTGGAGGCCAACGTGGGCGCGCCCCAGGTTGCCTATAAGGAAACCATCAAGAAATCGGTGGAGCAGGACACCAAATATGCCCGCCAGTCCGGCGGCAAGGGCCAATACGGCCATGTCAAAATC
>CATOKC010000201.1 GCA_951800675.1 uncultured Oscillibacter sp.
CCGGAACTGTGGGCATATCGTGGTTGGCACCGCCGCCCCGGAGGTCTGCCCCGTCTGCGCCCATCCCCAGGCTTACTTCGAGGTCCACGCGGAGAACTATTAAGTACATACGAACGGCGGCATGGAGCTACGCTCCATGCCGTTTACCTATTTAGGAGTCTCTCTCATCCCCCTCGTCAGATATCCAAGCCCCTTTGAAGAGCTTCGCCGGCGGCTTTTTTGCTTTTGTCGAAGGCGTGGGTATAGATATCCAGCGTCGTGGAAGGCTGGCTGTGGCCCAGGAGACCGGCCACCGTCGCTACGTCCGCGCCGTTGGCAATTAGAAGGCTGGCGTTGCTGTGACGGAGCGAATGCACGTTCAGCTTTTCCGGGAGGCCGTTCTTTTTCAAAATCAACTTGAACCTCCAGGTGAAGGTACTGGGCGTCATAGGGACCTGGCTGTCGTGCTTGCGGAACACGAAGTCATCCGCAGTTAGTTGCCGATTCTCATAGGCGTCGGCCCGCCAGACGCATTCACGGTAATACTCTTTGAGGAGGCTTTCCATTTCAAGAGAGAAGTAGACATAGCGATCCCCTGCCGCCGTTTTCGTGTCCTTGACGATAATATCTTCCCCTGTGATTTTTACCACATTCCGTTGGATGTGGATGCTCTTTCGCTCGTAGTCGATATCGGACCACTTCAGACCACAGCATTCTCCCCGCCGCATCCCGATGGCAATGATGAGTCTGAAATACGTTTCATACTTGATGCTCTCATTTTCCAGAGCCGTGATGATCTTCCGCACCGTTTCTTCACCGGCAACAAGTTTCTCTTTCTTCTTGCCGGAGTATTTGTAGGTCCGCCAAACCGGATTGTGATTGAGAAAGCCGCCCTCCATCGCGTCGGAGAGGATTCCACAAAGACAGGCGTGGACTCCCTCAACCGTGTACTCGGAGAGCGGCATTTCAGTATTCTGACTTATCTGATTCCGCAGTTCAGCATAGAGCTTGCGAAAATGCTCCTGACGGAGATCTACTAATTTGTACCCACCCAGGTACGGCAGGAAGCGGTCGATATCCTGCTTGTCACAGGCCAGCGTGGATTTCGCCAGCTTGTCCGGAGCGATATCCCGGAGCCAGATTTAAACGTACTGTGCCAGTGTAATCGTTTTGTCCACCGTCAAAGGCGTGTCCTTGCGCTCCCGCTCGAAGAGGACCGCCTGTTCATTCAACCACTTTTCTCTTTACTTCGGCGTGAGCCCCTCGGTTTTCTTGAACTGCTGCTTGGTAGTCATCATTTCGATATAGGCAGACTGCGGAATGCGGTTGTGGCCAGTGATGAACCGGAGTCCACCAGCGCAGGTCTTCTTTTCCTGCTGGACGTATTTCAGAACACCGCCCAGTACGCCCGCCGTCTGCTTCTTGTTTTTAATCGCCGTGAACGTCGCCATTAGTTCACCTCTGTCAGACGGCTGACCTGTTCGCAGAGGGCGGCGTAACCATCAATCAGTTTATCGCTTCTCAGGACTGTGAGCCGCCCCATATTTGTCAGCGTGGTAAGCTGGTTGAGGTTACGGCCTTGAGCCTTCAACTCGGAGAGAACCGCGTCGAGGCCGTCCACTCGAACGATCTCCTGTCCCAGGCCGCAGATAATCAGGTACTGCGTAAGGGTCATGTTGGCGTCCCGCGCACGCTCTTTGAGCCGCTGTTTGACCTCCGGTGTCATCCGGGCTGTGACGATGGCCGACTTTTTATTTCGCTTCATCGTTCTCCTCGCTTTCCTATCTCCCCTTTAGGGGCCGGAGGTGCCGGGGCTTTGCCCCGGCGAATGCGCCCGGTGTATAGCCGGGTACGATGCTTGCCCCACCCACGGGTGGGTTTCCCGCCTCAGCGCAACCCCCCGTGTTCCCAGCGTACACACACTCCCGAGCCACGGAGAAAGCACACACGTACCCCTCACCGCGCCGCTGATGGCGGTCGTGCCCCGCTTTACCCGCATCCCCCAGACGGGTTCGCCCTTAGCGACCGTGACCGTCAGCCACAGCGCCAGCCAGGATTTCCCCACCTTTGGAGACCCCGCCAGGATATGCAAGCCCTGGGAAATCAGCGTGTCCACCACGAAATTCAGCGGCTGGAGCGGCTGACTCATCAAAGTTCTCACCGTCAAGGCACATTTCAATTTTATTTTTGGCATTACAAAAAGAAGGGGCTGACCATTATGTGGACTTTCAAAATGTTCTTTCAGGATGACGGAGAATTTTTCGAGTATGATCCCTTCGGGTTTCAAGGCACAGCCGGCACGGAGAAAGCCCTTCCCTTTCTGGAAAGCCTTCTGAGTTTCCTTGAACTGGACCCGACAGATTGGGAGCCGCTAGTCCAGCAAGCGGCCTCGGACCTGGAGCGGTTCTTCTCCACAGGAGACGCCGCATGCAGCGACCGCATGACGCAGACGTTAGGAGAACTGGGTGCGAGGCACATTTACTTTCAGCTTTTGTATCTGCGGCGCTTTGAGCGCAAGGCCACAAAAAGTCTGGAGCCTCGGAAGGTAGAAGAACTACGCCTGCTCCCGGCACAACTCAAGACGTACCAGAAACAGGCGCGGACATTTTTGGATCGTATTTTAGATATTGACCAGGTTGGAAGAGAGGTCCAGCATAATACGAAAGCGTCTTACTTCTTTGACCAGCCCCGCGACGATTCTCTCTTCCGCTTTGAACCTATCCCCGTCAGCTTTGGCGTAATCAGAGCCGGCGGCTGTGGAGAAATTCTATACCCCGACTCGATCCGGGACCTGATAGACTTCTCTCTCCGAGAATGCGTCCGGCGGGAGATTCCGGTCCGGCGGTGCAGGAGCTGCGGGAGGTACTTCCCCATCACCGGGCGGATTACGGCGGAGTATTGCAGCCGCCCCAGCGCATCCGGGAAACTCTGCCGGAGCACCGCTCCCGTTCAGAAGTGGGCGGAGAGCCGCCGGAGCGACCAGGTCTTTCAGGAGTACCGCCGGGAGTATAAACGGCGCTTCGCTTGGATCAAGGCCGGGAAATATACGGAGGAGCAATTTGCCGCTTGGCACAAGGCGGCCAAGGACAGGAAGAAGGATTGTGATCGGGAGGTCATTTCACTGGACGAGTTCAAGGCGTGGCTGAAGGATTCATAATTCCTGTTTTCCAAATTTCCCGGTCCAACTTCTTGAAGCGAAAATGTCTCTGCGGCTAAAAAGGAGCGTCCGTCTTGATAGACTTGGACGTCGGCGGTATCAAACGCCTCGTCCGGCATGGAGCGGCAGACCTGGATCAGGACGCAGCCGCCGCCCCGGTTTATAATGTTCTCCATCTTGTTCCAGTGGAAGTGCATAGGGGAGTATTGGCCCTTCTCCAGCATCAGCAGCTTTTCTGCTTTGGACTTGGATACCGGTCCGACACTTTCACGTTGCCGCTGCGCGGCATGATCTGCGTAAAGCCCGTTTTCAAGGAGCCCCCTGTTCCGTAGTCGGTGACATTCCAGCCCAGCGGGTTGTCGCGAATCTCATCGTATTTGCGGTTCATGCCTGCCCAGTCCTCCAGCGTCCGGCCGCAGAAGGGCGGCAGGCAGAAGCCGTGCTCCGCCGCCATGCGCTCCACGCGCCGGATGGCTCCGTTGATCTCAAAGCGTTTCATTCTACAGTATATCGCGCCTACGCTATTGCGCGCCATCTTTTTTCGGCGGCAGGGAGAACCGCAGATTCTTCAGTGCGATATAGACTCCCTCCTCGTCGTTGGAGGCCGTCACCCGGTCCGCCGCCGCCTTGACCTCCTCCGGCGCGTTGTCCATTGCGATCCCAAGGCCTGCGTATTGCAGCATTTCCAGGTCTACATAGTGATCTCCACAGGCAACAATCTCTTCCCGCCGCAAATGGTAGTGTGCCCGCAGCGTTTCAACAGCGGTGCGTTTGGATACGCCGTCTTTCAGCACCTCCATATATTCCGCCCCGGAACGAAGAAGCCGCAGCTCCGGAAACAGGGGCGCCGCAGCGCTTTGCAGCCTTGCCACCTGTGCGGGAGGGCCTACGCACAGCAGCTTATGGACATGTGCCACGGACTGGACGGCGGATGCCAGGTCCCCGGTAATCGGTTCACAATGAAGGATTCCCGCGTCTCTCTGTACCCAAGGGTTATCCGCATCATCTACCACCCATATATCATAGAGATACGTGCTGACCACCACTTCCGGGAACTGTTCGCCGGCATATTTCTTGAAACGGAGAGCCGACTCCGGCGAAAAACCCTTGTCCTCCAAAATCGCGCGGTCCGCAGAAAGAACCAGGCTGCCGCCGTAGCAGACAATGGGACTGTGAAGCCCCACCTGCTTCTCAACCACTTCAATGCCGGCAGGATTTCTGGCAGAGCAGAGGACCACAGGAATTCCCCGTTTCTCCAGTCGGTTCAGTAGCTGCTTGGTGTTTTTGGATACCTCATGCTTCGAGTCTGCCAGTGTTCCGTCAATGTCCAAAAAAACAATGGAATAAGTTCGGCACATCGTGTGATTCCTCCAGTCGTTGCAGTATAGAGTAGTATGCTCTTGCGAACTCCCGCCCAGAGGGGCCGCACTATCAAGCATAAAAATGATGGCGGGCGTCTGGCCGGTTTAAGGCCCC
>CATOKC010000202.1 GCA_951800675.1 uncultured Oscillibacter sp.
CTGCCGGGCTTATCGAAAATCTTCGCCACAATGTAAATTTTCTTATCACACATTCAAATCGCCTCCAATTCGCGTAGCCGGGCTAAAAAATCTTGTTCTGTACGGATGATTCCAGCAGAATATTCTTGATATAGCGTTCTTCCAATTTCCGGAGTTTTATACTTATAGACATACTGATGACTCCATACATCGAAAGCATAATCTTTTCCGCACCAAAGCTGTACTTCGATGGGATAGGTCAAGTTACTCTTTGATAATACAAATGGATTGCCCGGTAGTCGTCATCAACTTTTTTTCCGCTGCGCAAATCTACTACACGAAAATGGCTTGGATATTTCTCCGGATAATCATGGACCTTTTAAATACTTTTTTTGCTGATATCTTACGCCCAACACAAATTTTTATCTGAAATAAAGGAGAGTCGCAACAAGCGGTTCTCCTTTTATTTGGTGAAAATCTCAGTACAGGTTTGGACTTTGTCGAATTTTGGGTATCGAGGTCGCCGAAGTTATTAATTTAAGTAAGAGGCGAGAACCCGTTGCGGCGCAAGGGGTTCATGGGGACTCAATCATCCAAAAGCTCTGCCAGTGGGATCGGCTCCGGCGCCCGGAAAACCTTTCGGACGTGGCGGGAGTCTTCCTCCCCCAACACACCGAAAAACAGAGAGTCGATCGCCGCAACATCTTGTTCGTCCAGTGCGTGCAGCGCGTCGCTCAGCTCTGTCAGCAGGCCGTACCCCTCGGGCAGGTCCGAGGGCTGGACAGGCCGGGTCCAGTCGATGACCCGCCAACCGGAAGTGAGGTCATAGTACCGGTAGCTCAGGTCCATGCACTCCAGACAATCGTTTTCGATATACGCCATATGGACGTAGCGCCCCAAGGCTTCCACGACAGCCACCACGCCATACCGAGGTCTCGCCATGCTCGGGACCTCCACCTGCACCAGGTCCCCGGAGCGGAAGGGGATCGGGAAGGTCGTAAGGCCAGTGCCGTAGCTGTGAATGCGTTCGGCCTCGTAGCGAATGCCCAGTTCTTTGTACCCGTCTTTCCGGACAGACTCCAGATACCAGGGATCGAAATCCTGTATGATGATTTTTCCGTCCACCAAAAAGATGTTCAGGCCCAAAACAGACTGCATTTTACCGTCCACCTCGGCCCATTTTTCAACGTACCCCCTGAAATCTATCCCATCGGGATATCCCAAAGGAGGATCCTCATAGTACCCCTCGTACTCCTTCAGGTAGTCCGTCAGCTCCTCATAGGTTCTGAATACACCCTGAACACCGCAGGGGTCGTGGTCCAGGGGACCGTCCTTCCACCACATCTCCTGGAAGAGAAACACCTGCTCCGGACGCCGGCTGTGCAGCTCCTCAAAGGCCCAGTCGTACAGCTTGAGCAGGTCTGTAAGGATCGCTTTGTCCTCCTCGCGATCCGCCTCCCGGAGTAAAGCCGTTAAAGCGGCATATTTGTCCACGATGGGGCGGCAGCCGCTGTCGATGATGTCCGCCTTTTCCTCGACGGTGAGGGGGCGGGCGGTGCGCATATGCTCCCTGATCTCCGGAGAGAGGACCCAGTCGTATACGTCCGGTTTGGTTTGATTTTCGTTACACATAAAATTCCTCCAAGGTGTCTAAACACAGGCAGCCTAACCGTCCGCCCGCGAAGAAACAGCCGCAGTCGATGTCAATCCAGGTTTCCCGCCGGAGAATTTTGTCCCCGCCGCCCAGAATGCGGGTGGGGGTGTGGCCGAATACCAGGATTTTGTCCGGGTAATAGGCCGTGTCCAGCTCGGGCCGGCCGAACAGGAAGTCCTCCAGTTCGTAGTCCTCCAGCGCCTTGTCCGGGGAAAAATGGCCTAAACCGGAGTGCAGCAGCACAAAATCCCTGCCGCCGGCCTTGACGCAGGCAAACAGCTCCATCTCCCGCAGATATTCCAGGACATCCTCCCGTTCCTCCTGGATGAGTCCCTTCAGGCTCTGGATAGTGACGCCGCCCCCGTTGACGATCCACTCGCTGAGGGCGGCGATCTGAGTCTCCTCCAGGGCGTCCAGGCTCTGGTTCGTGACCTCCTCCATCAGCCAGGGGAGGCACACGGCGGCGGTAAACTCGTGATTGCCCAGGAGAGGAAATACGTTGGGACGGAGCATCATGTCCTGCAGGATTTTGATGCCGTCCGGCCCCCGGTCGATGACATCCCCCAGAACATAGAGGGTGTCTCTTAGGAGGAACTCAATGAGCGACAGCATCTCCTGCTTCTTTTTAACTGCGTTGACGATAGCTTGCGACTTTCCCCAAAATCTCCCGCTGGGCGCGTTCTACATCTGTCTGCCGTACGAGGAGACATGCGTCCATTTCGATCTCCAATGCCTCCCGTTCTTCCGGGGAGAGAACGGATAAAATATGGTCCTGTACCGCGCCGCTGGCATATTTCAGAGCAAGCGCAACGGTACGATCTCCATAAGCATAATGATCATCATATGTATCTCGAAGCAGCTTTTCGCACAGCGGAGGGGGAAGCTCCGCCAGGGCGTCAAATTCCGGCAGTAAGGAAGTCTTTTTGACCTCCCGTTCCCGCTTCCGAATCTCCTGGCGGATGGTTTTACGGAGCTTTTCCCGGTATTCCACACCGAAGTATCCGCCTACAACCACAGCCAGCCGGTCTCCCCACTGCTGGAAGCTCCCCCCGTCCTCATGCTCATGGAAAAACCTCAAGTATGCCAGGATCCCCTCGGCGATCACCACGTTTTGCAGAAAGCCGGCTCCAGTGTAATCCCCGGCGATCAGATACTGAGCGAACAAGTCCTCAAGCAGCGGTTCATCGTCCGTACTCACCAATTCGATGGCGTCAAGCAGGCACGCACGGAAAAAAGGGTTGGGGTCCTGCTCCGCCCGGTCGCCCCCAATGGCCAGCAAGCCATTTTTTCGGACATCCGTCCAGAAGTGAAGGATCACCGTAACCGCCTCCAGGCAGGCGTCCTTTTCCTCATCAGTGCAGCGCAGGCGTTGGGAAAGATACTCCATATTTTTGATCAGCATATTCATCCCTCCTCGAATGACTGAGAAAAGGCCCCGCACAGGCCCTCAATCTCTTCCCGGCGGACAATGACAGAGAACCAATCCTCCGGGATATCTCCATATTTCAGCCCGGCCAGCCCTCCGGCCACAGCGCCTACGGTGTCGGTGTCCTCGCCCAGGTTGACAGCCTCCAGCAGACAGGCGCGGAAGCTTTTTTGCCGCTCCAGACACCACAGCGCGGCTTCCAGTGTGTGGACCACATATCCGCCGCTGCTGATCTCTGACTTGGGCAGGGCGGGGAGTATATCGGGTTCGATCCTCTGGAAGATGTCTAAGTAGGGAACAAACTCCGTCTGATTGCGGTAGAATTCTTTCGCGGCCTTGATCCCGTCCCACACGCTGGGTTTGCCGCAGAGCAGCTCATTGACGGCGGCGCAGTAGAGTCCGCAGGCGATCAGACTGATAGGATGGGCGTGGGTGAGAGCGGAGGCGTTGTGGATGATCTGGTATGCCTCGGGCATCCGGGAAAAGTCAGGCCCCATGGTACGGTGGAGATACAGAGCCATGGGCAGAATACGCATTAGGGAGCCGTTGCCGTTGTCATATTTCCCGTTGCCGCCGCATTCCAGCGGGGGAGTGCCGTGGGCAAATCTAATGAGGGCCTGCCGGGTGGCGACGCCTATGTCAAAGACCTTCCCGTGGGCGGTCATGTACCCCTCGTTGGCCCAGCGCAGGAACTGGTCCATCATGTCCGCGTAGTCCACGTCCTTTGTCAGGCTCTCCATCAGGCACAGGGCCATAGAGGAATCGTCCGACCAGGTTCCGGCGGGCTGGTGATGGGTTCCATAGGCCCGCATCCCGGCCACGGGATCGCGCTCCAGCTCCTCCCGTGAACAGAACTCCACCGGCACGCCCAGGGCGTCACCCACAACGAGGCCCAATATTCCGTTCTTTACGGCGTCTTCAAACATCATGCTCTTCATCCTCCTTAAAATCGTTCAGCTGCGCGGTGCTCTGAATAGGGCCAGCCCATAGAGCCTCCTTAAATCAGAGTAATGCTTCCGGCCTCCGCAGATTCATTGCTCGCCCAAGTCCCAGATATCCACGCCGCGATTCCACCAGGAATCCATAAAGATACTCGTGCGCAGACAAGGCCCGTTTCCCTTGCGGCGGCAGTAGATCAGCACATACCGCCTTCCGGCAGGGCAGGCATCCAGGTATTCGTCCAAATATTGCTGCATGGAGGGTTCCACAAAGAGGACGTCCCTTCCGGGGCGGTCTGCCAGTTTCTGGGCGCTGAAGGCCGTACACATCGCCCTTCCGTCCCGGGCGCTAAGTCTACAGGCTTGGGCCGCCTGCCGGAGGGTGAGGCGGCGCTCCTGATCTCTGCGGCTGATGCAGAAAAAGACGTTCCCGTCATACTCCTGCATTTTTTCCTCGGCGAACTGCTGAATAAGCCATTCCGTTTCCTCTGGGGCATCGGTCTCTCGGGGCAGCTGAACAGCTTCCCACATATTACCACCTCATT
>CATOKC010000203.1 GCA_951800675.1 uncultured Oscillibacter sp.
CGATTCCGGCGGGCGGGTCTTTCTATGTACTTACTCCAGCTTTACATCCAGCCCGGTGAGGTTGGCGGTATCATCCAGCACCAGCGTGACCGTCCCGGAACCGGCCTCCGTAAGGCTCTCATCCTCCTTGGCATTCTTCGCCAAGTACCTGGAGGCGGCGGAGGCATCCGTATCCGCCGTGGTGTCGTAGACGTTGAACTCCACGGTGGTGTCGCCCTTGAGCTTCTTATAGACCTTGTTCACCACCGCGATCTGCCCCTCCTGGAGGAGTCCCTGAGCCCCGGCGGCGTCGGTGACGGCGGAATTGATGGCGTAGACCTCCTCGGAGCTCAAAGAGGAGGCGTGGTTCTTGGTGTTGAAGTTATACACAAAGTATCCGGCCACGCAGCCCACGCCCACCGCGAACAGCACCACCAGCAAAGCCACCTGCCGCTTCTTCATTTTCAGGTGCTCGCCCTGGTCGTAGAGCAGGCCCATCCGCCGTCCCAGGGGCATCATCGCCGTGAGGAAGAGGATCAGCAGCACCGCCTCCAGGGGGAACAGGGCCAGGTTCTTGATGATCCGGGGGAGCTGGAAGAGGGTATAGCTCTTGCCCAGCACCATCTTGTAGTAGACCCACATGATGGGGGCGTTCATGACGATGTTGACGAAAAAGTCGATGCAGAACCGGGAGAGGATGACCCGGGTGGCCGTCACCTTGGCCCGGTAGAGGAAGAGGGCGAAGATGAGGGACCCCGCGATCTCAATGAAGATGAACGGGAAGAAGTAGGCGCCAGTGGGAAAGAGGATGCAGCCCAGGGTGTCGCTGACGGCGGCGGCCAGGATGGCCACCACAGGTCCGAAGGTCATGGCGCCAAAGGCGTTGATGAAGAAGGCGACGTTGATCTTCAGGTCTGCGGCAATGGGGATGCCCAGGCTCTTGAGGGCCACGCGCAGGGCGATCATGAGCGCGGCGAACACCAGCATCCTGGTGTCCCGCAGCTCGGCGGCGGCGTCCCGCCAATAGGCTTTGGAGAAGGGGGTGGCGTACAGAGCGGTCGATTTGGTTTGTTTCATAACAACAATACCTCCTTTGATGTTTGCGGAGCCGGAAGCCGGTCTCCGTGCCCAGGAGGGCGCACAAGGCAAAAAAACTCCCCCGCGGCCGAAAAGCCGCAAAGGGAGTACAAAGTTCGCCTCATACGCGCCAGCGGGTGCGGAACCTCTATCGCGGAGAAACTCCTTCGTCTGCCAGACAACTCCCCATTTTGGCAGCACTTCACGCAGAGGTTCCTACTCTGTCGGAGGGTATTGTACCCTATTTTGCCGGACTTGTAAAGGGGTTTTTGTGATTTTCTTGACGAAATTTTTGCTTCGATATCTGCTGTAGGGCGCGCCGGGGTCCGCGCGCCCTACAGGCGCTCCTTGCCCTGAACCCTCAACCGCCCCGCTCCCGTCACCGGGCCGCGCACTTGGACCCCCTGCACACCCCTAGTCTCGAGGTTGCCCGTCCGGCAGGACCAAAAGCCCTTTCGTATGTGTAGTACTCCACACACGAAAGGGCTTTTGTCCTATATCAGTTCCCTATATCAGACCAGCTCGATCATCGCGGTCTCCGCGGCGTCGCCCCGGCGCACACCGGTGCGGGTGATGCGGGTGTAGCCGCCGCTGCGCTCCGTATAGTTGGGCGCAATCTCCTTGAAGATCTTCTTGACTACGTCCTCCCGGGTGATGAAGGCCATGGCCTGCCGGTAGGCGGCCAAGTCCCCCTTCTTCCCAAGGGTAATCATCTTCTCCGCCAGGGGCCGGATCTCCTTGCAGCGGGTGACGGTGGACTCCATCTTCCCCTTGTCCAGGAAATCGGTCACCTGCTGGCGGAGCATCGCTTTACGCTGGTCGGTTGTCTTACCGAGCTTGCGTGTTCCAGGCATAGTAGGTTTCCTCCTTCAAAAGGCGTGCTGCCGTCCGCCCGCAGGGGGCGGGGGCAAAACAGTAACGTCAGTTGGCCTCCTCGTCGGCCAGGCTGAGGCCCATCATGGCCAGCTTGTTGATGACCTCCTCCAGGGACTTGCGGCCCAGGTTGCGGACCTTCATCATCTCATCCTCGGTCTTGGAGATCAGGTCCTCTACGGTGTTGATGTTGGCCCGCTTGAGGCAGTTGAAGCTGCGTACGCTAAGATCGAGCTCCTCGATGGTCAGCTCCAGCACCTTGTCCCGCTGGGTCTCCGCCTTCTCCACCACGGTGGAGCGGGCGCCCACGGTGTCGCTGAGGTCGATGAACAGCGCGAAGTGGTCGCAGAGGATCTTGGCGCCCAAGCTCACCGCGTCCCGGGCGGAGATAGTGGAGTCCGTCCAGACCTCAATGGTCAGCTTGTCGAAGTCCGTCATGTTCCCCACGCGGGTATTCTCAACGGTGTAGTTCACCTTATACACAGGGGTATAGATGGAGTCCACAGGGATGACGCCGATGATGTCCTGTTGACCCTTGTTGCGGTCTGCGGGCACGTAGCCCCGGCCGTGATTGAGGGTGATCTCCATATTCAGCGTGGCGCCGCTGCCCAGGGTGGCGATGTGGAGGTCGGGGTTGAGCACCTCCACCTCGCCATCGCTCTTGATGTCCCCCGCCGTCAGATCGCAGGGGCCCACTGCCTCGATAAAGACAGTCTTCGCCCCCTCGCTGTGGAGCTTGCAGATAAGCTGCTTGACGTTGAGCACGATCTCCGTCACATCCTCCTTCACGCCGGGGATGGTGGTGAACTCGTGCTGGACGCCGGCGATCTTGATGCTGGTGGCGGCGGTGCCGGGCAGGGAGGAGAGCATGATGCGCCGCAGCGCATTGCCCAGGGTGGTGCCGTAGCCCCGCTCCAGGGGCTCTACCACGTATTTGCCGTAGTTATCCTCACCGGGGGTCTCGATACACTCAATATGGGGCTTCTCAATTTCGATCATCCAGTTACCCTCCTTCTGCTTGGCGGGCCTGAGAGGAGGCCCGCCCTAAATTCAGTTCGCTTCTTAATCGAGGGTAGACCCCTGTTACTTGGAGTACAACTCGACGATGAGATGCTCCTCAATAGGCATATCATTGATGTCCTCCCGGACAGGCAGACGGGAAACGGTCCCCTTGAGGCCGTTGGCCTCCCGGGTGAGCCACTGGGGCACCAGGACCACAGGGGCGTCCTCGCCGGTCAGGCGCTTGAAGATGGGGGACTGGCGGCTGGAGTCGCGCACCTCCACCACATCGCCGGGCTTGATGAGGTAGGAGGGGATGTTGACCTTCTTGCCGTTAACGGTGAAGTGGGCGTGGCTGACCAGCTGGCGGGCCTGACGGCGGGTGGAGGCGAAGCCCAGGCGGTAGACCACGTTGTCCAGGCGGCGCTCGATGAGCACCAGCAGCTCCTCGCCGGTCTTGCCCTGCATCCGGGCGGCCTTCTCGTAGTACATGCGGAACTGCTTCTCCATGATGCCGTAGACGAACTTGACCTTCTGCTTCTCCTGGAGCTGGAGGGCATACTCGCTCTTCTTCTTGCGCATCTGGTTGCCCGCGCCCCGCTCGGTGTTCTTCTTGTTGTAGCCCATGGCGGCGGGGGAAATGCCCAGAGCCTTGCAGCGCTTGGCTACGGGCTGCATATTCTTAGCCATAATGAAAAATTTCCTCCTTCTTCCGAATTAGACGCGGCGGCGCTTCGGCGGGCGGCAGCCGTTGTGGGGGATGGGGGTGACGTCCTTGATCATGGTCACCTCCAGGCCCACGGCCTGCAGCGCACGGATGGCGGCCTCGCGGCCCTGGCCGGGGCCCTTGACGAAGACCTCGACGGTCTTCAGGCCGTGCTCCATGGCGGCCCGGGCGGCCACCTCGGCGGCGGTCTGGGCGGCGAAGGGCGTGCTCTTCTTGCTGCCACGGAAGCCCTGCCCACCGGAGGAGGCCCAGGAGATGGCGTTGCCCTGGGTGTCGGTGACGGTCACCATGGTGTTGTTGAAGGAAGAACGGATATGGACCTGGCCCCTCTCAATGTTCTTCTTTTCGCGGCGGCGGCGGATGACCCGCTTGCCTGTTTTCGGTGCAGCCATTTTGATTCTCCCTCCTTACTTCTTCTTGTTGGCGATGGTCTTCTTGGGACCCTTGCGGGTGCGGGCGTTGGTCTTGCTCCGCTGGCCGCGCACGGGGAGGCCCCGGCGGTGCCGGATGCCCCGGTAGCAGCCGATCTCGCTCAGGCGCTTGATGTCCAGGGCCACGGAGCGGCGCAGGTCGCCCTCCACGGTGTAGCCGTGGTCGATGGCCTCGCGCAGCTTGCTCTCCTCGGCCTCGGTGAGGTCCTTGACGCGGGTGTCGGGGTTGATGCCCGTTGTCGCCAAGATGTCCTTGGCGCTCTTCCTGCCGATGCCGTAGATATAGGTGAGGCCGATCTCGATCCTCTTGTCCTTGGGCAGGTCAATGCCGGCAATTCTTGCCATTAAATTCGCACCTCCAAATTCACTTAGCCCTGTCTCTGCTTATGCTTGGGATTTTCGCAGATCACCATCAGGCGGCCCTTGCGGCGAATGATCTTGCACTTTTCGCACA
>CATOKC010000204.1 GCA_951800675.1 uncultured Oscillibacter sp.
GAATGAGGTCGTCCACATCCTCGGTAGGCTTGCCGTCCCGGAGGGCGTCGTTGCGAAAGTCGGTCAGGCCCGCCACCATAAGCCGCTGCTCGAAGCCGTTCAGCGTGACCACACGTTTTTCATCACGCATAGAGCGCCCTCCTTACCTCGCGCCGCCGTCCCGGTTTTTCTGCGCTTTCTCCTGGGCGGCAAAGAGCCGGTTCATATCGGCGGTGATGCTGCCAGCCACGTCACGCATAACGCCCACCTCGGCCCGGAGCGCCTTGGCGTCCATCATGGCGTAGCTCTCCGGCAGGCGGTCAAAGGAGAAGCCCTCCACCGACACGCCGTTTCTTTTGCATAGCATATAGGACACGCTGTACGCCGCGAAGTCCGGGCTTTCGCAAGCAATACCGCCCCTGTCCATGTGGGCGCGGGCAAGCTCCTGGGCCAGCCCCCGGAAAATGGTGGGAGCATCCAGTCCTTGCCGCACATAGATGATATTGTTTTGCGGGTGATAGGCCATGTTGGTGCCCTCCGGCAGTTCATTGGAGATGGAGAAGCGGCAGGGGGCGTTGTTCATCAGGGCTTTCAGCAAAAGCCGCTCGTCACGGGCCACGGTAGGGGCGGGCCGCTGCTCGGCCCTGGTCTGCGAAATGTCAAAGACCTTTTTCACATTGTAGGACACGCCTGTGCTTCCGTCGTCCTTTCTGTACTCCTTGCCCGGTTCCAGAATGGTGATGGCATCCTGGCCCCGCTTGACGTACACGCCGTCAGCCTTCCAACTGTCGAAGTCGGCCAGCTTGGTGGCCTCCGGGCATTGGGCGGCGATCAGGATGGCGTTGCTCACGGAGTAGAGGTCAAAGCGGGCCTGCACATCCAGATAGGCTTGGAACACGCCGCCGTCCATGCCCATGTCGTGAACGTGGCTGTCGATCATGGCGTAGACACCCTCGCGCTCCGCTTGCTTTTTCGCCGCCCATGCGTCCTTATCAAAGGGCGTTTCCTCCCCCTGGGCGGGCTGGCTGGTGAACAGATCATCATAGTTCGGCATAGTTATCGCTCCTTTAATCGTTTCGGTTTATACTTTCGCGGTGCCTTATGCTTCGGCCCCTTGGTGGGCTTGGACTGCTCTTTGCTTTTCGCCGCCTTTTCTCTCTGCTCCGCTTTAATCGCGTCCAGCTCCTTACGGACGGAGGGACGGGAACGCTCCTGCGGATCAGAAGTACCCGGTGCGGCTGGCTCTTTGGGCTTTGAGGTAGGCTCGGACTGACGGGATTTCTCGATCCGGCCTTCGGTGGGGTTTTCGGTCTGTCCCTCCTCCCTGGTGGGGGAAGCGCCCAGCACCGATGCCAAAAACTCGTCCATGTCCTGTTCGGGTTCGGGGGCGATGCGCTCCGGGGCGGGCAGTTCGCCCTCCGGGGGCGGGGACAGCATAGCGTCCAGCAGTTCATCCACCTCCTGCTCGGTCATCGGTTCCGCCGCCGCTGGCGCTTCCGGGACTTCTGCTTGCTGTTCCTGGCGGCTGCGCTCGATCTCGCTCCTGATTTCAGCCATATCCACGGTAGCCAGGTTGAATCGCTCAAAGATACGGTTGATCTTGCTGGCGTCCTCGGCCCGCACCATAATGTCGGTGATGCCGTCCGTGGCGTCCCGGTCTTTCAGAACGCAGTAGAGGACGCCGTACTTCTTGGCCTCCCGGCAAAAAAGTTGGAGGTCGGTGTCCTTTACGGCGAACACCTTCAGCTCCTTGCCGCTGCGGAGCATATTGGTCAGGCGGGTCTTGCCCTTGGTTTTCTTCTGCTCCCGCAGGATGGCATAAAGAATAATGGCAATCTGCTTGGCACCCTCACCGGCCAGCTTCACCGCTACCTCGCCTGTTTCCAGAGACATCCTCACGACCTGCTCCGCCGCGTCGCCTGAATAGCTCATGCTGTGTCAACTCCTTTCGTTCGGTTTCCTTTTGCTTTACCAGCCGTTCCAGGTTTTCCTTGACCTGCCCGGAACGCTGGGCGATGCCGTCACATAAGACCACCTCCTTTCGTGCCGCCCTGATACGGCTGGACAGGTCGCTGATTTTGCCTTTCACCTTATCGACGGCCCCAGGGTCGTCCTGCCGATTGAGCCGCCGTAGCTCCTTACGGAGTTCCTGCCGCTGGGCGGTCAGAGCGTCTACCTCCGCCGACGCCGTTTCCCGGTGGGTGGTCAGCTCCCCGATGGTGCCGATGCGGTGTTTCCCCAAAAAACGGGTTTCCGCGTCCAGCCTTTCCAGCTTGGCGATGTCCTCCCGCAAGAAAAAAGACACACGCTTGACGGATGCCGGTCGTTTGACGATGATGTGCAATTCATAACAGTAGCGGAAGTATAACGCCCTCAAGCCGGTGATCTTCTTTCGTGGTTTTCTCCGCACCCGGTAACTGGGGGGTGGACGATGTACCACTTCCGGGAACGGGACTATCTTTTGGACATTTTGCAAAATACGTTCCTTAATTTCGTCCGGCGTGTACCCCTTACCCAGCTTGTGGAAACGGAAGTAACCATTAGCGTCAGGCGGTTTCAGGGCCGGATATTTCAGGGGCTTGCCGCCCTTGCCCCTTGTTTTGAGCAGGTAGCCCATCTCGCCCATCACCCGCAGAAAGTCGCGCTCGGTAGTGGAGGCACGGATGGCCCGGTCAATGTCCGCCCGGATGGTGCCCCGGTGGGTGGGCTTGCCGTTCTGCTCCGCCTGCCATTCGGCGTAGTGCTTGGCCCGCCCGCCGGGGTTCTCAATGACGGAGATGGCATACTCCCGGCAAAGCCGGTCTGACACCTCCCGCAAACAGGCATAGTCGGCAGGGGTATTGTGGAATTTGATACCGTCCCGGAACGAAACAGAATTGATGACAAAATGGGTGTGATAATGGCCGGTATTACAGTGAGTAGCCACTACCACTTCAAGACGGTCGCCCCAAAGCTCCTGGGCCAGCTTTACGCCGATCTCATGGGCGATCTCCGCTGTGACTTCATCGGCCTTAAAGGACTGATACCCGTGGTAACAGGCCCGCCCTCCCAGCTTATACCGGCCTGACAATCCCTGCCATAGCTTTTTCGTTTCAATAAACTGATGTGCGGCGGTATCTTCTTCACAGTTCAGACAGGTTACATAGGAGCGGCACTCGGTTTTCATTTCGTTAGCGGCGTATTCCGCCACATTGTCAACAGCGTGGAGGGATGCCTGTTCCTCATAGCTGGCCTCGGTGGTTTTTTCCGGGTTCCGGGCATAGTTTATCACCTTATCCACGCGCCCTTTGATGGGCCAAAGCGAAGTGACCGCCATATCAGTCCGGCATCGTGTAGGCGTCCACGATCAGCTTCTCAACCATGCGGAGATCGGCCACCTCCTTGCGGAGCTGGGGCACATCCAGCAGGCCGATGGAGTTGGCCCGCTTCAGAAGCTGATTGAGGTTGCTCCCCACGCGCCGCACTTCCTGGATCAGCACGGGCACATCAGCGGTCGGCCCGTCCCTGACCTCCTTATCGGCGACAGCCGCACGGATGAAGCCCTCACGGGACAGGTGTGATCTGCGGATTTTTTTCGTCAGCGCGTCCAGCTCGTCCTTGGAAAAATAGACGACGACGCGGCAGTTCCGTTTTCTCAAAATGAAACGCTCCTTTCTGTAAAGTCGGTTGTAAATGCGGGGTCATAGGGGCGGCAAGCCCCTGTCAAGCTGTCCTTGCTGTAGCAAGGACGTTGCTTGTTAAGACAATACCGCCCTCTGCGCCTGCGGCGCGGGAGAACGGTCGGGGCAGGTTCAAGCCCGGTCGGATTCCCCCCTGGCGGGGCGGGCCGCAAGCCAGAACTCCCGCTTGGCCTGCATATATTCGTCATAGGCAAGCTGGCGGTTGATGCGGTCAAGCCACGCCCACTCCGCTGGGGAAACACGGCGGGCGGGCCTGGGAGGGGGCTTGTCCCTCGGTCGGTTGATCGGCATGGAAAACATCTCCTTTTGCTCATGGCATTAAAAGTGATGCCATAGCTGTTTAGGAACAAAAAAACGGCATCAAAAGTGATGCCACTAAAAGCTGTCCAGAAAGTCAAACACTCCCGCCATATCGTCCTCGCTGTTATTGTCTTGGGGCACCGGCTGAACAGTGCCCATCTTTGCGGCTCTTGCAAATTCTTCAGCCACGACTTGGCGGATAAGGTCTTTCAGAAAATTAGCCTGTTCCTTTGCGTTGATCCTTGCAATAATCTCGCTGTTGATAGATTGTGCGTCCAAGCGATGCAGGGTTTCCCACGCTCGACGGTCATCCTCGTTATCAAGATTAAAGCGGAGAGAGATTCGTTTTGCCCTCACTTTTTATCCACACTCCTACGCATGGCCTGTTCGCACAGGTACTCGTAGCCCTTGGCCGTGGCGCAAATGTCCTCGTTGATGGTCACGCGGTCAGCGTCATACTTGCCAAAGTTGCGGATCAGGCAGCTCCCGCCGCCCAGCACATAGAGCCGCATGAGGGCGGGGTTGTACTCGCGCTCCCGCAGGATGCGGAATATCTCGCGGACGTACTC
>CATOKC010000205.1 GCA_951800675.1 uncultured Oscillibacter sp.
GCGCTGGGGCGGCACTCTTTTTTTCGTCCATTCCGTTTCCCTCCCTTCTTCCTTTTTCCGCCTCCTTCTGCTAGACTGGTCCCGGCGGCGGGCCAACGCCGCCGAAACTGACAGAAAGGAGGAATCTGTATGAATGCAGCTGAAGAACATTTGGAAAAACATTTGCAGAATGCAGAGGATCGCAAACGCCGTAAGCAGGATTTACATTTCCGCCGCATCGAAATTGGCGTTGCGATTTATGCTGCTTGTATAGCCACTATCGCGCTAATCGTATCAGTGATAGCACTATTGAAATAGCGCTTGCGACAAACGACCAAATCAGCAAGGCGTTCCTTACCCTGCACCACCGCCGTTCCTTTCGACCTGCAAGCCGTTTGAAGTATTCAGCGGCTTGCAGGTCATTTTCTCTTACGGTGTCCATCCCGTTTCCCTCCTTTCGTTTGTTACTCTGTCCTTGCATTCCCCACCGTCCTCCCGTATAATCCAGGTACAGGCCCCCGCCAGGGCTGAGTACACAGAAAGAAGAAACGCTGATGGATACATGGATTGAAGTTGAAGTGTCCGGCCTTGAGACCCGCGAACAGAAAGCCGCCATCGAAAAGGCTTTTGAGGATTGTGGCTGGACCTATGACCGCTACATCCCCGCCGATTACGAGCGTTTAACCGGAATTGCAATTATCCGTGCTTATCGCTTCCATTGGGACAGATTTGGCGAGCCTGTTTATCCGCCGCTTCCTCCGGGCTGCCGGGTAACAAAAAATCCATTAGCCTAAGTCGAACACATCCACAGCCACAAACGGAAATTCGGGGTCGTAATCCACTACGATCCTGAATTTCTTTTTTGGATTCTCCCCTCGCAACGCGATTGTTTTCAGGGCTTCAACGATTTCCGCTCTGTTGACGACCCCATATGACTGTACCGGGACCTTCCCAGGCTTCATTGCTCCAAAGTGATTAAGGAGCTGCCCGCTTGCCTCACTCAGCGTCATCTCCTCACACCTCCCTTCACTTGTTGATTTCTCCGGCCCCCTTCTGCTATACTGGTTCCAAGCGGCGGGCCAACGCCGCCGAAGCTGATAGAAAGGAGAAACAGCAGTAATGATTGGCTATTTTGTCGATTTGTCCCCTCTTGATATGCAGGAGAGAACCGAGCTTGAAAGGCGACTGGTGCGCGGCTGCTGGGAAGTTCATCCTGATTACTACACATGGCGGTTCAAAATCTTTGTAGAAGATTCCGTTGACCCGCGTACTCGCTGCTCAATTCCCGCCGCCTGTCCGGTCACGCTTGCGCCTCCTCTGTGACCTCACGGCACAGCTCGACCCTCTGTGCCGCCGGATCGTATTCCAGTACGATCCGGCATTTTCTGTCCGGCAGGATAAATCTCACCAGGTCGGGCATAAGCGCCTCAAACTCTGTAAAAGAGGTATCCCCCGTCTTTTCCAGTCTTTTCTTCCGCTCGTCCGCCATGCGATCAAGAAAACCGCGCAACACGGTTTCATACCCATCCCGCACGACGATTAACTTTTGGTCGATTGCAGCCACCCCGTTTCCCTCCTTCCGTTTGTTGATTTCGCCACCATTATAAGTCGCTACACCACGTTTGTCAAGATGTTTTTTGTCATGTCACGACTTTTTGTTGACAACGCCACTTTTTTGTGTTATCCTCTTCTCGAAAGGGGGTGGTGCCATTGAATGAGCGCCTAAAAAAATTGCGCAAGGCTTTGGATCTTACACAACAGGAATTTGCAGACCGCATAGGAGTTAAGCGAAATACCATAGCAACTTATGAAATTGGACGGAATACTCCGCTCGATGCAGTGATTGCGTCTATCTGCCGGGAGTTTAGTGTATCAGAAACATGGCTGCGGACCGGCGAAGGGGAAATGTTTATTCCTTCTCCAAACGGCGTGTTGGACGAGCTGGCGCAGAAGTATGGCCTGTCCACTCGTGGCAAGGTCATAGTCGAAAAATTTCTTGACTTGAAGCCGGAGGTTCAGGAGGCCGTGGCGGCCTATATTGAAGAAGTGGCCGCCGCGTTTTCAGACGCCGGAACATCTGCGCCTGTCCCGGTCTTCGCTCCCGCCCATATCCCCACCATAGAGGAGGAGGCCCGCGCCGAGGCAAACCAGCAGGCCCAGCTCATTTACCAGCAGATTCTTTCTGAAAAGCAAGCCGCTGCGGGAATCTTGTCGGAATCTTCCGGGCCGCTGGCTGGCGGTGGCACGGCGAAACAGGCATAAAAAATAAGCCCGGCAAGGCGTGAACCTCACCGGGCATAAGGAAGGAGTATTCTGTATGAGTGGTAATCTGGCATACCAGGAGGAGCGCCGCGAGGAGCTGATCGGCGGGAAACCGGTCATGATGTCTCCGCGGCCCTCTTTCAACCACAATCAAATTTCGTACAACATTTCACGGCTTTTTGGCAATTATCTGTATGGGAAAAAGTGTACCCCGATTGCCGATGGCATGGACCTCTATCTGGACGAGGACAACCAGTTCGTTCCCGATTTCATGGTAGTTTGTGACCCGGACAAGATCAAGCCGGACGGCATCCATGGCTCTCCTGATCTGGTGGTAGAGGTCCTTTCCCCCGGCACGGCAAGGAATGACAAGACCCAAAAGAAAGATGTGTACGCCCGCTGTGGGGTCCGTGAATACTGGCTTGTCAGTCCCGACGACAAATTTGTTGAAATCTACCGTACCGATGGAACCGACTTTGTCCTTCACGATATATATACGCTGTACCCTGACTGGCAGCTTGCGCAGATGTCCGAGGAGGAGCGGGCGGCTGTCGTGACCCATTTCAAGTGCAGCCTGTTTGACGATCTGGACATTTCTCTGGAGGATATTTTTTACCGCACATTCTGACCGAAAACAGAAAACCGCCCCAGGTGCTGCTAACACCTGGGGCGGCGAGTGAACCTTACCGGGGCAGGCCCGATAATAGCCACCTGAACAGTGCTATTATAACACCTGCCCATGGTTGATTGCAACCTTTTTTGAAGGGCAGGTGCTTTATTTATGAGAAAAAACGAAGTGGCCCCGCTGCGGGTTGCGCTGTATGTCCGCGTCAGCGGTCAGGAGCAGGCAATAAAGGGCCTGTCTCTGGAGGCCCAGCAGGAAAGTCTGGAGGAGTACGCCAGAGAACGGGGCTGGGTGATCGTCGGCGTCTACATCGACGCGGCGAAGACGGCCCGCAAGAGCCTTGGCAAGCGCACCAACTTCCTGCGGATGCTGGGGGACGTGAAGCAGGACAAGGTGGACCTGATCCTGTTTACCCGCCTTGACCGCTGGTTTCGTTCTGTGGCCGACTATTACAAGGTCATGGAGATTCTGGAAGCCCATAATTGCGGCTGGCTGACCACCCAGGAGCAATACGACACCACCACGGCAGGCGGGCGGCTGTATATCAACCTCCGCCTCTCCATTGCGCAGAACGAAGCGGACCTGTGCGGGGAGAGAATCGGCGTCGTGCTGGACAGCAAGGTAAAGCACGGTACGGTGGTCTCCGGCAAAATCCCCTTCGGCTACCGGATCAACGAGGAAAAGCGCCTGGAGGTAGTGCCGCAGGACGCGGCAATCATCCTTGACGCTTTCGAGCATTACCGCTCCACTGTATCTGTCCGTGCCACCGCCGCGTATATTCGGCAAACCTACGGCCTGAACTGGGACAATGTACGCTGCCGCCGGAACCTCTGCCAGACCCTCTATATTGGCCACTATGAAAGCAACGGGCGCGTAAACTCAAACTTCTGCCCACCCATCGTCCCCCGCGATTTATACGACGATGTGCAAAAGCTCCTGTCCAATAACACAAAAGCAAACCCCACCGGGCGGGTATTCCTCTTTACCTCTCTGCTGATCTGCGCCGAGTGCGGCCACCGGCTGGCCGGTATCCATACTGGATACGGCGCTTACTACCGATGCCGGACATATACCGAGCGAAAGACCTGCCCGCACAAAAAGCATATCAAAGAAGAAACTGTAGAAGAATGGCTGTTCTCTTTCCTTGGAAGCGAGCTGGAAAAGCAGCGCCTTGAATGGGAAGTGAAAGAGGCCCAGCGCAAACAGGCCGCCGCCTCGCTGGACCGGGCGTCGATTCGCCGTAAACTGTCCCGGCTGAAAGAGCTGTATGTAAATGAAATGATCGATCTGGAAGAATACCGCCGGGACTATGAGTTATACACCGCCCAGCTTGCCGAGCGCACCGCCCCCGCCGCCGAGGAGGAGCGCCCCAATTTTGAGGCTGTAGAGGCGATCCTTGCAAATGGTTTTCGCAAAATCTATGACGGCCTGGAGCGCGAGGAAAAGCGCACCCTCTGGCGCTCCGCAATAAAGGAAATTCGCGTGGACAAAGAGCGCCAAATTACTGGCATTGTTTTTTTATAGACATTCTTATACTAATAATACATAACCATCCGGCAGTGAGAGCATCTGGGACAGCAGGCCCTTTGCTTTCAGGCTCAGGCTCT
>CATOKC010000206.1 GCA_951800675.1 uncultured Oscillibacter sp.
GGCGGGGCGGTTGGCCTCGTTGATCTTCATGGTGATTTCCAGATAAGCAGTTACTTTCATCTTGTGATTCCTCCTGTTTTGGTTTGCTCGAGTTGTTGAGCTTGCCTGAATGATAACCCATTGGCACGGAGAAAGGAAGATATAAGCAAATTTATGAGCTGCTTATAAATTTCATAGTAACTTGCAAACGAGGCGGTTCTATCGTAGAATGGGAAAAACTCGACAGGGAGGAAACATGATGGCTTATCAGCATAAATTGGACAAAGACATCCGCTGTCCATTGGAATATGGGCTCGAAATCTTTGGAGGCAAATGGAAATCCAGGATCATCTGTGTTCTGGCCGCCAAGGAGGTTCTCCGCTACAGTGAGCTGCGCAAGGAGATGGGCAACATCACGGATGCGGTACTGGCGGCGGCGCTGAAGGAACTCATTGCGGCGCAGATCGTCAACAGAACGTCCCATGATGAGATTCCGCCCCGTGTAGAATATTCCCTGACGGAAAAAGGATGCTCTGTCGTGCCGATTCTGCAAAGCATCTGCCGCTGGGCCGGGCTTTACCATAAGGAGGACTACAGCGGGACCATGGTACATTGCCAGAAATGCGACTACAACTCCGACGCGGCTGGGGGATTGGGCTGATTACCAAAGGCCCTCTGTGCTGACGATAGACTCACCCGCGAATCTGGCCTGATGGACCCGGATGGTGAACGCCTTTGCCGCCGCCATATCCTCTAAAACTTCGCTCAGGATATCAACCAGTTTTCGTGCCAGCGTCATCACCCAGGACAGCGCAACAAGGCCCACCATGGCGAACAATATGCCATCGCCCAGGGCAGAGTTGGCCTGATACCAGCCATGGAATACCGTGAGCATCAGGACACTGTATAACAGCGGGATGCCCAGGCGGAGCTTCAGGGCCAGGCGGAGCAGCAACGGAAGCAGTGTGAACCCGGTCCCTAACATCATAAACGTCATATCGCAAGCCCTCCTTTGTTGGTTTGCGGTATCTTACCATAGGCGGGCGGACCTTGCAACGGTCTGTCCGCCGATTCATTTCAGGAGGACAACATGAAACGGTTCTATGTTTTCAAAGACGGAACCCAGGTGGGCAGCACTGCCTCAAAGGAACAGGCAATTAGAATGATCCGTCTGTATCAGGAGCAGGAAACCCATCCGCTTTTGCGGGCGGAGTTCAGCATCATCGCTGGAGAGGAAGAATTTATTCCCTACCCCTCCCGGCGAAAACCGCCCGCGAAAAAGCGGAGCGTGGAGCGATAAACGATCTACTAAAAGAGAGGAGAGATAACTCATAGAAGTTCGTATCAACAAAGAAGTCCGGGATTACCAGGAAAGCCTGTTCTTCGGGCTGTCCCTGCGGCAGTTCTTGTTTGCCCTGCTGGCCGTCGTAGTGGCCGTGGCCGTGTACTTCGGCCTGCGGAATGTCCTTGGAACAGGAGAGATCGGCTGGATCTGCGTCCTGGCGGCGTTCCCCTTTGCCCTCGGCGGCTTTTTTACCTACAACGGCATGACGCTGGAACGCTTCGTTCTGGCGTTCATCCGCTCGGAATTCCTCTACCCGAAGAAGCTGATGTTCCGGTCGGAAAACCTCTACGCAAAAGCACTGGACCACTCTACCATTAAGGAGGCCCTGAAGATTGATTAAAACCCTTCAAAACACCTTAAAACAGGACAAGGAGGGCTTCGTCCTTCCCAAGTCTGTGCAGGACGCCATTCCCATCCGCCGCCTCTGGCCGGATGGGATTTTTCAGTTTGGGAGCAAGTTCTCCAAGACCATCCGCTTCTCGGATATCAACTACGCCATCGCATCCAAAGAGGACAAAACCTCCATGTTCCTGGGCTATTCCGAACTGTTGAATGCCCTGGACACCGGCTCCACCACCAAGATCACCATCAACAACAAGCGGCTGAACCGCCAGAATTTTGAACAGGAAATTCTGCTTCCCAGGCATGACGATTACCTGGACGGCTACCGAGCAGAGTACAATGCCATGCTGATGGACAAGGTGACGGATTCCTCCAACAGCGTGGTCCAGGAGCGGTATGTCACACTCTCCGTCCACCGAAAGAACATCGAAGAGGCACGCGCCTTCTTCGACCGGGTGACGGCGGACGTCACCACCCGCCTCAGCCACATGGACGCTCACAGCGAGGAGCTGGACGCCGTGGAACGGCTGCGGGTCCTCCATGACTTTTACCGCACAGGCGAGGAAACGGACTACCATCTGGATCTCCGGGGACTGATGCAGAAGGGCCATAGCTTCAAGGACTCCCTCACAGCCCGCGCCCAGCGTCCGTTCAAAATACCCGGACAGCATATAGTCTTCGCGTCTCGGAAATACCCGGCAGACCTCGGGCAGGACCTCTTCCCCCTTTTCCCGCTGGAGGGAGCAGATGCCGTCCTTCCACAGGGGACACGCCCCGTCCTGGAGGACGAACTCCCCGTAATCCCTGCCCGCAAAGCTCCCTTTCCGAACACGGTGTACGCAGTGCTCCAGCCGCTCGTTCAGCTCCGGGGAGCCCTTCTGGCGCTTTATGGTTTCGTAATCCTTCTTATTGAAGCCGATGTGCCAGCCGCCCTGACAGCAGTTGAGCTGACAAGCGGACATCAGGCAGTGAAAATCATCGTAGTAGGCGGGACGCAGGTCCTTGTCGATTAAAATTTGATTGTGTGTTTCAGGCATGAAGCCATCTCCTTTCTGCGTAAAAGAATTTTATGGCAACCCCCACCCTGTGGGCGCTGCCATAAAAAGCTGCTATCCTAACGGAAACAAATGTTTCCCATCATATCCCCATAGACTGTGCCTTCGATTGAGCCGACGCCTCTTCCAAACCCATCAATTATGTAGATCCTGCTGTTCCCGGCTGCGTTGACCAGACGGGAAATTTCGTCTTTGTAGCCCTCATCCGCACCGGCGCCGCTGGTCGAAAGAATCGGCGTCGCGTAAATAATATGCTGGATGCTCCCGCAATCGCAAAGAGATTTGATATAAGCCAGTTGGCTATCGTTGATGAATCCGCCCTGAGCGTGGCCCACGTTGACCAGATTTGACGCCCCATCGTAAGACAACACGGCCGCACAGCATGTCAAGCCGCCAACAATAAAGCTGTCGTGGTTTTGGGAGGCCAGCTGCTCCGCGCTGTACCACGTTTTCTCCACGACAAAACACGGATTTTGGGAAGCAATCCTGATATTCAGTCCGATTGGATCGATGATCGGGTTTGCCATCGCCTGGTCGAGATCAGCGCCCGTGTCCGCCTGCCTCGCAAACGTGCCGGGAATAGACAGAATCTTCTGCTCTCCTGTTCTTAATTTGAAATAGATCATCGCCTGTTCATCTCCTCTCGGCTCCGGTCTCTGTCACTTGGGGTCCTGCAGCCATTTGTCGAAATCGTCGAACTGCTCCCTCGCCATTTTCAGGAAAAATTCCGTGAGACGGGCAACCAGCTCGTCCTTGGCGGCCTTCACCAGCGGCTCATACAGGGCCTGGGCCAGCAGGTTGTTGATCTCGAAGACGGTCCGGTCATAATCAATGTGAAGGTCCTGTTTGGCGGTTCCCGCGCAGATGGTCTTTACCTTCTTGACCTCCAGCTTCAATTCCGCCCGGTAGATGGTCAGCGTGCTTGCCTTGTCATAGGAGCGGATCAGGGTCAGGTACTGGAGATGCTCGTTTTCGCTGCTGGCTGAAATCACCTTGCCGGATGCCTTTTGCAGCGCCTTGATGAAGGAATCCGCGATGCTCTTGGGCGTATTGGCTCCCAGGCAGTCGGTGATGAGCTCCGCGTTGGCGTCCAGGGAAAATTCCTTTTTATCAAAGGTCTTGCTTTCCCGCTCCCGGAAATTGAACAGCAGCGGATAGCGCGCGAAGAAAGCGATCCAGAGCTCCGGGTTTCGGGTGAAATCATCGCCCCTTTTCACGAACGTGTTGCTGGCCTGCTGCTGGACCACCTGCATCACAAAGCGAAGCTGGTCCTCCAGTTCCTTGCTGACGGCGTCGGGATTGACGTTCTGGTCGTACTCCAGCATGATATCATTTTTGGCCTTCTCAAAGTTCGTTTTGGGCTCTTCCCAGCCTCCACCGCCGTCATTGCGATGACTGGCGCGCTGCTGCTTCCATTCCTTCGCGGCCTGAAAAGCCTGTTCCAAACGGGCCTGTTCCAACTCTGTCATAAAAAATCTCCTTGTGTGTGTTGTTTTCCGCGCGACCGGTACGGGTTCCGCTTACAGCGAGAGGGGAACGAGGGCAAGCCTCGTCCCCCCCTTTTTTTGTGGGATTATGCGATTTACGAATTCCGATCCGGCTTAGCCGAGCAGCTGCAGCACGCCCTGAGGAACAGCGTTGGCCTGGGCCAGCATCGCCTGAGCGGACTGGATCAGGATGTTGTTCTTGGTGTAGCTCATCATTTCCTCGGCCACGTCGGTGTCGCGGATGGTGGACTCGGCGTCC
>CATOKC010000207.1 GCA_951800675.1 uncultured Oscillibacter sp.
CTCCAAGCCCGCGCCGGAGGCAGCCGCCGCGGAGCTGCTGCGCCTGCTGAACGCCCAGCGGACCAAGGCGGGATTGAAGCCCCTGGAAGCCATGGACAGCCTGGATCAGGCGGCGCAAATACGGGCCAAGGACCTCTCCGGCGGCTATATCGAGATTCGGGCCGACGGCAGCGACTGGAGCTCCGTGCTGGAGAAAACCGGCGTGCCCGCGGTCTACGTGGACGAAAGTCTTGTGGTGGGCACCGGCTATGACACGGCAGAGGCGGCCCTGGAAAAGGTGCTGTCCACTCCGAGCGCCCGCACCGCCCTGATGAACCAGGAGCACACCCACCTGAGCGTGGGTTATGTCCACGACGACAAGGGCTATGGCGGCTATCAGGACTTCTGGTCCCTGCTGTATATCATCCAATCCGACAGCGACGCTCCAGGCGGCGGGACCCCCGGCGGCAGCGAAACTCCTGGCGGCGGTGAAGCCCCCGGCGGCGAGACCCCCGGCGCGCCCGACAGCGGCGACCTCCAGGCCATGCGCCAGGGCGTGCTGGAGCTGGTCAACGCCGCCCGGGCGCAAAACGGCAAGTCTCCCCTGACCCTGGACGACGCCCTCACCGACGTGGCCCAGCTCCGGGCGGAGGAAATTGTGCAGTCCTTCTCCCACACCCGGCCCAACGGGACCAGCTGCTTCACCGCTGTGGAGGAAGCGGGCATTTCCGCCGGCTCCATGGGCGAGAACATTGCCGCCGGGCAGAGCTCCCCCGCCGCCGTCATGGACTCCTGGATGAACTCCGAGGGCCACCGGGCCAACATCCTAAAGGGGGACTTCTCCTCCATCGGCATCGGCTATGTAAAGGCCCCCTCCGGTTATAAGCACTACTGGGTGCAGCTGTTCATGAGCTGACGACCCCCACGCGCAAAAGGACCGCCCATCGGGGCGGTCCTTTTTTCAGCGCTTATAGGGGTTCTCACGCGGTAATGGTGGTTCCGGTCTCTCCGGCCACACCCGCCCCCGCCTTTTCCAGCAGGGTGATGAGGGCCGTCCTGCCCGGGCGGGACTCGGCGAACTGCACCGCCGCCTGGACCTTGGGCAGCATGGACCCGGGGGCGAACTGGCCCTCGTCCATGTAGCGCCTAGCCTCCTCCGGGGTCAGGCTGTCCAGCCATTTCTGGTCCGCCTTCCCGAAGTTCACCGCCACCTTTTCCACGGCGGTAAGGATGATCAGCACGTCGGCGTCCAGCTGCTCGGCCATCTTCTCGCTGGCAAAGTCCTTGTCAATGACCGCCGCCGCGCCCTTGAGGTGGTGCCCCTCGGTCTTAAAGACGGGGATGCCGCCGCCGCCGCAGGCCACCACCACCAGCCCGGCCTCCACCATGTCCTGGATGGACTGGATTTCCACAATGGAGACCGGCTTGGGAGAGGCCACCACCCGGCGGTAGCCCCGCCCGGCGTCCTCCACCACCTTGTAGTCCCGCTCCTTCACCAAAGCGTCCGCCTCCTCACGGGTCATGAAGGCGCCGATGGGCTTGGTGGGATTCTGGAAGGCGGGGTCGTGGGGGTCCACCTCCACCTGGGTGAGCACGGTGGCAACCCCCTTGTTGATGCCGCGGTCCAGCAGCTCCTCCCGCAGTCCGTTCTGAAGGTCATAGCCGATGTAGCCCTGGCTCATGGCCACGCACACGGACAAGGGGCAGGGGATATACTTCTCGGGGTCCGAGCGGGTCAGCTCGGTCATGGCGTTTTGAATCATGCCCACCTGGGGGCCGTTGCCGTGGGCGATGACCACCTGGTGGCCCTGCTCAATCAGGTCCACAATGGCCCTGGCGGTCTGCTTCACCGCCGCCATCTGCTCCGGCAGGTTATTGCCCAGGGCGTTGCCGCCCAGAGCGACTACGATACGTTTACCCATGACGCGCGGCCTCTCAGAAGAACTTCCGCTTGCCGGCGGCGTCCAGGGCCATGAGGGCGGACACGGGGTCCTTGACCTTGCTCATCATGATCATGGCCGCGATGACATAGGGCTTGTAGCTGGCCTCCTTGTACAGGGGCACCAGGTAACGGTCGAACACGGAGTTGTCCACCTCGCCCTCGGGGCAGCTCAGGCCGGTGATGTCGGCGGGGAGGCAGTGGAGGTACAGGGCGGAGCCGTTCCGGGTCTTCTTCATCATCTCCTCGGAGCAGGTCCAGTCCTTGTGCTGGGCGTTCTGGGCCAGGAGCTTCTTCTCCAGGGCGTCGATGCCCGCCTGGTCGCCCGCCTGGTAGAGCTTGGTCCGCTCCTCCATGGCGGCGAAGGGAGCCCAGCTCTTGGGATACACGATGTCCGCGTCCTGGAAGGCCTCTTCCATCGTCGCGACCTTTTTGTAGCTTCCGCCGGTGGCGGCGGCGTTCTTTTTGGCGATCTCCTCCACCTCGGGCATCACGTCATAGCCCTCGGGATGGGCCAGGACCACGTCCATGCCGAAGCGGGTCATCAATCCGATGACGCCCTGGGGAACGGAGAGGGGCTTGCCGTAGGAGGGAGAGTAGGCCCAGGTCATGGCGATCTTCTTGCCCTTGAGGTTTTCCACGCCGCCGAACTGGTGGATGATGTGGAGCATGTCGGCCATGCACTGGGTGGGGTGGTCCACGTCGCACTGGAGGTTTACCAGGGTGGGCTGCTGCTCCAGGATGCCGTCCCGGTAGCCTTCCTTCACGGCGTCCATGAAGGTTTTCTGGTACTTGTGGCCCTCGCCGATGAACATGTCGTCCCGGATGCCGATGACGTCGGCCATGAAGGAAACCATGTTGGCGGTCTCCCGGACGGTCTCGCCGTGGGCGATCTGGGATTTCTTCTCGTCCAGGTCCTGGACGGTCAGGCCCAGCAGGTTGCAGGCGGAGGCGAAGGAGAACCGGGTCCGGGTGGAATTGTCCCGGAAGATGGAGATGCCAAGGCCGGAGTCAAAGATCCGGGTGGACTTGTTCCGCTCCCGGAGATCCCGCAGGGCGTCGGCCACGGTGAAGATGGCGTCCAGCTCCTCATCGGTCTTGTCCCAGGTCCAGTAGAAGTCGGACTTGTACATATTGTTGATGTGCAGCTTCTCCAGGTGCTGCGCCAGCTCGATGGTCTTAGACATAGTGTTGTACCCCTTTATTTTAATAATTAGAATCTGTGATTGGGTATGATTATTTGATGTCGTTGTCCGTCAGGCTCTGGCGGAACTCCGTCACGTCGGCGGTCTTGTTCTCCGGCTTGTACAGGGGGATGGCGGCGGCGTACAGGGCGGCGCAGGTCACCAGGTCCTGCTTCCAGGTAATCTCGTTGGGGGCGTGGGCCTGGGACTCAGCGCCGGGGCCGAAGCCCACGCAGGGGATGCCGTAGCGGCCCTGGATGGACACGCAGTTGGTGGAGAAGGTCCACTTGTCCGTCAGGGGGCGGCCGGCGCGCAGGTGCATGGCGTCCTTGGCCTGGTCCGCGTCGGCGTGGCCGACGCGCTCCTGGCCCCAAAGGGCGTGGTGGGCGTCCACCAGGGCCTGGACATGGGCCGCGCCGGCCTTGTTGATCCAGGTGGGGAAGAAGCACTCCGTCTCATAGACGGTTCCCGTCCAGGCGGGACGGTCGTACATGTACATGGAGACCTTCACGTCGTCCCCGTATTTCTTCACGCTGGGCAGCTGGCGGATTTCCTCCAGGCAGGAGTCCCAGGTCTCCCCGGCGGTCATGCGCCGGTCGATGGAGATGGAGCAGCTGTCCGCCACGGCGCAGCGGCTGGGGGAGGTGTAGAAAATCTGGCTGGTGGTGCAGGTGCCCCGGCCCAGGAACTGGGCGTCCTCGTAATGCTCGGGGTTGAACTCGGGATTCAGCATCTTCACCAGGCCCTTGACGGCGTTGGAGGGGCCGTCGCCGTTTTCGTTCAGGGCCCGGACGTCCTGGAGGATGTCGGCCATCTTGTAGATGGCGTTGTCGCCCCGGTGGGGGGCGGAGCCGTGGCAGGAAACGCCCTTCACGTCCACCCGGATTTCCATGCGGCCCCGGTGGCCCCGGTAAATGCCGCCGTCGGTGGGCTCGGTGGAGATCACAAACTCAATCTTGCTCCGGGCGTCCTCGGGACCCTGGAAATACTTGTTGACGATGTACTGCCAGCACATGCCGTCGCAGTCCTCTTCCTGGACGGAGCCCACCACCATGATCTTGTAGCCCTCGGGAATCAGCCCCAGGTCCTTCATGATCTTGGCGCCGTATACGGCGGAGGCCATGCCGCCCTCCTGGTCACTTCCGCCCCGGCCGAAGATGATATCGTCGGTCTCATAGCCCTTGTAGGGGTCCGCTTCCCAGTTGTCAATGTTTCCGATGCCCACGGTGTCGATGTGGGAGTCGATGGCAATGATTTTTTCGCCCTGGCCCATCCAGCCGATGACGTTGCCCAGGCCGTCGATCTCCAC
>CATOKC010000208.1 GCA_951800675.1 uncultured Oscillibacter sp.
GTTGATTACTTCCTCTCAGCCTGCAAACACAAGCTCCCCTGTTATTTTGTTTTTCATATTGTAGTGCAAATCTGTGTTAATGTCAAGCCGACTATTTATGAGCCTAATCCCTTTTGAACGGCTCCTGCCTCATTAAGCGGTGTTTCTTGGTTGTGTCCGTAGGGCCAGACAACCACCGCTTGGATTTTTGATATCGTTCTGTTGGTACTGTGCCCTGCAAGTAGAGAACATTGGAGCAATCTTCAAATCCGTTTCAAATAGCGTCAGCGTTTATCAAGTTTTGCTGTTGCTGGGGAGCGGTGCGGCAATTATCTTCCTTAGCGGACTTCAAATGCTTATATGATACCGCTCCATCCAGGTGTTCACCTGTACCAGGTATGCTAGAAGTTGAGGGCCTGCCATCAACTGGCCAAACCAAGGTCTTCCCATCTGAGCGGGAGCAGTGGAGAAGTCTCTGGCCCGCTCTCGGTCGATAAGTGGCCGAATGGGAGCATTAGGGTCCTCCAGCATTATGAGGAACCGATCTGTCACTAGTTTCTGGTAAACAGGGCTATAAGTCTTGGGGTAAGGGCTCTTTTTCCGATGGAGCAGGGCCCGAGGCAAAAGTTCGCCGAAGGCGTCCCGAAGCAGAGCCTTCTCCTCCCCTTCCCGGTACTTCATAGACCAGGGTACGTTGTAAAGGTATTCGATGATCCGGTGGTCCGCAAAGGGGACCCGTGCCTCCAGACCGGAGTACATACTGGTCCGGTCCATCCGATCCAGCAGGGTACGCATGAACCACTGCAGATTCAGCCAGGAAATTTCCCGATGACGGCGCTCCATCCCCGATTCATCCGGAAGACAGGGAGTTTGATGGATGCTCTCCCGGTATCGCTCCAAAGCATAGTCCTCCAGGTTCAAAGCCCGTCGGGCCTCCTCGGTCAGAAGCAGACCCCTGGTGTCCATATTTTTGGACCAAGGAAATCCCTCCCCCTCCGCCAGTTCGGAACGATAGAACCAGGGGTAGCCTCCGAATATCTCATCAGCGCACTCGCCGGTAAGGGCAACTTTGTTGTGCTCCTTAACCAAGCGGCAGAAGTAGAGCAGAGACGCATCCACATCCGCCATACCCGGCAAGTCTTTGGCGTCCACAGCATTGTCCAGCAGCTGGGCCAAACATTCCTCGTTGCACTCCAAAAAGGTGTGATTCATCTCCGGGTGAGCGGACAGCATGATTTCCACATATGCCCGGTCCTGTTCTGGTTGGAAAGCATTGGATTGGAAATATTGATCGTTTCCAGTGAAATCGAAGGAGAAAGTGTTCAGTCGCCCACCCTGTCTCCCCAAAAAATCTGCAGCCAGAGCGGTGACAATGCTGGAGTCTACGCCGCCGGAGAGGAAACTGCATACCGGCACATCGGAAATCATCTGCCGTTCCACAGCATCCCGCACCAGAAAGGCAGTGCGGGCCACAGTATCCTGATAGTTTTCCTCATGCTCCCGGGCCTGGAGCCGCCAGTAGTACGCAGTACGGAATCCCTCTCTGTCAAAGACAGCGAATTGTCCTGGCTCCAGTTCCTTGATCCCTTTGAACACGCCGTGGCCGCTGGTACGGGCGGGACCAATTCCAAAAATCTCTTGAAGACTCTCCCTGTTAATCTCCGGACAGACTGCCGGGTGCCGGAAGAGCGCCTTGAGCTCGGAACCGAAAATGAGTTCTCCGTTCTGAAGGGTGTAAAACAGAGGCTTTACCCCCGCCCGATCACGGACTAAAACCAGTCGTTCCCGGGCCCCGTCCCAGATGGCAGCAGCGTAAATACCGTTAAGTTGGGAGAAAAAGTCCGGGCCATATTCCATGTAGCCATAGAGGAGCACCTCGGTATCTGTCGTTGTAGAGAAAACGCAGTTTGGTAAAATCCGCTTCAGTTCATCAACGTTGTAGAGTTCGCCATTATAGACAATAACATACTCTTTTTCATCCTGCCGGCGAACCATAGGCTGGGTGCCTCCCTCCACATCCCGAATGGACAGACGGCTGTGGCTGAGACCAATTTGCTTCTCTAAAAATTGTCCCTCCTGGTCTCCCCCCCGATGGCGCAAAATATGTCGCATTTCCCCCAGGACAGCGTCCCACATCTTCCTTTGAGTCAGATAATCTTTTTCAAAACTGCTAAATCCCGCAATTCCGCACATGCTGACACACTCCAATCCGCTCACTGATAGAGCATCGTGTTGTTTACAGCAACAGTTTATGACTGCGAACCGAGATGTGCTCCTATGTTGGGAAAGACAATCGAAATATTAGTTCCCTCCCCGATCCTGCTGTGCAGACTGAGATCGGCGTGATGATACTGCGCGATATGCTTTACAATCGACAGCCCCAGCCCGGTGCCGCCGGAAGCCTTTGAGCGGCTTTTATCCACTCGGAAAAACCGCTCAAATACTCTGGCTTGATACTCCGGCGGGATGCCGATTCCGGTATCTTTCACGGAAACAGTTGCGCCGATTTCACCTGCGGAAACAGCGACCTCCACTCTGCCGCCGTCTAAGTTGTATTTGATCGCATTATCTATCAGATTATAGAACATTTCATACAAGAAACTCCGCACTCCATCTACCATCAGATTTTCGCCTGAAACGGACAGGTCAATATGCCTTTCCTTCGCCCGCACCCGCAGAGCGGAAACCGCGCTGCGGGCCAGCTCCAGAAGGTTCACCTGTTCCTCTGCCGGGGCAATCCCCTCATCCAACTGCGACAAGTGAATGATGTCCTCCACCAGCGTTACCAGCCGCGCCGCCTCTGTGCGGATGACGCCGACAAACTGCGGAACATCCTCCTGCTTGACAAGGCCGTTCTCTAACAGCTCGGCGCTTCCCATGATGGACTGCAAAGGAGTTTTCAATTCGTGGGACACGTTGGCGGTAAACTCCCGTCGGCTGCGCTCCGCTGCGGCCTGCTCCGTCACATCAAAGGCCAGCAGCACCGTCCCCGCCACAGCGCCATCCGCTGTGATCCGGCTGATGTCAAATTGAACCTCCCGGTCGTTTCGCACAGCGCGGATCTCGCTGTGTCCCCCTTCCAGCGCGGTCTGAATGGCAAGATTGATCTCATGGTCACGGTCTACCACAAGGAAGTCCTGCCCAACGCAGGAGCTGCCCGCATGAAAGATTTTTTGCGCGGCGGGGTTGATACTCAAAATCACGCCTTTTCTGTCCAGTAGGACAAGTCCCTCACTCATGCTCTTTGTGATCTGCTCGAATTCCTCGGTTTTCCGTTGCAGTTCCCGAAGCTGTGCCTCGATCTGCCTGTGCTGCTGGTAGATGCGTCCCAGGAGGGGAGATAATTCCTCATAGGCGTCGTTTTCCAATGGTCTGTCCAAATCCAGACAGTTCAGCGGTGCGACAACGCTTTTCGCCATCCGGTGGGCCAGCAGAGCAGAGAGAATGACTGCTATGATCGCAGTCAGCAAAATCGGCTGAAGCATCCCCATCGCCAGGGCAAACACCGTCAGCTGGCTGATAGAAATACGCAGGACGGTTCCATCCGCCAGCCGCTGCGCGCAGTACAGCGTCCGCTCAGTCAGCGTTTCCGAGTAGCGGACCCCGCCACTTTCACCTTTGGCCAGGGCCTCCCGAACCTCCGCTCGGTCCGCGTGGTTCTCCATCTCGGAGGCCGGGACGTGGGTGTCGAAGAGTACCTCGCCGCCGGGGGCGATCCAGGTCAGGCGAAAATCTGCCGTGGATGGGAACCGATAAGGAGAGGCCAACCGCTCCAGATAATCCAATCCGTCCACCTCTGTTCCATAGGAGGCCAAACGGAGCTCATCCCGCAGCTGTTTCTCCTGCACGTTTTTGTAATAGTCATACAGACAGCCCATGATGATGACCAGACTTGCCAGAAGAACGGAGACCGCCGCCAGCAGGATGGAACGGAAAATTTTCTTTGTCATGGCTTTGCCTCCAGCCGGTAGCCGATATGCCGGACTGTTTCGATCATTGCGCCATAGTCCCCCAGCTTCTGCCTGAGCGTTTTGATGTGCATATCCACCGTCCGCGTCTCCCCGGTGTAATCCATGCCCCAAATGTCGGACAAGAGCTGCTCCCTGGTGAACGCCACGCCGGGGCGGGAGAGGAACAGCCGGAGCAGTTCAAATTCTTTGTAGGTGAGCAGGATACGTGCTCCATCTGCGGTGACAGTCCGTTCTTCCAGATCAACCGTCAGTCCCCCGGCTGTCAGCTGCTTTGCCGGAGATACCGGGCGGCAGCGGCGCAGGACGGCCTTTACCCTGGACACCATTTCCATCATGCCGAAGGGCTTCACAAGGTAATCATCCGCGCCCAAATCCAGGCTTTGAATTTTGTCGTACTCCGCGCCCTTGGCGGTGGCCATGATGACGGGAATATCCGCAAGATGTACCGTCG
>CATOKC010000209.1 GCA_951800675.1 uncultured Oscillibacter sp.
CCTGAGTGGAATTGCTCCACTGCACGTCCGCCAGGGTCAAGCTCCGTCCGCCGTCGGAGATGGTCTTGGGCACCAGGGAGAGGTCCGCATCCGACAAATTCGGATAGGTCCGGGTAGCGGACACGGTTCCGGTCTTGGTGGCGTAGCCGTCGGTCGTGACCTTGACCGTGGTGTGGTCCAGGTGCAGCTTTCCGGTGTAGCCGTCCTCCGTGACAGTCTCAATCTCCGCGTCCAGGGTCTGGAGGATTTTCTCCATATTGTTGGTATCGCTGGGGAGGGTGACCGTCTGGACATGGGGCTTGGTGTCCACGCCCACCTCATCCTTCCGGGTCATATCCAGCAGGTAATACAGCCGCCCGTTCCGCTCAAAATCCTCCGTAGGAATGAGGCTGGGGTCATCGTCCAGGGACAGCTGATACACCTTCTGGATGCGCAGCTCGTCGAAGTCGCCAGCCGTGTACTCCTCCACGGAAATGGGGTAGTAGGCGCTGTCTCTGACCGGCTTGGTGGCGTCAGCCGTCTCGGCGGCCTGGACGGGAACGGACAGAAGCGTGGAAAGCAGGAATGCAGCCAGGAGCAAAGGAATCGTTCTTTTCATGTTGTTCTCCTATCTCAAAATAGTGGGACTATCTCTCGTCCCCGCTCCGAGCCGGAGCCTTCCGCTGGGGCGGGGAGATGGTCTTTTCGATGGAGCCGCCGATCTGACGGCTCATGCCCTGGATTTCCTTCAGAAAGGCCAGCCGGTCTTCGGGCGTCCAGCCCTGACAGCGCTTCGCCATTCCCGTCAGGTCCGGCAGCTCCCGCTGGACGCCGAAACGGCGGCACAAAATGTACGACACGCTCTGGGCGCTCAGTTCACAGCCCTCCCGGCTGTAGGCGGGATTGCGGCCCCGGTCATGGAACCGGGCCTGGGCAATCTCGGCAGCGATGGCCGCGAACGCCTGGCTGTCCGGGCATGCGGTGTCAATAGCCAGCGTCATCTGCCGTGGGTCATAATAGGCCCCGGAGGGCAGGTTTTCAGCGGCCACCACCTGAACCGGAGAGAAGTTCAGCAGGGCGGACAGGGCCGCTTCCATGGGTTCGGTGTCCTCCTTAAGCTGGACCGTCCGCAGCTCCCGGCCCTGGGTCTGGGCGATATCGTAGACGCTGGTGAGGTTGTAGCCCCGGCCCGTGGCGGACCGGGTGAAGATGCTGGCGCCGTTCTTCAGCTCCGGGTCCAACACAAAACGTCCCAGGTCCTTCCAGTGGCCGCGGGTATGGACCACGGTGGCCTCCGGGAGCTGGGCCATGGCCAGGGCGATGTTCCCGGAACTGTAGGAGGGGTTGTCCCCCTGGAGCTCCAGGTAACAGGCAAATTTTTCGGGGTCCTTGGTGATCTGTATGACGCTGGCGTCCCGGAGGGCAGCGGCGGTTTCCTTGTCCGCCTGCCGCTCCTCCCGCCATTTGGCGTCCGCTGTGGATTTGTCGCTGATGATCTTGCCTAAGTTCGCCATAGGTTTGGTTTCCTCCTTTTTAGTGGGATTTTCTTTGTTTTTGGGTGGCTTCACCTCCTCTAAGACTCCCGTGAGTTTGTATTTGAGCTGCGCGTTCCAGTCCTTGCCGTACTTCGGGACCCGGATTTCCACCTCGTACCCAGCCGCCCGGTACTTCTCCCGCATCTTCTTCGCCGCCTTGATCCCAGGCTCGTCATGGTCCAGCAGGAGCTTGATGGATTTCAGGTGGGGATGGTCCCGAAGGTAGGTGTCCAGCGGTCCGCTGTACAGCCCGCAAAGGGCGACGGCGTTGCTGTGGACCTCCGGGCAGAGGGTGCAGAAGCTCATAAGGTCTATAGGGGCTTCGAAGACCGCCACCTCCTCGATCTCCGGCTCACAGGGCAGCCGAAAGCCCACCTTTTTGTCGCTGCCCAGGACGTCCCGTTTAAATCCGGACCCATTGAAGTCCAAGGTCCCGCGCTTGCTGGCGAATTTGGGCTGGCCGCTGCCGTCCCTGCCGACAAACACGCAATTGTGATATGGGGCGTCCTCGTAGAGAAGCCCGGCGTCCAGAAAGCGTTGGATTACCTGAGACGCAATTCCCCGCTTGCGAAGATACGCAAACACCCGCCGCTGGTCCGGGTTCGCGGGAGGCAGGACGAAGGGCGGCTTTTCCCTGGGCGGAGGCGGCTTGGGGCGGGGGATGGGCTTGTTGCGGTCGGGGGAGTCTCTGGACCGCCCGTGATAGGCCAGAAGGTAATCCACCGCCTCCGGGAAGCGCATTCCGCAGAACTCCTGGAGGAATGAGATGGCATCGCCGCCCTGCCGGGTGGAGTAGCGCCTCCAGGTAAGGCGCTCCTTGATGCGGATGCTGTCCATCTCCGCCGTGGTGTAGTAGCTGCCGATCCGCTTCAGCGTATAGCCCAGAGAGGACAGCAGGTCCGGCAAATCCGTGTGCTTGGCGATGTCCAGCTCCGTTTCCGTGAAGCCGTAGGCCATGTTTGCGTTCAAAATAAATTCACCCCCAATCTGGCCGAAAGCAAAAACAGCCGGGCAGGGTACTCCTTTGGGGATACCCTGCCCGGCTGCTTCTCCTGGGGCCGTAATGTTTGCGCTGTCAAGTCCCAACTTTCACGAAATCCGCCCGTCTTTTTCTCCATGTCCGGCATTGCTTTTCCTGGTCTTTCCAGTTACAATGTTCAGCGGTGTTGTAAAAAATATGGGAGGTTTTTTGTACAATGGGACTGGATTATGATCCGCTGTGGGACGAACAGGGACAGCTTCGCCGGGGCTGCACGGTGCGGGAGGCCCTGGCTTGGCTGACAAAGTTTGGAAGCCACAGCGCCGGGGAGAATGTCTGTGTCAATGGCGTGAGCTATAAGCTGGGCAGTTTGCTCTATGGCCCGAACCGCCCCGCCGTGGCGGACAAGCCCATTTCCCACGTCTACGACGGCTACTACCGCCAGTTGAACTTCAGCGTCTGACTCACCCTGCTGGGAACGAAAAAAGCCCCCGGCATCCCTTTGGTTTTGGGATGCTGGGGGCCTTGTGGCGCAAGGGCTTCAACGGGGCCACACGGGGGGCTCTGTGGCGTTTTAGGGCTTCTCCGGGGGCAGGTCCTCCTTGGGATCATCCTCCTCGGTGGTGGTCCCGGTGGAGCTGGTGCTGGCCATGGAGGCGTTGACCCGCTCGGCTTCCTCAGCGGCAGCCTCCTCAGCCTCGATCAGCGCTTCCTCGATCAGGTTCAGCACGAACTCCCGCTGGGTCAGCTTCCTGCCGGTCCGCTGGGTTTCCCGCTCCAGGTGGGCCTTGATCCGGTTGAAGAGGTCCTCGTCGATCTGGAAGGCGAGGGTTCGGGTTTTTCCATTCATCATGACTTCTTTTCCTCCATTTTCTTTCATAGCGTAATATTCCGTGAGCAGGCTGGTGATGTACTGTGCAGTGGTCAGTCCCGACTGTTCCCTGGCCTCGCAGACCTTTGCGTGGAGGTCCAGGGCGAGCTGAGCACACAAGTTTCGAGTCTGTGCCATTCTGTCGTTCTCCTTCCCGTTTGTTGTAACGACAGTATAGCCGGAAGCTTATTGAAAAGCTATTACCAACACCACCAAGGAACCCCGCACAAGCGAAGCATATGTAACAATGACGGGAAATGGCGCCGCTATGCGGAAACCAAACGCCCCAGGCATATGCCTGGGGCGTCGCGTTGTCTGGTTATGCCCGGTGCTTTCGATTATCCAGCCGCCTTTCCTTTTTCCGCCAGCCTTGCAAGACATGCCCTCAACGGACCCTCCAGAGCCGCCTCCAGATTATCCCTCCAGCTCATTGCGACGGTAAATCCCTCCCTGGCCTGGGAGGGTGATAGTGACTTCACTCCCAATTAAAAACGGCGATTTTGCATCTCCGGCAGCGTTATTTTTGAAAGGAAGCGGAAATTTATTCCAATAGTCTCCAGAAATCTATTATTCTAACGCAAAGTGAAATATTTTTTACTTTTCTTCCTTACAAAGTTCTCGTTTTTTGCCTGCATCTTTTTCCCCCACACAAGGTTGACGAACGGTGCGAACTCGCTGGAACTGGGGTCGGCGCTGTCGATGCTGTTGCCGATGGCGATGAAGCGCACCCCGAATTTGCGAAAGAGGACTTCCGTATAGAAACCGGTTTGCAGATAATCTCTGCCGATTCTGCTCATGTCCTTTGTGAGTACCAGAGCCACTTTCCCGGCCTCAATGTCGGCTACCAGCCGTTTCCATGCCGGCCTGTCGAAGTTGCCGCCCGACCATCCGTCATCGGTGTAGTGGACACAATTTCCGTACCCGTGGTCAGCGGCGTAGCCCTCCAGGTATTTTTTCTGATTCACGATTGAATTACTGTCCCCAGCGGATTCATCGTCACGAGAGA
>CATOKC010000210.1 GCA_951800675.1 uncultured Oscillibacter sp.
GAGCGTTCAAGGGCAGGCGGCGCACAATCAAAAGCGCGGAGCTGGAGCGCGCCATGGAAATGAGCGGCACGGACCTACGGAAGCTGGTGAACAAGCTCCGGCGGAAGTCCGTACCCATTTGCAGCGGCGCGGACGGCTATTTCTATGCCAAAACCGCCGGGGATATCCTCCGTACCATCCGTAAGCTGAAGGTCATGATCAAGGGCCTCCAGGCAGCGGTGGACGGCCTGGAGGCGGCGCTGGATAAGTTTGTGGAGCCTGACGGGGCCCCCGCCGAGACCCAGCAAAGCGGTCTCGGTGGGGAGAGGAGGGACAGCGAAGTGAGCGAGTCCTGCCGCTTGCGGCAGGACGAGGGATACAGAGCTTGCGACGACGGGAAAGGCGGTGAGGATACGGTGTGAAACCCTGCTTCCCCTGGTTCGGCGGGAAGGGAAAACTGCTCTGGCTCATCCACAAGCTGTTTCCGTCCCTGTGCAGCTGCTTTGTGGACGTGTTCGGCGGCAGTGGAACCGTCCTTCTGTCCCGCCCCCTGAAAAAAGGCTGTGCTGAAATCTACAACGATTACAATAGCAACCTGACCAATCTCTTCTACTGCATCAAGAACCGCCCCCTGGCCCTGCTTCTGGAGCTGGCCTTCCTTCCCCTGAACTCCCGCGACGACTTCAATGTCCTGCTGAAGTTCTTCAAAAAGGAGGAGTTCACCGACGAGTATCTGGAGGAAAACCTGGAGCTGGCGAAAATCCATCTGAAGCCACCGGAGTACGAGCAGCTCCGCGACCTGCTGCTGGAGCGGGCGGCCCTTGGCGATGTGACCCGCGCCGCCAACTACTACAAACTGATTCGCTACAGCTACAACAGCAACACAACCGCCTTCGCCGGGCGGGCCTGCGACATCCGGCAGTTTTTCCACCTCATCTGGGACTGCTCCCGGCGGTTCGCTAAGGTTGTAGTGGAAAACAAGGACTTTCAATCCTTGATCCGGCAGTACGACGGGGACGGCGTGGCCTTCTACTGCGACCCGCCCTATTACCAGGCTGAGGACTGCTACGCGGTGGAATTCTCCATGCAGGACCACGCCCGCCTCCACGGAGTCCTGCGGAACTGCCGGGGCTTTGTCATGGTTTCCTACAACAACTGCCGCTTCATCCGGAAGCTGTACCAGGATTTCTACATCTACAGCACCGACCGCCCCAACAGCATGTCCCACAAGTCCGGCAGCCGGTACGAGGAGCTGATCATCACCAACTACGACCCCGAAAAGCACCGGGGCGCCGCCCAGATGTCCCTGTTTGAGACAGAGACCGCGGAAACTCCGGAGCGGAAATACCGCCTGATCCACAAACCTCAAGTGGAGCTTTGGGCGGTCAATCAAACAAAAAACAGGAGGAACACATTATGAAATTTACGTTGGAGACCGGCAAAAAAGGCTTGCGAATCCGCAGGGAAATCCTTAACGCCAGCGGCTTTCAGCACGAGGAGGCGCTGGACGTCCACGGCATGGACCACACCATCGTCATTCTGGAAGAGAAAATGACAGCCGGAGAACTGGTCCGATCCATCCATAGCCTGAAGAACCTGGCGTCGGACCTGCTGGTCCACTTGGCGAAGGTCTGCGGCCCCTGCGAGCGCTGCGAGACTCCCTGCCCCTGCACGCTGGAGGAGGAGCCGGCCCAGATACCGGAGAAGCTTCTGGAGCGGGCGGGCATCCCCAAAGGCTCCAAGCTGGACGTCTTCGCCGAGAACGGCAGACTGACCATCAGCGTTGCGGACGCGCCGGACCTCCGGGACGTGCCGACGGAGATGCTGGACTTGCTCCGCCAGTCCGGCGTCTGCCTGGATACGCTGGAGGAGCTTATGATTGAGGAGGCTGTCATTTATGGCGTCTGATTTTCCTTACTTGTATCCTTACTCCCGCGCCGAGGCCGTGCGCTGCGGCGAAACACAGAAGCATGAGGACAGTTTTCGTGAAAATGTCAAATGCGCGCGGGACATTGAGAAAGCCCTCCGGGAGCATGGCCACGACGATAGCCCGGCGCTGGACGAGGGCTGTGCGCAGTCCATCTTGGAAGCCTACGGCTTTAAGCGGGTTTGGTTCGTTCTTTCCAACTCCCTGAGCGAAATGGCCCTGCCCCGTGAAATCAGCGAGGATGTCCGCCAGTGGGCCCGGAGGCCCTATGTGCCCTCGGATGGAAAACGAAACCGCCACTTCACCGTGAATGCATCCTCCCCGCTGCTGGAAGCGTTCATCCGCCAGACACGGGAGGCTTACCAAGCCCTTGGCCTGTTTGGCCCGGAACATTGCGCCGGTAATCCGTTCAAGCTGGATTATGAGGGGAAGGTGCTGGTGCTGAGTCCCGACGCGCTTCGGGAGAGCTGCTGGAGCCCCCATGACCAGTTGTGGCTGGCGACCGGAGGTGCGGGATGCTCTCCCTCCAAGCTGGGCACCACTATATTCGCGGTCTGCCTGAGTGACGGTGAAAAAACCCGTCTGGCCCGCGGCGATTTTGCTGGCGTGCTGGATGAGCAGTATCTGCCCGACTGGGCGGCGGAGAAGCTGGCGGAGATTCAGAACTCCCAGCAGCAACAGCCGGAGGCTTCCTCCGGCGGAATGGAGATGACGTGATGAATCTTTCTTTTTATACCATCGACGATCTGCAGCTCGGGTCCAACCTCTGGACGGAAACCCGCTTTGACGCCGTCCAAGACGTCCTTACCCACTACCGGAGCCTTCCCGGCGATGCGGTGAAGGAGCTTGGACTGATGAATGGGGCGCGGAAGCTGCCCCTCATCCGCCGGGCGGGTCTATCCCCCAGTGGACAGGACCTTGAAGACGTCCTTGTTACGAACTGCCTGGCCCAGACTCCCTGGCGGGGGAGCTCGGAGGTGCTGGCGGCGGCGCGGAAATGTGTCTCCGCCCTGAAGGTTCGCTACTGCCTGGACCATGACCGGCTTGTTCCTAAGCCCGCGGAGCTGCCGGAGGAACTGCGGCAGGGCGGCTTCGGGCCGCCGGTTGTCCGCCGGGCCTATATCGCCGCCACAGGCTGGCTTTCCCCCTCCGAACTGAAGCGCCGCTTCCCCGAGGAACGCGGCGTTTTTTCCTACCCTCTGGTCCTGAAATACCTGACGGACGTTCACCTGGACGACGGGCCCAGGACCATGGAGCTTACCCACTGGGACCTGCGGCGCTTGGGGTCCCGCGCCGGGACCTTTGCCGCTTCCAAATAAAAACATGAGGAGAAATTGATTATGGCTAAAAAAGCTGCTTCCAAAACCGCTCCCGCTCCTGCACCCGCACAAGAACCCGCTGCCCTGGAGCTGGATGTGAAAATCCACTCTATCAATACCAGCGGCAACGTTCTGGCATACGCCTCCGTCACCCTGGGCGGCTGCTTTGCTGTTCGGGGACTTCGGATCGTAGACAGCACGAAAGGTCCCTTCGTCTCCATGCCCGGCTACAAAGCCAAGGATGGCTACCGGGATATCTGCTTCCCCTGCACGAAGGAGTTCCGTCAGCAGTTTCAGGATGCGGTGCTGTACGCCTACCATCAGGAGCTGACTCAGATTCACGAGTCCAGAAGCTGTGATCGGCCCCGCCAGAGAGAGTCCTCCGGCTTCGAGGAGCGGGCCGCGCCCGGCCCCGCTGAGGCCCCGGAGGAGGCGCCTCCCGACGGTTTTGAGGAAGAGGGCCCGTCCTATGGCGGCATGGCCATGCAGTAGACACCGCTCACAAGCTCCGGATGGGGCTGTGAAATATAGTTAAGGAGGAATCCAACCCATGAAACGCTTTTTTACCCTGCTTATGACCTTGACGATCCTGTCGCTGGCCTGCATCCCCTCCGCCCTGGCGGCGGACGCCTCCGCAGCCTGTTATCCCACTTCCGTTACCCGGAGCGAGGACGGCAGAGAGATCCGCAAGATCTATGACCTCGGCCCCCAGGAGGACCCGGCGGGCATCCCCCGCTCCGATTTTCAGCAGGACGGCGTCCTGTACACCTTGATAGACCTGCTGAAGCAGGAACTCCCCGAGAACGAGAGCCGCCAGCATGTGGAGACGGTAACGCTGGAAAGCAAGAACAAAGACATGGCCTCCGTGCTGGAGCTGCTGCCCCAGCAGAGGGAGTTCGTCACTAGTGACGGCCTCTCCGGTACGCTTACCCTCCAGCTGGATACCGTACAGGTAGAAGCCTCCGGCTATGGCAGCTCCACCAGGGCGGTCAACGTCACCCGGTCCTATCCAAACCTTGCCGGACAGGACACCTCGTACATCCCCAAGACCATCCAGGACGGCGGACGCACCCTGACGCTCCAGGATATCAACTGGCAGACGGACAACACCGCCAGCCTGGACGGACACGACATGGGAGAC
>CATOKC010000211.1 GCA_951800675.1 uncultured Oscillibacter sp.
CGGAGATATGACGGTGGAGGTCAACTCCACCATGACGACCCGGCAGAGCATCGCCATTGCCCAGATCATTCCCCAATACCGATATACGCAGGGCCTTGGCCGCCGCAGGCTGCTTACGCCCGACGAGGTGCTGCGGCTGCCCAATGATCAACTGCTGATCATCATCCGTGGCCAGAAAATCCTGCGGGCGAGGAAGTTTGACTACACTGGCCACCCCTATGCCAAAGAGTGTGTCAAAACCAGTATACGAGACTATCCACTACTCCAACGCACCCCCGCTGTGGACCCAGAGCCTGCCCCTGAAGTGCCGGAGGCTATACCTGCCCCAGCTCCAGAAGAACATGCACCGCCTGCGGAACCGGCGTCCGCCCCTGCGGCGGCGCCGGCAGAAACACCCAAGCGTGCCAGGCGGAGACCGACCCTCTACGAGAGTGCGAAGCCGCCGTCTGATTTTTAGGCAACCACGCATTATTTTTATCAACTACAAGGAGGAAACGAATCATGGCACGTACGAAAAAGGAATTGAAGGATCAGGACACCCTGCTCGCCGGCGAGGCTGCGGAGCAGGCCGCTGAAGCTGACGCCAGCGGCACAGGTCTGGTACCGGGCGGCGAGTCCAGTACTCCGTCCCCGTTTGACCTGGAACTGGCGGACGGCACGCCGCTGGACCCCAATGCCCCCCAGACTGAGACGAATCAGGAGCCGGGAGGCGGACAGCCGCCCCAGACTGACCTGGAACCCGGCGCAGAACCGCCTGGCCTGGGCGAGCCGCCCGCTGTTCCCCATACTGGTTTGGAACCTGCCGGAGATGGGACGTTGGAGCCCGGCGGCGCCCCGGAATTTCCCCAGACTGACCTGGAATTATTGGAAGGCGCTGAAGGCCGGGCGGACGAAAAGGCCGGTTCCCAGACTGGCTCTGAAGCGTCGGGTGATGAGGCTGCGGGCGAGTCCGGACCCACCGCCGCCCAGACTGACTCCGGGCAGCCCAAAAGCCGGCTCAGAATGCCTGGCCGGCGTGGCCAGCGCGTGGTTTCCATCGACGCTGAGCGCACGGTTGAGACGGATACGGACAAGCTGCGCAGCGACCTGCTGGATCTGGTGGAGTCCTTGAAGGGCAAGAAGATCCTCACGGGCACCATCCAAGGTGTAGAGCGATTGGCGGACAACCCGGAGATGTCCTACGCCGTCACCTACCACGGCGACTACAAGGTCATTATCCCGGTACTGGAGGCGGTGGAGGAACCGGAGGACTACCGTGGGCAGCCCAAGGGCGATGTCCTGCACTACCTGCTTAACAAACGGCTGGGTGCCGAGGTGGACTACATCATCAAGGGCATCGACCAGGAGAGCGGGATTGTGGCGGCCAGCCGCCTGGAGGCCATGGCCATGAAGCGGAAGGAGTATTATTTCCGCACGGACCGGGACGGAAACTATCAGATCTACGCAGGCATCTGCGCCGAGGCCCGGGTGGTCTCCGTGATCCGGGCGGGCATCTTCGTGGACCTGTTCGGCGCGGAATGCTATATCCCGCTGCGGGAGCTGTCCTACCAGCGGTGGGTGGATGCCACTGCCCATTATCAGTCTGGCCAGCGCGTGCTGGTAAGGGTACTGGAGGTGGACCGCGACCACCGGAGCCAGCTCCGGGTGTCGGCGTCCGTCAAGCAGGCGGGCGAGAACCCCTACGAGAAAGCGCTGAAAAAGTACGCGGTGGGCAGCCTGTATGTGGGTACAGTCAGTATGGTGGATACTACCGGAGTGTTTGTCTCCCTGGACGGCGGCATCGACTGCCTGTGTACCTATCCCAAGCGGGGACGGCCGCCCCGCGGCTGCCGCGTCTCGGTACGCATCCTGGGCATCAACTATGAGAGCAACCGGATCTGGGGCGTCATCACCCATATGTCCACCGTGCGCTGAAACAGCTATCTGGTTCCCAATTTGATGATGATATAAATTTCAAAAATGTATTGCTATTGTGCGGACATAGAGATATAATATTTAGAGAAGCTGATCGTCATTCACAGGAAAGGAGCGTTTCACATGGCAAAAACAGCGAATCTCTATGCCCGCATTGAGCCGGAAGTAAAGGAACAGGCTGAGGGCATTTTAGCCGCACTGGGCATACCCGTCTCGAACGCCATCAATATGTTTTACAAGCAAATCATTTTGCAGCGAGGCATCCCCTTTGAAATGAAGCTGCCGCAGGCAAGGGTAGTGGATATGGGCAAGCTGACCGCGCAGGAACTTGACCAGGAATTGGATAAGGGATACCAGGATGTTCTGGCGGGCAGGACAAGACCGGCAAACAGGGTTTTTGACGAAATCCGAAAGGACCACAGTATATGACATATTCAGTCGAGATCGCAGCTCAAGCAGAACAGGACCTGCGCGGCATCTTTGCGTATATCGCATACGAGCTTCAATCGGTCCAGAACGCTGCGGCGCAGCTTGCCAGACTGGAGGAAAATATTTGCGCCCTTGAACGGATGCCGGAGCGGTATCGCCGGTATGAAAAAGAGCCATGGTATAGCCGGGGCTGGCGGGTTATGCCGGTAGACCATTACTGTGTGTTCTATACGCCGGATCACGACCGCAAAATCGTGAACATCACCCGCGTACTTTACGGGGGGAGGGACATAGAGACCGTCCTTGCCGATCATGAAACAGTATAAATTCGAGCAAATTGATATGATCCATGTTATCTTTGAACGGGCGGAGCTGGTAAAACGGCTCCGCCCGTTTGCTATCCATTGCAAAGGAGCGATAAACCGATGAATAGATCAAAAAAGCGAAAAAACCGGCTGTTTCCCATGCTCATAACCATCATGGTGCTGACCGCCGTTTTAACCCCTGCCGCCTATGCGGATACCGACGGCACTGAGCCGAAAATCACACAGCAGCCCGACCAACTGGTTTTGCAGTTAGGGACGCGCTGGGCCGGGGTGGAGTTTGAGCTGCGCACCGATGCCGGCATCTTTCCTGTTCCGGTTGTGGTAGACGAGTATGGCGTTTTGACCATGGACCTGGGCGGCAGCACGAGCTATACCTTGAGCTGCATTCACTCCACCGCCCCGATCCCTGACCTGGAACCTGAGCAGACCGACCCGCCTCCGCCCGCTGTATCCGACCCCGTGCCGGAGGCTCCAGTCAGCCCCCAGAAAGAGGGGCAGCAAGGTGGCCTTCCGATTCCAGCAGTCATCTTCCTGGTCGGCCTGGCCATCGTGGCCGGAGTAATCGCCACGCTCCATATCACAAAGAAGCGCCAGGAATACGCCTATGACGAGTGGGAGGATGAAGAAGACGAGCCGTAATACTGACTTCGCGCTCCCATACTCACTTTGACACAAAATTTGTGAATAAACCGTGTATTTTTTGGAATTTAGTTGACTTTTCAAAATATTTATGGTAATATTTATCCATAGCAAGACACTGCGTTCAGGCTCTCGATACGCCGGGATAACCTGGCGTCAGACCTGCCGGAACTTAGCAGGGAATCGTTACGGATCTGCTGTATAGCCGGATCCACACGACGCAGGTCTTGTCTCATAAAATTGTAGCCGGAAGGCTGCTGAAATACAGTGCAGAGTCAATGGCTGGGTGCGACCCCACTATCCCAGCGCTTGGCTTTGCACTGTCTTTTTTCGGCAGCCTTCCGGCTCTTTCTATTTTATTTGGAGGATTTGAGCATGAGACAGAAATCAATTCGGGGAAAGGTATGGAACCCAAAAGGCGTATCTGGGCAGGTCCGATGCCACTGTGGCCAGCCAGCGGTACTGCGCAGCGCTGAGGGGATCTGTAAAACCCACCGCCCGGGCGCACAGGTATATGTCTGCTCCAACTATCCCGCGTGTAACTCCTTTGTTATGGCACATCCGGGTACCCAGGAGCCGATGGGCACGCTGGCCCCTCCGGAGCTGCGGCGGTTGCGGTATGAGGCTCATCAGCAGTTCGACCAGCTTCACAAGTCCGGCCTGATGACCAGGCAGAGGGCGTACCAGTGGCTGGCATACATTGTGCAGGCACCCATGTCCCATGCCCATATTGGCCACCTGGGCGAGTATTACTGCAGGGTCGTGATCCGGGAGAGCAGGAAACTACTGGCCCAGCGGGCTGGGGCAGCGTGAGCTTAGCAAGTATCTGGAGGTGAATAGTATGCTGTCGCTTACGGAAGAGCAGCGAGTAAAAGTAGAAGATAATATGGGCCTTGTAGGCAGGGTAATAGGGGACTGTGTCCATACCCTGGACAAGGGCTGCATCTACGACTATGATGATCTGTTTCAGATTGGGTGCATCGGCCTGTGCAAAGCGGCCCAGACCGACCAGCCCGGGCAAGGGGGCGCCT
>CATOKC010000212.1 GCA_951800675.1 uncultured Oscillibacter sp.
CAAGGCGCGCGCAACATGAACCAGGAAGTGAATACGGATGCTTTTGAATGTGAAGGCGCAAGTGTTACTGTGTTTTTTTCCAGTGAAGGGAAACATCTACAAGAGTGTATTATTGATGTTTTGAACGTACACATGGAGAAGCAGGCACAAACTTGACGGCACCCAGGTATCTGCTATAATTGGGCTTGCAGATACCGTTTTGCAAATCTAGCCTTGCGGCAGAAAGGAGTATAAAATGACGTTCCTGCAAAACGGAAGGACAAATAAAAAGAATCGGCAATCGAACGTATGGCACGTTGGACAATACGTCCGTCTCAGCAAAGAAGACGGGGATAAGCCTGAAAGTGACAGCATCCAAAATCAGCAGCGGATCATTTCAAAACATATCGAGTATATGGAGCAGCAAGGGGAGCAGATCGCCTCTGTCAAAGTATATTCAGACGATGGATATGCCGGTGGGAGCCTCAACAGGCCAGCGTTTCAGCAGATGATGCGCGCTGTCGAAGCTGGTGAAATCAACTGCGTTATCTTTAAGGATTTGTCCCGCCTTGGCAGGAACTATCCCGAACTTGGCAAACTGATGGAGGACTATTTCCCACAAAAAGGGGTTCGAGTGATTTCTGTTCTTAACAACCTGGACAGTTTGAAAAGCCCGGAAACCTATTGCAGTGCAATCGTATCCTTCTCAAACATTGTGAACGATGATTACATCCGGCAGCTTTCTATCAAAATAAAGAGCACACTTGATATGAAACGCAACTCTGGTGAGTTCATCGGGAACTATGCGCCATACGGATATGTGAAAAGCCCGGAGGACCGGCACAAGCTAGTGATTGACCCAGAGGCGGCGGAAGTCGTCCGCATGATTTTTAACTGGTATGCTGACGGAGCCTCCGCCAGCGGAATCACAAAGAAACTGAACGCCCTGCATATTATAACTCCCTCTGCGTACAAAACGCAAAAGGGGTGCAAGGGTTTTGTTAGTCACTCCAGCGGCGGCAAAAAGGTAGGAACCTGGTCCATCACAACCATCAACTCTATTTTGCGAAATGAGGTATATATTGGAAATCTTGTCCAGGGGAAATTCAAGAGCATTTCCTATCGCAGCAAGCAGATGGTTCCCAACGAACAGACGGAGTGGATTGTGGTAGAGGGGACTCATGAGGCTATTATCTCCGATGAACAATTTACAATCGTTCACGACCGGCTTTCCAGGCATACACGGGTTGCCCCGAAGAATACAGAGACATATCTGCTTTCGGGCATGGTCTTCTGCGGCACCTGTGGCCGCCGCCTCAACCGTTGTACAACGAACGGGTATGGCAGCTACCGCTGCCCGACCCGTACATATGCTGCTGATAAATGCCAGTGCCCATACACCTCAGAAAAGAAGCTGGAAAAGATCACCTTGAGCGCAGTGCAGAGGCAGATTGGACTTCTGGTTGATGCTAAAAAAGCCATAGAGCAGGCGCGGAAACAAAGCGTCAGCAGCAACATGCGGGATGAGTACACATCTGCGCTCCACCGCGCTGAGAAGGAAAAGCAACGGCTAAGCGAGGCGCGGTTTAAGTTGTACGATAATCTGCAAAAGGGAATTTTGGATCAGGAAGAATATGAGCATTTCCGCGCACAATACAAAGCGGAAATGCTCACCCAGGAAGCCCACATCAAGCAGTTACAGGATAGCCTCGCAGCCATTAAAGATTCACGCAAGGCGGATGATGAGTTTATCTCCTTCTTTGAAAAATTTGGAAATATCCAGACGCTGGACCGGGCGGTCATCACTCATCTTATTGACCGTATTGTTGTAAACGACGCCAAGCATATCCAAGTATATTTCAAGTTCTCCAACGAGTGCAATCGAATCCTCGACTTGGCAGAATCTGTATAAGAGTTACGGCGGCAAAAGTATGTGTTAATAACTTCCATCCATACGAATGGGGTTACACCTACGGCCCGCCCATGGCGGTGGCCCCGCTGCCCAACGTGGAGGCGGTGCTCCGCTACGCGCTGAGCGTGATCCCTTCGGAGAAGATCTACCTCGGCATCCCCAACTACGGCTACGACTGGCCCCTGCCCTACCGCCGGGGAGAGACAAAGGCCCAGTCCATCTCCAACCAGCGGGCGGTGGAGCTGGCAGTGGAGAACCGGGCGGAGATTGAATTCGACGAGGCGGCCCAGAGCCCCTATTTCCGCTACACCCAGGACGGCACGGTCCACGAGGTCTGGTTCGAGGACGCCCGGAGCATGTCCGCAAAGCTGCGCCTCATCGCACGCCACGGCCTGCGGGGCGCGGGGTACTGGAACCTCATGCGCCCCTATCCCCAGGGCTGGACGGTGCTCAACGCGCTGTATGACGTTTTATAATAAGGTATGCCCTGCCGGTCCCGGCGGGGCATTTCTGCGGGAGAGCCCCCTCTGTGAAAAAATTCAAGAAAAAATGTAAAAATCCCCTTGACAAGCGGGATGGGATGGGGTAAAATAAACAAGCTTTTGCAGGGATGCCAGGTTTTTGCGCCTGGAGGGCCCTGCGGCACTGCGATGATACGGGAGATTGCGGCGCGAGCCGGTAACTTCCGTGGAGTATGTCCGATAATCGGGCGGCTGAGAAGGTCCTTTTCGCGGCGTAGATCGCTGCGCCATGGACAAGTACCGGCCTTTTGTGCCGGTCTTTTCTATGAGCGGGAATGATACGCACGGAAACGCGGAAAGAAAATTTTCTCGCCGTACAGAGTAAGGAACATCGAAGAACTACTTTGTACAAATTATGGAGGAACAAGCAAATGGCAAAAGAAATGATCCGAATCCGCCTGAAGGCGTATGATCACCAGATCATCGACCAGTCCGCCGAGAAGATCGTGGAGACGGCCAAGCGCACCGGCGCCGGCGTGTCCGGCCCCATCCCCCTGCCCACCAAGAAGGAAGTGGTGACCATCCTGCGCTCCGTCCACGTCAACAAGGACTCCAGAGAGCAGTTCGAGCGGCGCACCCACAAGCGCCTCATCGACATCACCAGCTCCGGCCCCAAGACCGTGGAGGCCCTCATGAGCCTGGAGCTGCCCGCAGGCGTGGAGATCGAGATCAAGCTCTAAATCTTAAATTTGTATGCTCACCATGTCCGCCGGCTTGCGAGGCGGACGGGTCAAGTCGGCAGAGCAATGCGTCCGGGGACCCAACCGGCGTATCTAAGCCGACCAATAACCTGAAAAAGGAGAAAAAACAATGGAGAAAGCGATCATCGGCAGGAAGGTCGGCATGAGCCAGATCTTCGACGCCGACGGCAAGGTGATCCCGGTCACCGTCATCGAGGCCGGCCCCTGCGTCGTGGTCCAGAAGAAGACCAGCGAGAAGGACGGCTATGAGGCCGTGCAGCTGGGCTTCGGCGATGTGGGCGAGCGCAAGCTCACCAAGCCCGAGAAGGGCCACCTGGACAAGGCCGGCGTATCCCCCAAGAGGCACCTCAAGGAGTTCAAGCTCAATAAGGCCGCGGAGATGAACGTGGGCGACGTGGTCAAGGCCGACGCCTTCGCCGAGGGCGACCATGTGGACGTCACCGGCATCAGCAAGGGCCACGGCTACGCGGGCGTGGTCAAGCGCCACGGCAACCGCACCCTCAAGGCCACCCACGGCACCGGCCCCGTGGCCCGGCACCAGGGCTCCCTGGGCTCCGGCACGGACCCCAGCCGGATCTTCAAGGGCACCAAGGGCGCAGGCCACATGGGCGTCGACCAGGTGACCATCATGAACCTGGACGTGGTCAAGGTGGACCCCGAGCTCAACATGCTGGTGGTCCGCGGCGCGGTCCCCGGCCCCAAGGGCGGCCTCGTTACGGTCCGCTCCACCGCCAAGACCATCATCGTCAAGAAGGGCGAGGCCGGTACCAGCGCCAACCCGCAGAAGGCTTCCGCCCGTGTCAACCCGCAGAAGGCCTCCGCGAGACGCTAAGGGAAAGGAGAGTGCTGAGAAATGACGAAAGTTTTGAACATGGCCGGCAGCGAGGTCGGCCAGGTGGAGCTCAATGCCGCCATCTTCGGCATCGAGCCCAATATGCACGTTGTGCATGAAGTGGTGAAAAACCACCTCGCCAACTGCCGGCAGGGCACCCAGAGCGCTCTTACCCGCGCCGAGGTCTCCGGCGGCGGCAGGAAGCCCTGGAAGCAGAAGGGCGCCGGCCGGGCCCGCCAGGGCTCTACCCGGGCCCCCCAGTGGACCCACGGCGGCATAGCCTTCGCCGCCAAGCCCCGCAGCTACAGCTACGTGCTCTATACGAAGGTCCGCCGCCTCGCCC
>CATOKC010000213.1 GCA_951800675.1 uncultured Oscillibacter sp.
CGGGGGCGGGGGGCTTGTCGCCGCCGCCGGGGGTGCTGCTATCCCCGCCGCCGCCGCAGGCGGTGAGGGCCAGCATCATAACAGCCAGGGCCAGGGCAAGAAATCTGGTGCTTCTTTTTTTCATCCTTACATCTCCTCGATTAATTTTTATGCACTCTTTAGAAAATTTTTATCCGCGTAGGCAACAGTTCCGAATGCTAAATGACCCATAAACTATGGTTTTTAGAGGTTTTCTTGTCACGGTACGTGACAAGAAAGGCCACCGGTGGCCTTCGCCGATAAAGCTTCCCGCAGATAATGCTGGGTCATCATATCATTTTCAGCAAAAATTGTCAAGTTCCTTTACTATACATTCCATGAATTCCCAAACTTTTTATTATTTCCAACAAAACGCCCTTGCCGGTTTTGTATAAAAAAGCAACGGCCGCAGCCCTTTGCACATCTCAAAGGGCCGCGGCGCACCACAGGGGGATGGTAATCATCGAGAGGAAGGTGGACGCGGTGATGCACCCGGCGGCAAACTCCGCGTCGCCGCCATACTTGGCGGCCAGGACGGCGGTGGTGCCCGCCGCGGGCATGGCCGTCAGCAGGAGGGACACCTGGGAGGCCAGGGCCTCCGCGTGGAAGATGCGGCATCCCGCGAGGGTCAGGAAGGGGATCAGCACCAGCCGTACCCCGCAGAAACACAGGATACCCGGGTCCGCCAGGTCCCGCCAGTGAAAACCGCTCATGAGCATCCCGATGAGGAGCATACTCAGCCCCGTGTTGCAGGAGCCCAGGGAGCGCACCGCGCCGTCCAGCACCGGCGGCAGGTCCACCTGTGCCGCCCAGAGGGCCGTCCCCGCCAGGACGGCCAGGATGCAGGGGTTGGTGAGGACCTTCTTCCACCCGTGTCCGCCGCCCTTGGTGAAGTAGGACACCCCCAGGGTCCACATGAAGGCCCGCTGGGGGATGAGGAACACCGACGCTAAGAGCACCCCCTCCGGCCCGAAGACGCTCTCCGCCACCGGGGTGCCCAGGAACCCGGCGTTGGAGCAGATGGTGCCGTAGCTGAGCACGGGCCGCCGGTTGGCTGGACTGCGCCGAAAGAGCGCCGCCGCGATGAGGGCGCACCCGATCTGAATGATGGTGGAGAGGACCAGGGTGAAGAGGACGCTTCTCAGCAGGTCCTCCCTGGGCTCGGTGCCGAAGGCGGTCAGAATGCTGCACGGCAGGATCAGGTCCACAATGAGGTCCGTCAGCCCCTTCTGGAACGCCTCGCTCAGCAGACGCCGCCGGAGGAACATCCCCACCCCCATCAGCAGGAAGAGCCTCCCCTGGAGCTCCAGGAGACCCAGGATATCCATCACTTCACCCTGACGCCCTTCTCCTTCAGCCGCTGGTAGACGAGCTGACGGAACAGGGTGTAGACCACGCTGGTCAGGGGGATGAAGAGGAGCATCCCCGCCACGCCCATGAGGCTGCCGCCGGTGCTCACCGCCGCCAGGACCCAGATGGAGGGCAGGCCCACGGAAGAACCCACCACATGGGGGTAGATGAGGTTCCCCTCCACCTGCTGGAGGACCAGGAACAGCACCACGAACGCCAGCGCCTGCATGGGAGAGATCATCAGGAGCAGGAACGCACCCACCGCGCACCCGATGAACGCGCCCACGATGGGGATCAGGGCCGTCACGGCGATGAGGCACCCCACCAGCAGGGCGTAGGGCATCCGGATGACGGTCATGACCACGAAGAACATGGCCCCCAATATCACCGCCTCCACGCACTGCCCGGTGATGAAGCTGGAGAACACCCGGTGGCTCAGGCGGCAGACTTCTACGATCCGGTCCGCCCCGGCCTTGGGCAGGAGGGCATACAGCGTCTTGCGGCACTGGAGGCCCAGCTTCTCCTTCTGGAGCAGGACGTAGATAGCGAACACCAGCGCCACGAAAGCGGTGCTCACCGCGCCGGCCACGCTCTTGGTGGCGGAGATGGTGGAGCTGACCACGCTGCCGAAGCCGCTGGAGACAAAGTCCACCATATTTCCGAGGAGGCTCTTCCAATCCACGGTCAGACCCCCCAGCCATGCGGCGATCTCTGGGTAGGCGGCGAACTGCCTCTCCCCCCACTCCACCGCCCGGGTGAAGGCGGAGCGCACGGGTCCCACCAGCCCCTTGACGCTCTCTGCCAGCTGGGGCACGATCACCAGCACCAGCAGGGCGATGACCACCGCCAAAAGCACGAAGGTCCCCAGCAGCGCCGCCGCCCGGACGCCCCCGGCGGAGGGCTCCTTTTTTCCTTTTTTCGGTTTCCTGATCCGAAGAAACAGGCCTTCCAGTCCCCGCATGGGCACGTTGAGCACAAAGGCCAGCGCCAGTCCGATGGTCAGCGGTGAGAAGACTCCCCACAGGGCTCCCAGGACGCCCAGGACCTCCCTGAGATGCTGTGCCCCCACCAGGAGCAGTACCGCAAAGGCGATCAGCGCCATCAGTTTCTTCATCGTTACCCGTGAGATTTCCACAGTTGTTCCTCCTCCGCCGCCCTTGGGCGGCATTGACGTGAATTATAGAGCATTCTACCCCCTCCGGGGCCTTTCGTCAAGGAAGTTTCTGTGAATTTTGGGCGGGTGCAGGGGAGTGTCTTCTGCCCTTTAGCCCCGGGGCAGGCGCTATCAGTGTAGATGGTGATGATTTTCATATGATTCTTACATATCCGCTTGCAATTTACAAGAGATAATGATATAATAATCTAAATAGGACCTCCTGAAAAACTTGTATAAGTAGTGCATATGCGCGATTAGACGGGAAAATAGCCTGTTCTTTATTGAATTAGTTCCGTTTAATCTCCTCAGAAAGTTTTGGGTGGAGTCCAAGTTGTTGGAAGCTGTATATTTTTCAATCCGCCTTCGCCCTAAAACTGCATATATTCATCCAGTTTGACTTTTTCAGCAGACCCTAAATATATATGGAGGTTTATTTATGAAAAAATTCCACATCGTATTTATTGCGCTAATTGGTGTAATTATTGTACTATTTTTAGGTGGGATGTTTAACTTCTATCCTTTTTGGGGAACAGATTTGATTGTGCGAGAAGTTCAGTTTTGTACCTTTTTAATTTGTTTAGTAATGATTATATGCACATGTATAATAAATTCAAATAAAAAATAAAAAGGTCTCCGCTCTGTTTCGAGCGGAGACCTTTTAAATTAAATATACGTAACACCAGACGATTTCATTTTTAGGCCCGAATATCCAATATATTCCTGCCGCCTCCCTTGGTATACTGGGACCCAAAATATCCCAGGGTATACACTTGGAGATTCTTCAAGAATTGGTTTGCAGTCTGGAGCGACTTGTCTCCATCGACAAACTCTAACAACGCTGATACGCGACGCAGGTCCGGCTCTTCCATGTCAAAGGCAAAGTTCGTGCTAACACGGTGCTCCTTCCCGTTCTCGTCCCGAAATGAGGCCCACATCGTTGCAGAATAGGGCCAAGTAGGATCAAAAACATTTGAATCAGGCTCATCCTGCATCAGTACTCTCGTATGACCGGTCCTGGGGTCATATTCTGTGATGGATAGAAGGCGGTTGCCTCCCTCGGCGCTCCCCCTTTGATAGAACCACTTGAAGCCCTCCGGCGGCGCTTGGTTTTCGTCAATGATGTACTGCTGATCAAGGTCGAACTTGTTGCACCAAGCGGAATTGAAGTTGTTATAGAGGTTCATCTTTTCTGTCGCATAATCTCGGAGCGTGAAGTCTTCGTAGCCCCACCGGCCTGTCGTATAGGACATCAGACCGTCCGTGATAGCGGAGAGGGCAGCTTCGCTCTTATAGTAGTAGTCCGCATTGTAGTACTTCCAATCACCCCCGGGGCTGGCATTTCCTGTGACATACTGCCGCCCCTCGGCATTGTTTTTGTCCACAGCGGCTTGAAGGATTCTGCGGCGGAACTCTTCATAAAAACTCTCTGTCCGGCTCTGGATTGGCCCCTTGCCATCGCAAAACAGCGGGTGCGGGTATCCTCTCTCCTCACACTTCTCTCCGAGGGTCGTGAGCATGGACTCGAACTGAGCGGCTAGATCCTTACCCGAAAGGTTCCCCTCTAAGAAACGGTCGATAGCGCGGTCCGCCTGCCCCATGAGTCCGTTATAGACATCCGATATAGCCGGATCATGTGACATGGCCTCATGGCAAAATTCCCCCCTCCACGATGCCCGGTCTTCCTTCGCAAGGACGCGGACCCAGCCGTCATGCTTGGCCATCAATTCGGGATTAGG
>CATOKC010000214.1 GCA_951800675.1 uncultured Oscillibacter sp.
GAACTGATGTACTTGACGAATGCGTGTCCAGTTGTCAAGGAGCATTGAGGGAATACCCCTCAACTCCCTACTACAACTTTCAAGGCCCAAAACGGAACTTCTATTTTTCCGTGACTTTTTACAAAATTTTTAGCTGGAGCTGGCATTTTGCGGACGGCAATAGGCATTTAATCAAGATACCCCAGCGACACAAAGTAACTTCTTACATCCTTCCTTGAAAAAAGCGGAGACACCCTGACAGGTGCCTCCGCTTTGGTATGTGTCCGCAAAGTCCGTCCATCATCGCTGGGCCTCCACGGGCAATCCAAATGGTGGAGCGCGATCAACTTGTGCTGGACGTTGGTGCCCGCTCCCATCTTCTGTGTGGAGCCGATCAGCACCCGTATCTGGCCGGAACGCACCTTGCCGAACAGTTCTTTTTTCTTGGCCTCTGTGTTAGCAGAATGGACGTAGGCTATTTCTTCAGCCGGTATGCCCTTGGCAATCAGCTTGTCACACAGATCATCGTACAAGTTTTGAAACGACGCCATTTCAAAAGCGCCCGGTTCAGTCTCCGCCATTTCAATGGGCCGTTCTTTTCCGGGGGTAGACAGGTCGCAGAATATCATTTGCGAGGAACGCTGGTCGGCTGTATTCTGCCATATCTCAAACACGTTGTCGGCGCAGGCGTTTGCTTTGCTGGTTTCGCTGTCGGGGAGCAGGGGGTTGGTGAGCCGCTGGTCAAGGGCCAGCTTGCGTCCATCGTTGGTGATAAGCAGCATATTGTCCTGGTCGCTCCTTACCTCCCTATTGCGTACCTTTTCAGCCCGTTCCGCCAGCGCCGCCACCATCTGCCTTTGCAATTCAGAGGGTTTCAGGGAGATCGTGTGATAGACGGCCTTGGGAACAGGAAGATTCAGCATATCCGCCGTCTGGATGTCCGCCACTTCCTTGAACATAGCCATCAGCTCCGGGAGGTTGTGGAACTTGGCAAACCGGGTCTTGGCCCGGTAGCCGGTGCCCTCCGGGGCCAGCTCTATGGCGGTGACGGTTTCCCCAAACGTGGATGCCCATGCGTCAAAGTGCAAAAGACCTTGACGGCGGAGCGTTTCATACTGCAAATACTTCTGCATGGTGTAAAGCTCCACCATTGTGTTGCTGATAGGCGTGCCTGTGGCGAAAATAACGCCCCGGCCCTCGGTCAGCTCGTCCAGATAGCGGCACTTCATATACAGGTCGCTGGACTTCTGCGCCTCCGTCTGACTGATGCCGCCCACGTTCCGCATTTTGGAAAAGGAGGCGAGGTTTTTATAATAATGTGCCTCGTCAATGAAAATGCGGTCAACGCCCAATTCCTCAAACGTGACCACATCATCTTTCCGGCTTTGGTCGTTCAGTCTTGCCAGCTTTTCCCGAATATCTTTCCGGGTTTTCGCCAACTGCTTAACGGAGAAATTCTCCCCTTTCTGCGCCTTCAATTCAGCGATACCCAGGGCGATCTCGTCCAACTGCTGTTCCAGCGTAAACCGCTGGCGCTCTATGCTCATGGGTATCTTCTCAAACTGGCTGTGCCCGATGATGATGGCGTCATAGTCCCCGGTGGCAATTCGGCCACAAAACCGCTTTCGATTTTTCGTTTCAAAGTCCTTTTTGGTCGCCACAAGGATGTTTGCGGAGGGATAGAGCTGCAAATACTCCGCCGCCCACTGCTCCGTCAGGTGGTTGGGCACCACGAACAGGCTCTTTTGACACAGGCCCAGCCGCTTGCCCTCCTGCGCTGCCGCTGCCATTTCCCACGTTTTCCCGGCCCCCACCACATGGCCTAACAGGGTGTTGCCGCCGTAGAGGATGCGGGCGATGGCGTCCCGCTGGTGCTTGCGTAGTGTGATCTCCGGGTTCATGCCCACAAAACTGATGTGGCTCCCATCGTACTCGCGGGGCCGCAAGCTATTGAATTGCACATTATAGAGCGTTGTCAGCCGCTCTCTCCGTGCCGGGTCTTTCCATATCCAGTCCTGGAACGCCTGCTTGATAAGCTCCTGCTTGCCCTGGGCGATGGCGGTTTCTTTCTTGTTCAGCACAGCGACTTTCTTTCCGTCCCTGTCCTGAACATAGTCAAAAATCCGCACATCCCGCAGGTTCAGGGTGTCCTCAATGATCTTGTAGGCGTTGATGCGGGTGGTGCCGTAGGTGCTGTTGGCCTTGACGTTCACCCGGTCAACACTTTTCCCCTCCACGTTCCAGGCCCCCGTGTATCGGGAGAAATGGATGTGAATTTTTTCCTGACAATTAGCGGACGTGTCCAGCAGTTCAAAAACAAACTGCTCCACCACGTCCGGGGGGAGCCAGGTGGAGCCGAGCCGCACGGAAATCTCACTGGCGTTTAGATCTGTCGGCTGTACCTGCTCCAGCGCCTCCACATTGACCTGAAACGCCGGGTCGGTTTCCGCCGCCCGCCTTGCGTCGGCCAGCTTCTCCCGCACGTTGCCGGAGAGGTATTCGTCGGCGGTCTGCCAGCCCTTGTACCAATCCGTGCCGCCGTCCTCAATATCAAAGGAGCCGGTCAGCGGGTCTTTGAAAATGACGCCTTTCAAGTCCTCCACGACCTGGGGTATCTTATCCCCGCCGCCCATCAGGGAGGCCATAAAGCCTAAATCCACACACGCCCGTTCAGCCAGTGACACAGGCAGGGCCTCGGAGGACGTGTCCACGCTGGTGATAACAGTTTTCTGCTTGATGGTGCGCTTGGTGAACATATCCGCCTTACGGACAAAGTTGCGCTCGTCGTCCAGCACTTCCAGGGAGGCCAGCAGGAAATAGGCGCTGTCCATCCTGAACGCGATGCTGTTGCCACGGGAGTTGATGCGCCCATACTTCTCCACATAGGTGTCATAGAGGTCGTTCAGCTTCTTTTGTTCGGCCTGAATGTCCTCGGCGGGCCAGTCCTCGGTCTGATAGTCAATGAGCGTCCTCACACAGTCCCGGATTTCAATAAGTCCCTTGATGCGGTTCGCCGCTGTGACGGACACCTCTACCGGGTTCATCCGGCTGTTCTCCCGGTAGTAGATTTCGCCGTCCACTACGGTATAGCTGAAATTCCGTACATTCGGGTCGGCGGGGATGGATTTGTCCTCGCCCTCTGCCTCCGGGTCGTCCATCACATACTCGGTGATGGTGCCCTGAATATTCTGGATGGCAGCGGCAAGCTGCTCCCCCAGGTTTTGCCCCTCGCGGGGCAGGCAGGCGGTTTCCGGCCCGTGGGGGCCGCTGACCACCCGCATTTCGCCCATGACCATCTCCGGGTGGTCGATGAAATACTGATTCATTTTCAGCCCGTTTTCATCGGTATTCAGGTGTACCCAATCCGGCTCCCCACTGGCAAGGGCCTCCCGCTTCTGTAAAAACAGGATGTCGCTGGTCACTTCCGTACCAGCAGCGGCCTTAAAGGTATTGTTGGGTAAACGGATAGCCCCCAGCAGATCGGCCCGCTGTGCGATATACTTTCGGACGTTGGGGTTCTCCTTGTCCATCGTACCCTTGCTGGTGACAAAGGCGATAATGCCGCCCGGTCTGACCTTATCCAGCGTCCGGGCAAAGAAATAGTCGTGAATGAAAAAGTTGTGCTTGTCATACCGCTTGTCCGTTACCTTGAACGCACCAAATGGCACGTTGCCGATGGCGGCGTCAAAAAAGCTGTCCGGGAGTTCTGTTGTCTCAAACCCCTGGACAGCGATGGAGGATTTTTGATAGAGCTGCTGGGCGATGCGTCCGCTGATACCATCCAGCTCTATACCGTAGATTTTGGAGTCGGTCAGACTTTCCGGGCGCATACCGATGAAGTTGCCGATGCCGCAGGACGGCTCCAGCAGATTGCCGGTCTTAAAGCCCATGTTCTCCAATGCCTGATAGATAGAGCGGATGACCACGGGCGGGGTGTAAAAGGCGGTGAGGGTGGATTCCCTGGCGGCGGCGTATTCGTCCTCGTCAAGCAGGGCTTTCAGCTCGGCGTACTTGCTGTGGCGCTCGTCAAAGCAGTCGGCCAGACCGCCCCAGCCCACATACTGCGCCAATACCGCCTGTTCCTCCGGGGTGGCAAACCGATCCTCCCGTTCCAACTTTTTCAGCAGACGGATTGCCCGGACGTTGTTGTTAAACCGCATCCCCGGCGTCCCCGCGCCGATGGCGTCATCGGTGATGTGATACTCATGCCGGTCTGCGGTGGGGACTTCGGGATGGAGGACAAAGGGGTATACTTTGGGCC
>CATOKC010000215.1 GCA_951800675.1 uncultured Oscillibacter sp.
AAAGGCTACACGGTCACCGCAAATTACACCGGAACCGTCAGCCGGATCGCCTTGACCAAGACCCGGTATGTGGCCATCTTTGAGGGCGACGGACCCGCTGTTGACGCCATGCCCACGGAAGCGGACTCCGGGTCCGGTTTCCAGTTCAACTGGGCTTACCTGCTGGTCCCCCTGGGCTTGATCGCTTTGGCAGGCGGCGGCATGGGAACCGCTGTGTTCCTGAAACGGCGGCATGAATCCGAGGAAGAGGCGGAATAACGGCGTTTACCTCTGTTTCAGGTGGGCGCTTAACTTCTTGTCCTCCACCCGAATGTGGTTAACCAGGACTGCCACATGCTTGTTCATCGCGCTCAGGTCCGCGACCGAGGGGCCTGACGCCGGAATCTTCGCGGCAATCTCCCGGAGCGTCTTTTTATAGCCCGCGTGGAATGTCTTATGGGCGGGCATGCCGGGATATCCGCTCTCCTGCTGAAGCTGTTCCTCGTGGCTGAAGTGCTTATCTACATAACCGATCAGAAACTGGATGGCGGGCTCCATGGCTGCGCGGCCCTGCCCTTTTCCGCAGGAGTCCAGCAGCTGGTTCACCGCCTCAAACAGCTCCCGGTGTTCCCGGTCAATGATGTCGTTTCCGGTTTCAAGGTCCTTCGTCAATTCGTATCTCATGGTTCGTGTCTCCTTTTGGCAGTTTGCTTTAAACGCGAGTGTTTTTATTATAATGTGCCGCCTCCTCCCTGTCAAGAGGCCGGCGGCGGTGAGTACCTAACTCCCAACCTGGCCCCGGAGGCTAAGGCTGGGACCGGGGCCGCGATCAACGGCAGTATGTCCGCCGCGGCAAGCGCCCTGTTCACAGCCTCCGGCGGCAGTACGGTGATCGCACCTCCCAGTGGGAACAGCGGCTCCGTATATCAGTCCGGCTCCTCCAGCCTCACCGCCACCACTGAACCTACGGTGACGGACGCCGCCGCCTTTACCGAGGTGACGGATGATCTTTACTACAAGGGCGGGCATTTGGGCAGACTGGAGATTCCCGCCCTGGACCTCAGCGTCAAGATTTACGAGGGCACCGGAAGCGCCGCGCCTGCCAAGGGCGCGGGCCACTTCGAGGACACCTCCATCTGGGGCGGCAACGTCTGCCTCGCCGCCCACAACCGGGGGACCAACACCTATTTCGGGAAAATTCACACGCTGGATACCGGAGACAAAATCACCCTTACCACCAAGCTGGGAACCAAGACCTATGAGGTCACCACGGTTTCCAAGGTCAGCGAGACGGACCGAACCGGCCTGGAGGAGACCGGCGAGAGCCGCCTCACCCTTTACACCGCTTTTCCTTGGTTCCCATGGCTTTTCAACATACTTTCGGGTATGATAAACCTACCAACCGGGAGGGACCGGCATGACGGTCCTGGAATTTATCCGCCAGCACCCCGCCCAGGCGGTGGATGTGATCTCCTCGAAAGGCTGTGAGCATGTGACGCCGATGCGCTCCATGGCGCTCGCGAGGGACCGGCCCGAGGATGAGGAAGTGATCGCCCCAGGCCGCGAATGGGAAAGAGGTGACTCCAACGCGGACGTAAGCGGGCGCTCCGCCGCCGGGACGCGTCCAAAAACCCGTAAGAACAAGCAACGATAAGGAACCCCGCAGAGGACGCGGCGGAGGCCCTTGCGCTGAATGTCAAGTAAGGAGTGCCATATGAAAGAACACAAACGCATCGGCACATTTTTTGGCGGGTTCGTCACGGCCCTGGCCCTGAGCGCCTGCCTCACCACCGCCCTGGCCGCTTCCGGCAAGGTGAGTTATAACTTTGCCAACGTGGCCCTGGACGGAACGCGGAAGATTACGGCGGGCCAGGACATCACCGCCGCCAACGGCCAGAAGGTCCCCGGCTCCATCCTCTACACCGACGAGGCGGGCGGCAAAACCAACTACCTCCCCATCCGCACCATCAGCGAGCTGCTGGGGGTGGAGATCGGGTATGACTCCGCAAGCAGGACGGTCCCGCTGGGGAAGCAGCCCACCAAGCCCGCCACCGAAGCCCAGCCCGCCAGGGACGAGAGCGTGATTGACCTCAGCATCCCCAAGGAGGTGCCCAAAAATCCCCGCCGGGGCGACGTGGACCTGATTAAGAGCCGGGGCGGCACGATTCTCCCGGACGACGACCCGAACTCTTACCGGGGCAACGAAAAGGTGTACCGGGATAAGGATGGAAACATCCGGTTCGAGTACCTGGTAGGGAACGACAGCGCCTTGCCAGAGCTGGATAAAAAGGCCAAGGAGATATACCCTGTGAACGGGGATTTCCCCAAGAACAAAAAGGGCGAGACCTACGGCACCATGCTGTTGGCGGACTATGTGGGTTACGAGCCGGACTTGGTGCCAGAGGAAGAGGGATATGTCCGTTTTGCTGAGAAGCAGGCGGCCAGCGATGCCCTGGACGGCCTCTCCAAGGAGGAGTGCCCCCACGAGTATACTTACTCGATCTACAACAAGGAAGGCGAGTTCCTCCGGGAGGTGAAGGCCACCTGCCAAGGACATTTCGAGGGCAAGTCCAAGGAGTATGTCCGGCAGGCCATGATTGAAGGCCGGCTGTGGTAATGCTTTCGCTAAGCAAATCAGCCTATCGCCGGATAACACCTTGTCTTCTCGGCATCATGGTTTCTCCTGACATAGCACAGCAGATTCTCCTATATCAAGCGGGGCCTGGGATGTCCAGGCCCCGCCGTCAACTTCCGAAGTACCGTCTGGAGGTGTCCAGCCATGGAATTTTGTTACACGCTCCCCCTGCAAAGGCGGCTGAACATGAAGCCGCCAATTCCCCAAACAGCGGCGGCCCCGTTTTTCTGTTGGGACGTTCACCTGCTGACCGTCCAGGGCAGGAAGGCGGTGCTGGCGATGAACCGCGCCAGCCGTTACAGCCTCTTGCTTTACGGCATGAATCGGGCGGACTGGACGCGCCTGCCAGAACTGGTGCGGGACGAAATCCGGGCGGTCATCCTGCGGGAAGGGCTCTCGGAGTTTGAAGCGGCCCGGTATTTCGCCCTGGGCGGGCCGCTGAATATCTCGGGAGCCCGCAGTCCGAAATCTGCGGCGGCGCTGAATTGGGCGATGAGGGTCCTGCTCCAGTATTCCTCCCTGCTGGATGACAAACGGCTCTCTCAGCCCCAGGCGGCGCATATGATCAACGGTGAGGTTTACCATACGATAGAGCAATGCGGAAGCCCTAGGGAGTTCTTCCTGCTGGGCTTCCGGCACCTGTGAGGACGCAAAGACGGAGGACTTTTTGATGATCTCTGATACTCGGTTATATCGAGATGAAAAAATAGATATGGTGAAAACCATTGCCATCTGGAGTGTGGTGCTGTGCCATGTGGCAGCCGCTCCATTTTCCGGCGGTATCATTGGAACCACGCCCTGGTACTCGGCGCTGCTTTGGGCAAGTCTCACGCATATGTGCGTTCCGCTGTTCTTCATGGCCAGCGGGGCCCTGCTCCTGAAGCCGGAAAGAGAGCTGACGCTGAAAAAGCTCTATGCCAAGAATTTAGCCAGAATATTGGCTGCCCTTTTCTTCTGGGCGCTCTGCTATAAGCTCGTTTCCCTGAAGCTGATGGACAGTCTGACCCTCCCGGACGTGGTGGACGCGGTAAAGCACCTGCTTTTGTTCCACCACGAGGAGCATTTTTATTACCTCCACATCACGCTCCTGGCTTACGCGGCCCTTCCTGTCACGCGGCTGGTTGTCCGGTACGCCGACAAACGGCTTTTGCGGTATGCCTTAACTCTGTGGTTTTTGTTGGGCATCCTCTATCCGACGGTTCGGACCTTCTGGCCCTTCACCCTGCTGAGCGGAGTCCCGGTCCAGTGGATGATGAATATGACCTACGCCTCCATCGGATACATGCTGCTGGGCTATTACCTGTCCGTTTATCACCCCAGGCCAAACCGTGGGCTCTCCGTCCTGTCCCTTTCGACCGGGTTTCTGCTGGCCTTTTGGGGAACCTGCTTTGCGTCCTATGCAGAGGGCCGGCCAAGCGAACACTTTTTAGAGGGAATGGGCTTGGCCATGTTCCTGGCCGCTTTAGGGGCATGGGGCTTTTGTCAGACAGCCTCTCTTTCACAAACCGGCCAAAAGCTGATAGGTTTTATCTCAAAAGCCTCCTTTTGCGTCTATCTTACGCACATTTTCTTCCTCCAAGCCTTTGTGC
>CATOKC010000216.1 GCA_951800675.1 uncultured Oscillibacter sp.
GTACCTTGATTATCGCTCCCAGCCGTTCGGACTATACGGTGACCTCCAGCAACCCCGCCGTCGCCCATGTGGCGGAAGTCCTAGGCCATTGGACCGTAAACACCAAAGCCCCAGGAACGACAGTCATCACGGTGACTGCCCCAGACGGGCAGACGGGAAGCGTAACCATTATGGTGGAACCCACAGATCCTGCCAGTGGGAACACTGGGAGCAATAATCTGAACGCCAATATGGATATCCGGCTGGAGATGATTCGGCTATCATCGCCCTCTATCTGCTGCCCGATGACGCGCCTGCGCGGTGTGCTCATTTCTACTGCAGCGCTGCCGGACCGGCAGACCGTACAGAGGTTTATGTTGTCCCCAGGGAGCAGTTTCCCACTTGGATCTATGCCGCATTTCACGACAGGCTGAAGGAGGTGCCGCTCTATGAAAATCGGACGTAACGCAGGGAAAAAGATAGGTATGAAAGGCCGGAATTTGCCGCCGTCCAGTCACTTACAGTTCAAGCACCGGAAAATCCCTGAAAAACCAAGGGGCCGGCGGCGTGACGAGGGGCCGGATTGCGGCAAAGAGAGGAGGAGAGATGCCGCAAAGTTGAGTGAGATGGAGGCACAGGAATGATTACACTCCGCCCGGGCAGTCATGCGTATCGCCTCCTGCTTCTGTTGTCTGCTGCTGGCGAGTTTCCTACACGCTCTATGCGCCTTTTGGGGAGTGTTCGCTCTCTGGAGGCTCTGGTATATCGGCTGGAGCAAACCCAGCAATTCCGAAATGAGTCTGGGGCAGACCTGGGCAGGTGCAGGATGCTGTCAGTCAGCGGCAAGCGGGACAGGCGTACCATCCGCCTCCACAAAACTGCGCTTCCACTCCTAAATGCGCTCCACCCAGCAGCACTGGAACAGTATTTGGCCTTATCTGGCGGACACCGCTTTTCCAGCAGCGATGGACATGTGCAGCGAAACCATCGGGTCGCAGAGACGCTGGCAGTGTGTATGGGGGCCGGAGTCGAGTTTCGGCCCTATGAGCTCCCGGCTCTGCAAAAACAGCGCATTGTCCAGATCGTACCAACATTCCCTGCGTTCTACACTGCCAGGTCACTCAAGCGCCTGGACAGTACAGAGATGAATAAGACCATCTTCACCCGGTTGACGGGGGCGCTGTTTGCGCGGGAGACCTGCTGGGCCGTCTACAACACCCGCGGTGCCGTCATGAAATGGAGCGGCATGGGTGAGTTCAAGACCGCACAGCACCTTGCGGAGTTGGCCCGGATGAACGCCGGCCTCCCCCGGGCAGACCATGCGCTGCTCTTAGGTGAGTGTATGGACATTGCGCTGCGCACGATGGAGGAGTCGGATAAGAGCCGCCGCATGGAGCTGCGCTTTGACCGTATCTACCCTCATATCCATTTCATTCCACTGGACCGGCAGGGTATCCGGCTGCTGAGGATTCTGACGCTCCCAAACTGGAACGAACAGGTGCTCTCTGCAGTATTTCCTTCAGAATGGCGTGTTGTTGGCCCTGGCATCATTGAACGCGACGCCCAGCGGGATGGGACATTCATCCTTTCCCATCTGGATGGAGACCTGGCCCGGCTCCTGCGGCTGCGCCAGGCGCTGGAGCACAGCGAAGCACGCTGTGAGGTGCTGTGCTTTCCGTGGCAAACGGCATTTGTCCGGGATTATCTGGGTAGCCGTGTAGGACTGCGCGAGGTGACTGTGGATGCACTGGAGGATGCCCTGGGCCTGACTGACCCGGAGTACAGTGATCCACAGGAGGAGGTACCGCCTTGAACAATAACCGTACCCGTACCATTGGCATTATCATCGCTGTCATACTGGGTCTGGCCACTCTGCTCTATCTTGGCGGACTGGTGTGCCAGCTGCTCACCGAGTATCAGGTATGGCTGGCCAGCGGCGGTATGCAGGGGCAGGCCCAGATCGGCGACATCCGCTTTGGGCCACTTTCCTGCTGGCGCCAAGCGCTTACCCTGTCTGGACTAAAGTACACGGGGCTGGTAGCCCTGATCGGCGGCAGCGTCTATGCTTTTGTCCGGCTCTATGACCGCTTTGGGAGCCGCGACTTTGATGACCGCAATTTTTCCCGCAGCCAGCGAGGCACTTACGGCACCGCCGGTTGGATGGCTGAGACGGAACTGCGCACAGTCCTGGAGGTGGCCAGCCCGCAGAAGGCCCGGGGCATCATACTGGGCCAGACTGACCGTGGCAGCGTGATCTGTTTGCCTGAAGATACCCGGCTCAATAAGCACATCGCAGTCTTCGGCGCCAGCGGCACCATGAAGTCCAGAGGAGTGATTCGCCCGGCGCTGTTCCAGAGCATACGGCGCGGGGAGTCGGTAGTAGTCACAGATCCCAAGTCGGAAATTTACTCCGACACAGTGAAACTGTTCCGAAAATATGGCTATACCGTCCGGGTCTACAACCTGCTACAGCCCGAATTGAGCGACTCCTGGAACTGCATGTTTGACCTGGGCGGCGATACCTTGATGGCTCAGGTGCTGACGGATGTCATCATTGCCAACACGAAGGGGGACGGCAAGGGGGACCATTTCTGGGATAATGGTGAGGCGAATCTTCTGAAAAGCCTGATCCTCTATGTGGATCTGGACTCCACACGCCGCCCAGAGGAGCGGAACCTGCCTGCCGTCTACCAGATACTGACCCAAAACACGGAAAAGCAGCTCACGGCTCTCTTTGACCGGCTATCTCTGGACCATCCGGCCCGGGCACCCTACAGCCTGTTCAGCCAGGCCAGCGATTCCGTGCGGGCCGGTGTGGTCCTGGGCTTGGGTACCCGACTGCAGGTGCTCCAGAGCGAGGCTGTCCGAAGTATCACCCGCCAGTCCGACATCGACCTCGCTCTTCCCGGGCAGACCAAATGCGTATATTACATCATCTTGGATGACCAGAACTCCTCTTTGGAATTTCTGTCGTCCCTTTTTTTCGCCTTCCTGTTCATCAAGCTGGTCCGCTACGCTGACAGTACGCCGGAACAGCGGTGCCCAGTGCCGGTGAATATCGTTCTGGACGAGATGAACAACATCGGTGTCATCCCGGACTTCTCCCGGCGTTTGAGCACCATCCGCTCCCGGTCCCTCCAGGTCCTGATGTGCTGCCAAAACCTGCCTCAGATCCAGAACCGCTATCCCAACAACCTCTGGGCGGAGCTGGTGGGAAACGCGGACACTCAGCTGATGCTGGGCTGTACAGACGATGTGACAGCGGAGTATTTCAGCGCCCGGAGCGGTGACATGACGGTGGAGGTCAACTCCATCATGACGAACCGACAGAGCATCGCCATCGCCCAGGTCATCCCACAGTACCGATATACGCAGGGGCTTGGCCGCCGCAGGTTGCTCACACCGGACGAAGTGCTTCGGCTGACCAACGACCAACTGCTAATTATCATCCGCGGCCAGAAGATCCTGCGGGCAAAGAAGTTCGACTATACTGGCCATCCATACGCCAAAGAGTGTGTTAAGACCAGTATACGGGACTACCCACTGCTTCAGCGCGGCCCCGCCGTGGAGCCGGAACCTGTCCCTGAAGCGCCGGGGCCAGTGCCGGCACCCACTCAAGAGGGACCTGCACCCCCTACAGAGCCTGCGCCCCCTACGGAACCTGCACCTGTTCCTACTACGGTACAGGTGGAAACACCTAAGCGTGCCAGGCGAAGGCCGACCCTCTACGAGAGCGCGACGCCACCGTCTGATTTTTAAGTAACCACGCGATATTCTATTAAAGATTAAGGAGGAAACAAATCATGGCACGAACAAAAAAGGAACTGAAAGACCAGGAGCCCCAGCTCGGCAGCGAGATCGAGGATCAGGCCGCTGCACCTGGTGCTGATGCCACTGGCCTGGAGCTGGGCGATAAGCCTGACACTGCGTCCCCGTCCGACCTGGAACTGATGGATGGTGTGCCGCAGGCTCCCAACGCCCCCCAGACCGAGATGGACCAAGGACAGGAAGGCGGCCAACTGCCCCAGACTGGTTTGGAACTTGGCATGGATCCGGCCGGCCCGGGCGAACTGCCCGCCACGCTCCAGACTGACCCGGAATCTGCTGGAGAAGAAGCGCTTGAACCTGGCGGAACGCAGGAGCCGTCCCATACTGGTCCGGAACCTGCGGAAGGCACTGAAGGCCAGGCGGGCGAAACTGCCGTTCCCCAGACTGGTTCTGAAC
>CATOKC010000217.1 GCA_951800675.1 uncultured Oscillibacter sp.
CGGTGTCGTGCGCCCTGCCGGGGGCTGTTGCGCTCTCCGAGCGCGATGGGGAGCTACACTCCCCAAACCCCTTGTGCGCCAGGGAAAACAGAACATCCGCTTCGCGTCTATTCCGTTTTCCCCGGCCTTTATCCCGCCGCTGTCAACACGCCGAAAGGAGGTAAACCCGCATAGCCATTTTTCATTGTCCCATTCAAATCATCAAGCGGAGCATCGGCAAATCTGCCGTGGCCGCTGCCGCCTACCGGAGCGGCGAGAAGCTGGTGAACGAGTGGGACGGTATGACCCACGACTACACCCACAAGGGCGGCATCATCCATACGGAAATCATGCTGCCAGCCCACGCCCCGCCGGAGTTTCAAGACCGCTCCACACTTTGGAACTCTGTGGAGCAGATTGAGAAAGCCAGCGACGCCCAGCTTGCCCGCGAAATCGAAGTTGCCCTTCCTGTGGAGCTGTCCCCAGGGGAGCAGTTGGCCCTTGTTCGGTCATTCGTCAAAGACAATTTTGTGGATGCTGGGATGTGCGCCGATTTTGCTATTCACGACAAGGGGACGGGCAATCCCCACGCTCATATCATGCTGACTATTCGCCCGCTGAAACCGGACGGACGCTGGGGGCCGAAGTGCCGGAAAGTTTATGATCTGGACAGCCAGGACAACCGCATCCCGGACGGCAAAGGCGGCTGGAAGAATCACCGTGAGGACACAACCGATTGGAATGACCGGGGCAACGCCGAGAAGTGGCGGGCGGCATGGGCCGCTTACACGAATCGGGCTTTAGAATCTGCTGGGAGGCCGGAACGCATCGACCACCGCAGCTACAAAAGGCAGGGCGTTGATAAAATCCCCAGCATCCACATGGGGCCTGCCGTCAGTCAGATGGAGCGGCGCGGCATCGCCACCGAGAAAGGCAACATCAATCGGGAGATCGCCGCTGACAATAAGCTGCTGAAAGAGATCAAAGCCCGTATCACCCGGCTCTATAACTGGTCAAAGGTGCAGGCCGAAGCCACGCCCGTCCAGGGTAAGGAAAGCATTATCGCCCAACTCTGGCAAGCCCGAATGGACACCGCCGCTCCCTCCACCCGTTCGGGCAAAATCCGAAAGCTCCAGGAGGACGCGAAACTGTTCAGTTTGTTGCAGTCCAACGGTATCACTTCCATGGAGCAGTTGCACGAAAAAGTTGCCGCTATGAACAAAGATTACTATGATCTGCGTGGCAAAATCGTGAGCGCGGAACGCCGCCTCGCCATCCTGGATGAACGGCTGGAGATGTGGGGGCAGTATGAGAAGTACAAGCCTATTCGCCAGAAGTTGGACAAAGTAAAACCGGGCAGGCGGGAGCAGTACCAGCAGGAGCATAGGGCAGAGTTAGCCGCTTTTGATACTGCCGCTGATTTCCTCAAACAGATGAAAGAATCTGGCGAGAAGATCACGCCCAAAGCGTGGCGGGCCGAGGCCGCAAGGCTGACCGCACAAAAGGATTTCGATTATCAGCAAATGCGGGATATGCGGGAGGACATCAAGGCTGTTGAAAATCTCCGCAAGACCGCTGACCGGCTGGCCCGCGAGGGGCAGCACCAGCAGAAGGAAACTGAACGATAACACATCAATTTTACGAAAGGATTTTGCAATTATGGATATGAACCCGTGGGAACGCCGCCAGAAAATATTGGAGGTTTTGTGCCTCCGGCGGCATGATACTTACGGCAATCTGGCGCATGAGTTTAATGTCAGTACCGGCACAATTCGCCGGGACATTGTGGTGCTGACCTGCTCCTATCCGATTGAAACCGTCAAGGGCGGTCACGGCGGTGTCAGAGTTGCCGAGTGGTTCCACCTGGACCGCCGTTCGCTGAACTCTGCGGAGATCACTTTTCTCCGCAGGCTGGGGGAATCCCTGGACGGTCCCGACCTGGAAATGCTCAACCGGATCATCGCTACATTTTCGCATTGAGGGAGGGCCGGTATGCGTGTGAGAATCAGCAACATCAAAATCAATCCGGGGCGGCGGGAGGCCGAACCCAAGGCCGTTGAGGAATTGGCCAAGAGCATTTCCGCCGTGGGTCTGCTCAACCCCATCACCCTCGACCAGCACAGCACTCTGGTTGCCGGTTTGCACCGGCTGGAGGCGGCGAAGTTGCTGGGCTGGACGGAGATCGAGTGTACCGCTATCGGTATGAACACTGTCCAGGCGGAGTTGGCCGAGATCGACGAGAACATTGTCCGCACCAGACTGAACCGGCAGGAGTTGTGCGAACAGCTTTTGCGCCGGAAGGAAATCTACGAAATGCTCCACCCGGAAACAAAGGCAGGGGTGGCCCAGGCGGCGGGCATGAACCGCGCTATCGGCAACAACGTCAGTGCCAAATTGGCACCCACGTCAAAGTCCTTTGCGGAGGATACTTCCGAGAAAACCGGCATGAGCAAGCGGGCCGTCAGCCGCCTCCTTCAGATCGCCAACAACCTGACCGGGGATGCCCGGAGAATCGTTGAGGCCCACAACATGACCCAGGACACCGCCCTGAAGCTGTCCCGGCTCCAGCATGACGAACAGGTTGAGGCGGCCTCTATGCTGGCAGCGGGGACTATGGAATCGGTGGAGCAGTACCAGGAGTACCAACGGGAGCGGCGAAAGGCAATCGCTCTGTCCCGCCCGCTGTCAGACGATCCGCCAGCCGACACCCGGACGAAGGCCGAGAAGGAACAGGAAAAACGGGAATCGCTGGACAGCCTCGTTCGTGAGTTTCGCCGGGGAGTTGAGTATTTCCTTAACCAGATGAAAATGTTCCAGGGCTGTGCGGACGCTTTTGCGGAAATGTCCCAGCCGCAGATCAGCCAAGTGTGGGACAGCGCCGCCGCCGTGGATATGGCAATCATTGATTTCTCCAAGGAAGTGAAAGCCCTGCAAGCGGAGAACGAGAATGGAGGACACGACAATGAAAACTGACTACATCACCAGCGGCTCCACCTTGCCGCCCTATCTGGCGTATCCCCGGTTTCTGCTGGGCATGAATATCCGGCTGACCGCCAAGGAAATCTACGCGATCATGCTGGATATGACGCTGAACTCCGAGGCCGCGCAGACCGACAAGCGCGGGCGGCGGTATCTGGCGTTCTACAACAAGACCATCGCGGAAATCATCGACCGTACCCCCAGCACCGTAGCGCAGTCCCTCCGGGAGTTGGAGGACGTGGGGCTGGTGGAGAAGAAGTTGATTGCCCTCCACACCCCCTATCACATTTACATCAAGCTGCCCATCGCGGAGAGTGAACCGTGATTGTCCACATGAACTATCAGCAGTACCGGACGGCGCGGCGGCTGGTACATAGCTGCTGCAATTATGACTGCGGGAACTGTCTGCTGTTAGACAATGGCGAGGAATGTGTCTGTCCGCAGAGCATCACCTACTCGCTGATCTGCAAATGGTTCCGCGCCGCCGTCCTGCCCCTGGACGGTGTACTGTATGCGGCGCTGTTCCCCCAGGGCGGCATGAAGGTGTGTGCCGAGTGTCAGCGTCTGTTTCGCCCTGGCTCCAACCGGGCGAAATACTGCCCCGCCTGTGCCGCCAAAGTCCACCGCCGCCAGAAAGCCGCCAGCGAACGGCGGCGCAGGGCATCAGGCGTGGACAATTAGGATTTTCAAAGCCTTGCAATTCAAGGCTTTCCGGGTGCTGGTCAATAGGGGGCTGATAACTTTTCCTATCCAGCACCCCGGAAGGCTCTTAAACGGCCCACAAAGGCGATTCTACAAAGGAGTTTACCCTATGGCTGAAAACAGGAGATTTTACTATCTCAAACTGAAAGAGAATTTCTACAACAGCGAGACAATGGTTGTCCTGGAAAGTATGCCGGACGGTCTGCTGTATTCTAATCTGCTGCTGAAAATGTACCTTATGTCACTGAAAAGCGGTGGGATTCTTATGCTCAACGAGCATCTTCCCCATACTGTCCAGACTATTGCCACCTTCACCCGGCACCAGATTGGCACCGTAGAGAGGGCAATCAAGGTATTCATGGAATTTGGCCTTGTGGAAGTTTTGACGGATGGTGCTTTCTACATGGCCGACATTCAACTGCTGATTGGACAGTCCTCCACCGAGGGCGAGAGGAAGAAGCGGGAGCGGAGCCGGTTGCAGCGTCAAAAACTGCTGCCCTCCGGCAAAGTGGACATTTGTC
>CATOKC010000218.1 GCA_951800675.1 uncultured Oscillibacter sp.
TTCTTATGCCTTTAACTTAATGACATTACTCACGGTGAGACGTATTTCCGTAGGCGGGGGTTTTAAGGGGGCTGCGCCCCCTAACAAGGGTCATTTGGTGTGCTACCAAATGACATACTTGCTCGGACAGCACCGCCTTTCGGCGGCGCTGTCCGCTGTGGGTGCTACCTTACAGCCGGTTTCTTCTTACGGGGCGTCCTCTTTCTGACGGCAGAGGCGATGCGCTCTTTCTGGAGAACACAGTCCAGCTCCAGCTCATTTCCGGGTTTATAGTGGATGCGTTCAATACGCCCGTGGTCGTTAATCAGACTGTGAAAGTGCCCAGAATATGCTGCATAGGGCAGTTCAAGCTCTGTGCCGTCCGCAAAGGTCAGTTCTACCATTTCAGCGTGGACGGCGTTCCGCTTCACACGCTCTACCTGCTCTCCATATCGCAGGGGCTTAACTTGGCCCAGCACAGATGCGCCCTCCCGTCCAGGTTCAACGATGACACGGTACGCCTTGATATGCTCCGCGTCATAGTCGTAATGCGTCCAGGCGATGTGTGCTGTGCTTTCCTTGATAAATGCCTCCCGTTCCGGGACGCACAGTGTCCCGCAGGGGCGGCTCATCCAGAGAAATGTACGATCTTCCTGGCTGATTTCCAGCATGGCGGCTTGCAGGCGCTTTTCGTCATAGGCAAAATCCGATTGATAGTGTTGGGTGTTTTCCTCCACAATTCCCGCCAAAAACGGAATAATATCAATCTTCTTTTCCATAGCGTTCGTCCAGGTCGGGGCCGTTCATCGGGGAGAGGTACTTTTCCGCAAATTCCTCCGGGGTCAGCAGCTCCCCCACGGTGTCCAGCATAAGGTCGCTGTCGTAAACGTCCCGTTCGCCGCTCTCCGGGATTTCCACAGGGATCAAGGTCAGTACCGTCCCCAAAAGGGCCGCGCTGCCATCGGCGCTCACCAGCTCATAGTAGAACATATCAGGGCTTTGCTCGTCGGGTGGGATGTCCTGATCCGTGAACAGGGCGGGAATACCGAAAATCTCAATTTCCCGCAGGGGCGTCTGCCCGGTCTTTTTTTCCATAGGGTCAACTCCTATCTTCGTGTTTTTTGTGCGCGGCGTTTTCCTTTCTGGCGGGGGCGCTGTTCCTGTGTCCGCTCCAGCTTCGGCGGGGGCGGGGAGATAGCGTCAATGATTTCCCCGGCTGTGGAGTGGATCACGTTGAGCGAGGCTTTCAGCTCGGCAAGCTCCGTGCCCTTGCTCCAACTGGCAACATAGGCGAGGGAGTAGTCTGTGGTGTCAATGCCAAAATGCTGGCACACAACATAGGCGATGCTTTCGGCCTCCACTTCCTTGCGCCGTTTTTCCGCTGGCGATGGTACTGCCAACAGATCCTGCGGCTGGTGCAGCTTCGCGTGGGCAATCTCATGCACCAGGGTTTTGATTGTCTGTACCTGGCTCATTCCGGGCTTGATAACGATTCTGTTCTCCATAAAGCTGGTGTAGCCCTTTGCGCTCCGCTCAAAAGCCTCCTGCATAACCGGCAGAGGGGATAGGGCGGTCAGCCGGTCATAGATGCCGGTATAGCCCGCCACATCGCCGCTCAATTCGGAAACGCCGATTTGTGGCAGCTCCCGCCCCTCGGTCTGGCTCAGATCGAAAACATGGGCGATCTTAAAGCGGTTCGGGGCAATTTTCACTTTTTCCGTAAGCGGTTTTCCGTCCGGCCCGTAAATCGTCTGCCCGGACAATGGGTCGATCTTCTCCCGTTCCAGCGTGGCCCGGAAGTTACAAGGCGCTAAAATCTGGATGCCCTTTTCCCCTTTCTTCACCTGACGGCCCAACTGTGTCCAGGTGTTATACCCGGCAACATTGGTGGCGTGGGGGCACTGAAAGAGGATCAGCAGGGCATTTCCAAAACTGTAATGATGAAATTTTGCCATAGCGGTGATGTATTGGGCGTAGCTGTCGCTGGCGTACAGCTCCCTGACGCCGTTTTCCAGCCGCTCCGTCAACTCGGCCACGCGCTCGTCAGTCTCATAGGGCATGGCACGTTACCTTATGGGAGGCTTGTGCGGCTGCTTAGGTCGTTCCGGCAGATATTTGGGGTCTGCGTCCACCTTGATCGTGAACGGCTTATCCCCGTTCATAGCAATCAATACCTCCGCTTTTTTGAAACGCTCCTTATAGGTCTTTACCTGCTCCGGGGTGAGGGAGATAAAATTTTCTTCGCCCAGGCCGCACACAAAAAAAGTGCCAAACACGCCGCCGTAACTGCGTTCCGGGATGGAGCGGTTAAACTCTAAGCCCTCAAATATGCCGTTCTCATTACATACAAGGGCAACTTCCTCCTGGAATGGGTAAATTGCCTGAATAAGTCCACCGACAGTTTTTTGCATTTCGGCAAGGCCATTGATTTCTTTCTCATAGGGAAGAAAGCCGGGTTCCACAACTAAAACATTCATTGATGCGCCTCCTATCGTGTCGGGCCGGACTGGTTCTTCCGCTTCGGCTGGATTTTTATAGGATTGGTTCCGTCTGTGGGCTGGATGGCCTTGATCCGGCTGGCGGCGTAAATGGCGTTGTCCGTCAACTGCCGCTGCCATGCGCCCTCGCTCCGCGCCCATTTGAAGCCCCAGCCTTTCAGCTCTGTTCGGACTTCCTCGCTGGGGATTTCATCAAAAAAGATTTGCAGCCGGTTTTTGTCCCCGTTAGCCTCAACTCTGCCGCCCTCAAAGGCCCAGCCGGTATATCCCAGCTCTTTTGCCTGGGAGAGTTTCTGGATGCGCTTTTCCGTGGTGCGGATATTCCGATTGTTGTTACTCAATGTACAAGAGGCAAACGGCTTTTTATCCCACGGGTGGTACTCCATACCGCTCTCCAGCTTGGCCGCTTCTTCATCGGACAAGCCTGGAAAGCCCTGGCAAGTGCCGTTCTTCTTGTAATAGGCGTTGACCGCTTTCATAAATTCCTGGGTCTGTTTCAGTTCCTCCAGCTTTTCCGTCAGCTTGGCGATGGCCTCCGGATCATCGGAGGAAATGGCGGTGTTATTCTCTGCCGCCTGCGCCCTGCGCTCATAATAGTCGGCTTTATCGGATGCCGCGACGGACTGGCGCATTTTATTGCCTGCCCTTTCGCGGTAGCGTGCGTCTGCCGCGCCCATAACCGGCTGGCCCGATGGAATTGCGCTAATCATATCCCAGGATTGCCTGGACAGCGCATCGCTTTGGGCGCGGGCCTTGTCCGCCCTTTCGCGGAGGCGGTCAATGCGTTCTTGTTTTTTCTGCTCGTATTCGTTCAAAAAATCATCCTCTCTGATAGTCCGGCATGAAAGATGGAAATGCGTCTCACGGTGAGACGCATTTCCGCCCTGTCTTATAATCAGCGGCCTTTCTTCCGCTTTTGAGGCTTTTTCTGCCCTTTCTGACGGTCTTTCAAGTGCTGCTCCAGCGTTTTGGGCGGCAGATCGTCAACGGCGATAATCACATTTTTGGGCGGTACGCCCTTGAGCATATCGCGGATTTCCTTGGACTTGTCCTGTTCCATCTCGGCCTCCTTTCTTGCAGCATCCTCAGCGGCAAAACGATGTTCCAACTGCTCCACATTCCAGTTATCCTTGAAACGGCCTAATGCGCTGTGTCCGAATTGGTCTAAAGCCCGCTTGTCCAGTTCACGCAGTCTGGCCCACAACTCCGGGTGATGACAGCGCAGATTTTTCAACTCGCCTATCCGCTGAAAGGGACAGCACCAGCAGGAACAGCGGTGATAAATCTCATAGAGGCCGTTCCAGTCAAAGCCCCGGTCATAGCAGATTTTCAATGCCTGGGCCTCGGTGATGCCCCATTCAACAAGGGGGTAAATCTCATCTTTTATGCGGGCCGGTTCATCTGCCGCTATGCCAACATAGTGCAGGGCGTTCTTCGCCTTTTTCAGTCGATTGACTTCCTTGGCGATCAGATGGGTTTTGAGCTGTCCGGTACACCAGCGCACACGAATACCCGGCCAGCCGTTCCCATAGGGCGGTACACCCAGCTTTGCCCGGTTTTCAAGTGTTTTCGGTTTTTCTTTCGGCTGGTCGAACATAAGCCATTCAAAACCCTTGGGGTGGCGCAGGATCGTCAGGTGGATGCCGCGCTCCTGATACAATACCTGGTCGATTTTGTCCCAATGGCGGTACATTTCGGGAAAT
>CATOKC010000219.1 GCA_951800675.1 uncultured Oscillibacter sp.
TAAAGAGATTATAATTGACATTTCAGTGATGTCAAAGTTGCTTATTATGATTATCCTCTATGCACTCCGTCTATATAAACATCAGATAAGAATTATTTATTCTGAACCGAATACATGGAGTCCGTCAGAGAAGGAATATCTTGCGAAGAAGCCTCAAATAAACCAAGGTTCGCTATTATCTTTGTCCTCGATAGGAGTGTACAATTTTGCTAGAACCCCAAGGTTGTCAAGCATTGCTATGCAAAATAGCCCTTCTCTTCTGATAGCGTTTGCTTCTTCCAATGGGTTATTAGTTAATGCCCTAGTAAACGAACTGAATCCGTCTCTTACATGTCTGATCAATGCTAAAAATTATCGTGAACCATGGCGTGAGCAGGCAGCGATAGATATTCAAAAGACACTTATTGAAGGATTTCCTCAATATTCTAATACCATTTATTGTTTTGAACTTTTAGATTATTGTTCTGTATTTGATACGCTGGCTGAAATATACCGGAAAAATTGCTATAGCAAACGCATCATACTATCTCCCACTGGAGGTAAAGTGCATACAATTGCATGTGCCTTAATAAAAAATTGTTGCCCAGACATTCATGTTGAATATCCAACTCCAGAAAGTTATATTTTTAGAACATTTTCCAGTGATGAAGTGTATTCCACACATGAAATAGTTTTCGAGAACTTTAAGACCATAATACAAGAACTAGCTGTCCAATATAATTTGAATGGATAAGGCTGGCGAAAAAGCAGATACTTTGAAAAGTATCTGCTTTTTCATATTACATATTGATAATTCATAGATTCTCATGAGGTGATTTTTTGAAGAAAATGGTTTACAATTTGGTTGAACAATGGCAAAGTAGAGGCGATTTTTTGACCATAGACATTCAGCAGACTATTACAGTTTGGCTCACCACTCAACTCAACATCCCTCCACAAATGATGCCTGCACCGAAAATTCGGCGCAGGCATTTAAAATAATTTCTTGCGCCGCAGCTGCTCCTATGCTACCATAGTACCGAGCAGTTACGCCTTCAAGGAGGTGTAACAAATTCTCTGTGCAATCTATGTACGCCTGAGCAAGGAGGATGAAGACAAGCACCAACCCGAGTCCGAGAGCATTCAGAACCAGAAATCTCTGCTGACCTCCTACGCCGTCGACCACGGCTGGGACATCTACTCCATTTACTGCGACGAGGATTACTCCGGCGCGGACAGCCTCCGTCCGGACTTCAAGCGGATGCTTTCTGCGGCGAAGCAGAAGAAGTTCCAAATCATCCTCTGCAAATCTCAGTCCCGCTTTACCCGGGACATGGAGCTGGTGGAAAAGTACATCCACGGATTGTTTCCCATCTGGGGCATCCGCTTCATTGCTGTGGCGGACAACGCCGATACGGAAGTCAAGGGCAACAAAAAAGCCCGCCAGATCAACGGCCTGGTGAACGAGTGGTACTTGGAGGACCTCTCCGAAAACGTCCGCATGGTCTTTGACCAGAAGCGCCGGGAGGGCCAATACATCGGCGGATTTCCCATCTATGGCTACAAAAAAGATCCCGCCAACAAAAATCGTATCATCATCGACCCCGAGGCCGCCGAGGTGGTTCGCCAGATTTTCCAATGGTCCCTGGAGGGCCACGGCAAGCAGAACATCGCCCACATGTTGAACGAAAGCGGAATTTCAAGTCCATCCCGCTACAAAGCCGATCACGGCTGGACCTGCAACAACCCCTCAAAAACCGACCATGGCCTCTGGAATAAAACCACCGTCTGGCGCATCCTCCACAATGAAATGTACACCGGCACCATGGTCCAGGGCCGCCGAAAGAAGGTCAGCTACAAGTCCAAGGTCCTGATCGACGTTCCAGAGGACCAGTGGTATCGGGTAGAGGGCACTCACGAGCCCATCATCGACCGGGAGACTTTCACCACCGTCCAGCGCAACTTATCTCTCCACACAAAAACCGACGGTAGCGGAGAAATCCACCTGTTATCCGGCCTGGTGAAGTGCATGGACTGCGGCAGTACCATGAGCAAAGTCACAGACTGCCGGCAGGGGAGACCCCGCAGGTCGTACCTCCGCTGTAAACTCTACGCGGACAGCGGTAAGGTGAAGCTCTGTACCCGCCACTCTATTCGGCTTGACAAACTGGAGGAATTGATCGCAGACCGCATTCGCTACTATGTCCAGACCTACTATAAGCTGGAACCCTTGGACCTCCAGCCCAGACACGACACCCGCCGGGAGGCTCTGGAGCAGGAACGCAAGACCCTGACCGCCCAACTGGAAAAGCGCAGCCAAGCCCTGAAAACCCTCTACTTTGACAAAATATCCGGCCTTCTAACAGACGGCCAATTCTCCGAGTTGAACCAATCCTTTCTGGAGGAGAAAGCCCGCCTGGAACAGCGCCTTTCCAAAATCGACGCAGAGCTGTCTGACCACGAAAAGCCCCAACAGCAAGCCGATCTGATGGAGCGAGCCAAGGAACTCCTAAAGCTGGAAACCGTTCCCCGAGAGCTGGTAGTTGCCTTAGTGGACAGAATCGAAATCGGCGAACGCAACCCCGACACCGGCGAGCAGCAAGTCCGCGTCACCTGGAAGTTCTGACTTCTAACGTACCCCGGCGGGACGCTTGCGCTGCCGCCTATCTTTTATCGCTGGACTCCACCCGCGCTCTGCGCGGATTACGGGGGACGAGAGCGCGGGGCTCTGCCCCTGCACCCCGCCACCTTTTGAAAAAGGTGGACGAAAACTTTTATCTGCGTCCTATTGTTACTCACGCCCACGTCATCGAACCCCAATACCCTGCCGCCGTGGACCGCTACGTAGACCTGGGCCGCTTCTACGACCTCACCGCCGCCAAGAACGCGGCGGAAGAGGTCAAGACCCGAACCCATGCCTACAAGTCCGCCTACGTCCGGGCTTACCACAGCTTGAAGGCCGCCCGCCAGGTGGAGCTGGATGCCGTGACCTCTGTGTCCAGGTCCTTTAACGCCGAACATCTGGACCGCCGGGTCAAAGGCATCATCGCCCGGGAGATCCGGGCTAAAGGAGACCAGCGGGGAAAGACCACCCGCCGTTTCCTGGGCAGTCTTACCCACAAGGGCTGCGTCTGGTGCTTCGACAGCGTGGACGCCTTGTGCCCCAAGGTCTATGAGTTTGCCGACACCTGGGAGTTGGCGGGGGGAGCCCTGGCCCGTCTCCACGCCGCGGCGGCGGAGAAGGGGTGGGATACCATCGTCTGTCCCTCTCCGGAGGATCTGGGCCGTATCGAGCATCTGCTGATTCCCGGCCTGGGGCTGGCCTTTGTCACCTCCTGCCCGGGAATGGACTACGGGAAAAAACCCTTCCGCCGCATCCGCTTGGATGCCATGACGGAGACGGAGGGCAAGTCTCGCCTACGTTTCCAGACCCGTATGACGGCTTTGCTCCGGGAGGAGGCGGTAGACGCTCTCAAGGAAGCCAAACGGAATCACGACGCCTTGGAAGCGGTCTATAATCCCTATGTGGACTTTGACGGCGTTCGGGCCCAAGCTGCCCTGGAGGCAGGCCGCCTGCTGAGCTATTTGAAATAGAAAAGGAGAAGCCTGCCAGGTTCGGCAGGCTTCTTTTTCAGTTCAAAAAGTCCTTAAGCTTTTTACTCCTTGAGGGATGCCGGAGCTTCCGCAGGGCCTTGGCCTCAATCTGCCGGATGCGCTCCCGGGTGACGTTGAATTCCTTGCCCACTTCCTCCAAGGTCCGGGTCCGCCCGTCCTCAATGCCGAAGCGGAGCTTCAAAACCTTCTCCTCTCGGGGGGTCAGGGTGGACAGCACGTCCATGAGCTGCTCCTTCAAAAGGGTGAAGGACGCCGCCTCGCTGGGCTCTGACGCTCCCTCGTCCGGGATGAAGTCCCCCAGGTGGGAGTCCTCCTCTTCACCGATGGGGGTTTCCAGGGACACGGGCTCCTGGGCGATTTTCATAATCTCCCGCACCTTGTCCACCGGCATGTTCATTTCCGCCGCGATCTCGTTGGGGGAGGGGTCGTGGCCCAGCTCCTGGAGGAGCTGGCGGCTGACCCGGATGACCTTGTTGATGGTCTCCACCATGTGGACGGGGATGCGGATGGTCCGGGCCTGGTCGGCGATGGCCCGGGTGATGGCCTGCCGGATCCACCAGGTGGCGTAGGTGGAGAACT
>CATOKC010000220.1 GCA_951800675.1 uncultured Oscillibacter sp.
CGAACTGAAAAATCCCATCCGGCCAGAGGCGGCGGATGGGGATGGCGTCCTGCACAGACCTGGGGAGGACAAAGCCCTCTTTATCTTGTTTCAGTGTGTTTTGAAGGGTTTTAATCAAGCCGTAAAGCCTCCTTGATCGTAGAATTTTCCAGGGCCTTTGCGTAGAGGTTTTCCGATTTGAATACAAGCCGTTTGGGGTATAAAATTTCCGAGCAGATAAAAGCGAGAATGAAGCGTTCCAGGGTCATGCCGTTGTAGGTAAAAAAGCCGCCCAGGGCGAAGGGAAATGCCGCCAGGACGCAGATCCAGCCAATCTCCCCGCTGCCGACTGTGTTCCGCAGGCCGAAATAAACAACCACGGCCACAATCACGGCCAGCAGAGCGAACAGGAGCTGGCGCAGGGACAGTCCGAAGAACAGGCTTTCCTGGTAGTCCCGGACTTCTTTGTTAATGCGTACTTCTATGGATAATCACCTCTCCTTTTTCTGAGATCGTTTTTTCTGCTGAGATTTGCACAAATACTTTTCAACGCCCTCCGGGTCAAACTCCCGCAGCTTTTCCATATCAAAAGCAATTTTCGGGTAAGCGCAGAAGTTGGAGTACCCTTCTTCTCCTTGGCGGAGCGTTCCAAGCTGGTTTTTCAGGACAAAGTCCAGCAGCCCCGCGTTTTCATCAAAGTCCTTGATAAAAGCTTCGTTTGCCTGGAGGGGTACCTTGGGCAGGTTGACCGTCAATGCCGCGAAGGGCAGGAAGAAGCCATCTTCCTTGTGAAGCAGGTTCACCGCCAGCCGCTTGTTGACGGCATAGGAGCATACGGTTACCGTGAGTTCATGATCCCCAAAGGGTCCATGAAACGGCGCTGTTTTGATGTCCCTTTTATTCCCTCTTTCTGCTGCCGGGTGCAGCGCAAAATAAATCGGCGGACAGACCCTTGCAAGGTCTGCCCACCTATGGTAAGATACCGCAAACCAATGAAGGAGGCTTGCGATATGGCGTTTATAATGTTGGGAATCGGTTTTGCTCTGCTGCCGCTGCTGCTTCGTCTGGCCCTCTGGCTCCGTCTGGGCATCCCTCTGCTGTACAGCGTCCTGATGCTCACAGTATTCCACGGCTGGTATCAGGCCCATGCCGCTTTGGGAGACGGTATTTTATTCGCCATGGTGGGCCTCGCCGCCCTGTCCTGGGTGGTCACGCTGGTGCGAAAAATCGCTGGTGTCGTGAGTGAATCCCTGGAAGAAATCACGGCGGCGAAGCAGCTGGCCAGCCGGGTCCGGCAGGCCAGACTGGCGGGCAGCTCTGCGGTCAATACCGAGGGTTTGCTTTAACCAAGGCCCATCAATTCCCGGATGAGCCGGTCGCTCATTTTAATGGCTCCCACCAGCACCAGCATGTTAAACAGGATCTCGCCTACATAGTTCCACACGATGGTCGCCGCCGCAAGGCTGGGGTCCGACAGTGCGGGCGGGGCGGAGGCGAAGGCCGAGAAGATCACACAGGCCAAAACAATCACACAGCCCTCCATGCAGATGGCGGCGTAACTTTTCAGGAACGCAATGCCAATACTGCTGGAGGGCTGTCCCGCGAAGCTGGAGAGAGGAATGGGGGCGATGGCGGTGGCCATAAAGAGCTTGAAAAAGCGGGAATATACCGTCAGGATCATGACCAGAGACAGCACCCAAATGAACAGGGACCCCAGCAGGGTAATGGCCCACAGGGGGATGCTGTCCAGGAAGCTCACGTCCTCGATGATCGTGACCATCTCATCCGGCAGGCTTGAGGCGGACAGCGCCGTCAGGCCGGAGGCGTCCATGATGGAGGACACCATTCCCCGGCCCACGGTGAACAGGGCCGTCATCAGCTCCATGCCGTGGGACACCGCCGCCTGGGCCAAGGCAAAGCGGACAAAGCATTTCAGCACCTGTTCGGGTTTCTTTAATTCCGTAAAACTGCCACAGGTTTTGACCACACCCATTACAAAGAAAATTACCAACAGAGCATAACCAATCGCTTTCAGCCCGTCGTTGATGTTGACGATTACGGACCAGACCCCGCCGCCCTTGAACTCCTCCGGGCCGGTGGAGAGCAGGGTCCAGATCTCCGCCAGCTTGCCGTTCCAGGTACCCAGGGCGGAGTTGAGGTTGTCTACAATCCAGTTGCCGCTTCCCATTACCGCTCCTGATCCTTTCCCCGTCCGTTTCGCTTTTGGGGAGGTTTCAAGCGATCCCGGACGGACTGGCAATCCTCGGCTTCCCACTGAATACAGGTTAAAAAGTTTTCATAGGTCATTGATTCGCCTCTTTTCTCGTCTTATCCGGTAATCAGAGTGAGGATTTCCTTTGTAAAAGTGATGACAATGCCGCCCGCGATGGTGAGGATGCCGTTGGAACGCTGGGAGGGGTCATGGCTCTGGAAGGACAGGCCCACCTGCAAAATTCCGTAGCCCAGCAGAATCAGGCCGATGGCGCGAATCAAGGAAAAAATGAAGTCAGACAGCTTTTGCACGACGGCCAGGGGATCGTCTGCGGCGAAGGCGGGAACAGCCAGGGCGGTCACGGCCAGCAGGAAGCATGCGGCGAAGGCATAGAGTCGTCTGGCCCGGCGCTCAATCTTCATTTGCTCCCTCGTCAGGGTATTCTTGGGATTTTTCATCATCAGCTTCTTCATATTCGATAGTCTCCTTTTTTTCTTCAAAAGTTTCGGCTCCCAGGTCAAACAGCGGTTTGCCTGGGAGCCAGTTTTGGGGTTTCTTTTGATGGTGGATGTAAGGCGGCCCGCCTCCGTCGATGGTGTGGCGGATGGCGGGGTGTTGGGTCAGCTCGTACTTCAGGTCCATGACCGGCTTCGCGCCCCGAATGAACAGGATGGCGTATTGGTTGTCCAGCATACGTACTTCATCTGGGGCTAAAAGTTCGCGGCCACTTTGCTGAAAATTAGTGGAGTAGGAGCCGGATTTCCCCTTGGTCTGACCGTGCGTCCGGGTATCAATCGTGGCTTTGCCAAGGGCCTTTGAAATGTACTCGTGGGTGCTGGATTCGTTGCCGCCAAGGTATAATATGGTGTCCGAATTGCCCGGAATTGTTTCCCACGAGTCCTTATACAACTCCTTGATTTGCGCCATATTCTGTATGATGGTGCTTGCCGAAATGTTCCTGGAACGCATGGTTGCCAGCTCCCGAGTGAAGCCCGGCAGGGGCATTGCGGCGAACTCGTCCAGCACGAAGTGGACATGGCGGGGCAAGGCTCCGTGGTGAATCTGATCGGCGCTGTAATAAAGAGCCTGGAATGCCTGGGCATAGAGCAGGCTCACCAAAAAATTCAGGCTGTTGTCATTGTCCGGTATCACGGCATACAGCGCACACTTTTGCTCTCCCAGGGTGTAGAGGTTCATATCGTCATGGTCTGTGATAGCCTTGATCTGAGGAAGATTGAACGGAGCCAGCCGGACGGCAGTTGACACGAGGATCGATTTTGAGGTTTTGCCAGCAGCCATTTTAAAGACTTTGTACTGTCTTACAGCCACACTGTCGGGTTTATCCCGTTCTATGGCTTGGAAGAGCAAATCCAACGGGGAAACGTACTCCTCGTCCTCCTCCTTCACTTCGGCGTACTCCAACACCCGCATGACCATGGAGAAGTTCTGTTCGTACTCCGGGGCCTCCTGGAACAGCATCAAAATGATAGCTTGGAGCAGAGCGGTTTCTGATTTCTCCCAAAACGGGTCCCCGCCATGATTGCCCTTTGGATTGGTGGCCTGGATGAGATTGTTGACCAGCCGCAAAGCGTCCTTTTCATCCCGCAGGTAGCGGAAGGGATTATAGCCATCGCTCTCCTCCAGGTTTACGAGATTCAGGACCCGGATGTCATAGCCGTTCTGCTCCAACCAGCCGCCCGTGGCAAGCAGAACCTCACTTTTGGGGTCTGTGACAACATAATTTGTGTTGGCCTCCAGAATGTGTTAGGTAGACACCGCCGCGCCATACTGGCTTACGCCAGCGGTTTCGGCGGAGCCGCCTCCAGAACCGGACTTACACGTCTCCGCGTATCCGGCTCCTAGCGCAATCACCATTACGGTTCTTGGGCAAGTGTAGATTGGTAACAGTACGGGCACAGCGCCAGTGACTTCCGGCGCATATGCAGCATCAGGCGTTCCG
>CATOKC010000221.1 GCA_951800675.1 uncultured Oscillibacter sp.
TTCCTCCCTCTCCCTCTTATTATTTCCCTGTCTGCCTTTTAGGGAGCATATCAATTCCCGGCTGGTCCGCGTCCAGATGGAGGACGCCCTGGCGGGCACGGAGTACGAGGTCGCGGCCTACTGCCGCAGCGGCGAGGACGCCATCGCCCGGTACGCCGAGGTGCGGCCGGACCTGGTGACCATGGACATCATCATGCAGGGCATGGACGGCCTGGACGCCGCCGAGATCATCCTGCGGGAGCACCCGGAGGCGCGGATCGTCATGGTCTCCTCCCTGGCCTACGGCGACACCTTCGAGCGGGCCAAGGCCATCGGCGCCAAGGGCTTCATCGACAAGCCCTTTTACCAGGAGCAGCTGGTCAAGCGGTTCCAGGAGGCCCTGGCCTGACCTTCCATTCAGCCAAAAATACTGCGTGCGGACCGGAGATACATCCGGTCCGCACGCATCTTTTATCTGTGACGGCGGCTCCCGCTCACATGCCGAAGTCCGCCGCTACCTTTTTCAGCATCTCCCGGATGGGCAGCTGGTAGGGACACCGCTCCTCGCAGGCCCCGCACCCCACGCAGTCCGACGCATGGGCGGCCAGAGCGCCGTACCGGCCCCTGGCCCACTCCGCCAGCCCGTACCGGCTGAGGTACCCGTGGAACACAAACTGATTGGGGATGTCGATCCCCACGGTGCAGGGCGCGCAGTATCCGCACCGGCGGCAGAAGACGGAGCCCAGCTCCCGGCGCAGCTTCTCCACCTTCTCCAGCTCCTCCACCGACAGTGGGGAGGGATCGGACGCGGCGGCCACGTTCTCCGCCACCTCCTCCGGAGAGTACATCCCGGGCAGGACCACGGTGACGTTGGGATTGGCGGCGGCAAAACGGATGGCCAGACGCGCGTCCTCGATGGCCCCGCCGGACAGGGACTTCATGTTGATGAAGCCCACGTCCCGCTTCCTGGCCCGCTCCATGAGCTCCGCCGCCTGGGTCTCCACGATGTTGTAGGGGAACATGACCGTCTCCACCCAGTCCAGCTCCAGGGCCCTCTCAAATACCTCCGGAGAGTGGGCGGTGAGGCCGGTGTGGCCGATCTTCCCCGCCGCCCTGGCCTCCACCAGAGCCTCCAGAGCGCCGCCGGGGGCGCAGACCTGCTCCAACTGCCGGAGGCTGGGATTGTGGACCTGGTAGAGGTCTATGTAGTCCGTGCGGAAGTTTTTCAGGCTGATCTCGATGTCCCGGGCCATCCCATCCTTGTCCCGGCTCATGGTCTTGGTGGCCAGGACAAACTTCTCCCGGCGGCCCTCGATGGCCTGGCCAATGAGCTCCTCGCTGACCGAGTAGCCCCGGGCGGAGTCGATGTAGTTGATCCCCGCCGCCTCCACGGCGTCCAGAAGCTTCTTGGCCGCCTCCGCGTCGATGCGCTGGATGGGGATGCCTCCCAGTCCCACCCGGGAGACCTTCAGTCCGGTCTTGCCTAACGTAACGTATTCCATGTTCTCTTCCTCCTGCAAATTCTGATCAGAATATGATCGCTGCGCTACTTTCTGTTCGGTCTCCTCTTTATTCCCAGCAGCCTGATAAAGTCGCCAAATAAAGAGGTGTCCGTCGGCTCAAACATGATCCATTTCCCATCATGGTATGTCTGCGCTCCGTCATACAGCGCCTGAACTTCTTCTGTATAATTTTCTCTGTCCGCTTCAAATTTCAGCCGCTCGTCCTTTCCCAGGATGACCATAAAGCCCACGCGGTTTTCCCTTGCGTACAGCGCGCACAGCGTCTTGCCGCCCCGGCGGTATTTATATTCGTATTTCCACGCCTTGCCGCCCTTATCCCACAGGCGGTCCATATCGTATTTTTCTTCGATCAACGCGCACAACGCGGTCCATACGTCGTATAGAGGCTTTCCAACGAGAGCGGTCATTTCTTCCGCGGCAGGTATCGTATCAAGCATGACGGTCCTCCATCCAAGCCGATCACTGCGCCTTCTCCAGGGCCTCCAGCCGCTTTGTCATCATTTTGACGGCAGATTTCAGCGTGACGACCTCGCCCTCCAGGGTCTCCACCTGTGCTTTTGGAGCCAGCGTCTCCTGGAGATGGACATGACCTTCATACAGCAGCTGCAGTTTGGGCAGCACCTCATTTTCCAGCATGACGGCGGAACGCAAGGAACGGCCATCGATCTCCTCCAGCAGTTCCCCCTGCCGGTCGACCTTGCTGACCAGTTTTTCCAATGTTCCATCATGCCTGGTGAGCATCTCGCCATGCTTGGCAAGGGTCTCGTCTTGTTTTGCAAGCATCTCGCCATGCTTGGCAAGGGTTTCGTCTTGTTTTGCAAGCATCTCGCCATGCTTGGCAAGAGTTTCGTCTTGTTTCGCTAACATCTCGCTATGCTTTTCCAGTATCTCGGTATGCTTTTCCAGTATCTCGCTGTGCTTTTCCAGCAGTTTGCCTTGTTTTTCCAGCAAATCACCGTGCCTGCCAACTTCTTCGGTCAGCTTTTCTAACATCGCCAAGATCTTTTCTTCGTTATTCATTGTATCCTCCTTTTGTAAATTACAAATTTTTCGCCGCTCAACTACCTGATAAACCATAAACTGCCAAGTTATTCTTCAGCAAAAAGCGCCAGCCTGCCTTTTGTTATTCTAAATTCCCGCATAGTCCTATCCTGGCCTGTAAAGCAATCTTTCTCCACAACGTCACCATCGGGATAACGAATAAAGCCAAGTTTTTTAAGCATTCGCATACTGTAAAGGTTATCTTCGAAGCATCCTGCAGCTATTTCAGGATACGGGTAGTTATCAAATATGTACTTCAGCGCCAATGCAAAAGAATTGGTTCCATAACCTTTGTGGCGGTACTGAGGATATATCCAGATCGCCAGGTCCGGACACACCTCATTTAATCCCAGCCTAAGCGAACCCACTGGTTTATCCAACTCTTTGCCGACAACAGTGACCCAAAAAGGAAACTGTTCTATTTCCAAGCGTCTGAATCCCTCCAAGGCTTGCTCATAGGTGCAGTTATATCCCCTTTGCGTACTCATATCTCGCCAACAGGAAAACATATCTTCATCGTCATTGTGGGTATATGGAGTCAGCCCGATCAGAGAGCTCTCTATCAGAAACATATTTTTCCTCCGCCATATCAGCGCGTTCGCTCTTTGCGCAATGCCAGCCACGAAAGCGCATAACTGCTGCCGGCCAGGATCATAAGGAGACAGGGCGTGGGATCATATCCGCGGTACAAATATCCGATCAAAAGGAAGACTCCAAGCCCTCCCGCTGCCACAGACAGCAAGCATAAGATACCGAACAAAGCAAGCGCCCATTTCTTACGCTCAAAAATAAAATACCACAAGAAGAGGGTCAGCGCCAAGGGTGCGCCAACCGCCCCTCGAGAGACCAAAATTATTTTGTCAATGAATACAGCCAAAATATTGCAGGCAGCAATCATGCAGAGCCTTCGATCCATCGTTGATTTCTGCATAACCGCCTCCTCTCTCGCTCCCTTTACCCTGTTCATAAGTTATTTAGTTCATTATATCACACCCCCTCCCCTTTATCAATTCGTTTTCACGAAAACCCCGGATAAAAACGGCGGAGCCTGTTCCCAGGCTCCGCCGCCGTATTTACTCCTGTGTCTGCCCCTGACCGCCGTCCTGCGGCGCGTCCTCCTGTTTGCCCTCCGGTTCCATAGAAACTGTGGGCATGGGGATGGGCTCGCTGACGATATTGATGTGCTTCGCCGGAGGCTCGATGGCGGGCTGCTCCCCCTTGGCGGGAACGCCGTAGTAGTCCTCCTTGTCCGGGTCCCGGCCCTCCAGGATGGCCATCATCTGCGCGCCGGTGATGGTCTCCTTCTCGAAGAGGTATCCGGCGATCTTATCCAGCATCGCCCGGTTCTCCTCCAGCAGGGCCCTGGCCTCGTCATGGCACTTCTGGAGCAGCGACACGACCTCCTTGTCCGCCAGGGCGAAGGTCTCCTGGGCGCAGTTCATGCTGTACCCGCCGTCCAGGTACTGGCTCTGGACGGACCCCAGGGCCATCATGCCGAACTTCTCGCTCATGCCGAACCGGGCCACCAGGTTCCGGGCCAGCTCCGTGGCCCGCTCGATGTCGTTGGCCGCGCCGGAGGTCTGGGTGTCGAACACCAGCT
>CATOKC010000222.1 GCA_951800675.1 uncultured Oscillibacter sp.
GGAGTGGATGGACAGACTGCTCCCGCAGATGATGGAGGCCGCTGGCGTGACCGAGGAATTGAAAGCCCGTGATCAGATGGCATGGGTAGGGCTGGTAAACAACTGCAAAGCCAAGGTGGAAGAAATCATTTATTCGGAATTGATATATTGTTAAAACAGCAAATCCCGACACTTTCTATGTGTCGGGATTTTGCTATAAAAAGTTATCATTTCAGGAGGTCCTTATACTTACCGCCCCATTCCGCCATTGCATCTATGACAGGCCGTAGTGTTTCACCTATTTCGCTCAAGGCATATTCAACACGGGGCGGCACTTCGGCATAGACGGTGCGATCAATAATACCATCAGCCTCCATAGATCGCAGGCTGTCTGTCAGGACTTTCTGGCTAATCCCTGCCAAGTCCTTTTTCAGCTCATTAAACCGCCAGGGCCGCTGCATGAGATTACGCAGGATCAGAAGTTTCCATTTACTGCCGATAATCTGTACCGTAGTAGCCACGGGACAAATAGGCAATTCGTCTTTTGTCAACATTTCTGTGTACTCCTTATAAGTTCAAAATAGAATGTTACACTCAAATTATAATGCAAAATTAAAATTTATGCAATAGGTTACAAAAAAGTGACTGAGTAATAAAAAGGTGCGTACTTGTTTTAACACGGAAGCCACGCTAAGATAAGTCTGCGAACGGAAAATGTTCGACAAACATAATCGGAGGTAAACATCATGGTGCTTTCCAATCTGTCCGGCTGGGCTGGTTCTTCCTGCGGTGCGTCCGATAAACCCGCCGCCTGCGGTGCATCTGACAAGCCGGCTGAGACTCCCGCCGCTTGCGGCGCGTCCGGCAAACCGGAGGAAAAGCCCGCTGCTTGCGGTTCTTCCTGCGGCGCTGGCGACAAGTAACTCTGCGCTGTCCCCCGGCAAGGCCAGACCTTTGCCGGGGGATTTCCCAAACACAATCGGCTTTGGCCGTTTTTCATATGAGGGGAACATGATATGAAACAGTATTTTTCTTTCCAATGGCACATTACGGACGAGTGCGACCAGCGGTGTAAGCATTGCTATATCTTCTCGGAGGACAACTGCAAAAAGCTGGACGCCATGACCTGGAAACAGATGCAGGACGTTGTGGACAACTGCTGCGATATGTGCGAGATGTACGACCGTCTGCCCTATTTCTACATCACCGGCGGCGATCCTATCCTGCACCCGGATTTCTGGCGTCTGCTGGAATTACTGAAGGAGCGGGACATTCCCTTTACCATCATGGGTAATCCGTTCCATCTGAATGACGAGGTATGCAGGCGGCTGAAATCCTGCGGCTGTCAGAAGTATCAGCTTTCCCTGGACGGAATGCGGGAAACCCACGACTGGTTCCGCAAGCCCGGTTCCTTTGACTGCACCCTCGAAAAAATCTCCTGCATCAAAAACGCTGGCATCCGCAGCGTGATTATGACCACTGTATCGGGAACGAACATCAAAGATGTTCCCCAAATCATTGATACTGTGGTAAAATACGGCGTGGATGTATTCGCTTTCGCCCGGTACTGCCCCACCAGCGAGGAAAAGGACACCGGCATCACGCCGGAGGAATACCGGGAACTGCTGGCCGTCTGCGATGCAAAATTCAAGGCATACGAGGCAGCGGGCTGTCAGACCTACTTCAACAAAAAAGACCACCTCTGGACGCTGTACGAATATGAAACCGGGGCGTTCAAAATCCCGGAGGGCGCCCAGGAGGGCATGATCTACGGCGGCTGCAACTGCGGCAACTGTCACCTGACCATCCTTCCCACCGGCGACCTTTACGCCTGCCGCCGTGTCCAGAACAGCAAGGTGGGCAATGTCTTTGAGGACAGGATCGCGGATGTGTGGCTCTGCGAGATGGAAACCTATCGGGATTATCAGAAATTCAAGAAATGCGCGAGATGTGAGCTGCTGGCATGGTGCCGGGGATGCCCTGCCGTGGCCAGCGGCGCGCACGGGGATTTCTATGACGCTGACCCCCAATGCTGGAAAGAGGTGGAGTAATGGAACTGTTGGAATTGATGAAACACCGCCGCTCTATCCGCAAATACCAGGACAGGCAGATTTCAAAGGCTGACCTGGAAACGATCATTGAGGCCGGGACATACGCCCCCAACGCCGGAGGCGGTCAGCGGAGTATGATTGTGGGCATTCATAACGCCGCTCTTGCCGGGAAGATCGGAAGAATGAACGTGGCACGTTTTGACCGGAGCAAGCTGTCAGGCTCCTATGTTTCTCAGGAACAGCCCAGCATTATTGATGACCCCAGCACGAAAAGCGGCTTTTACGGCGCTCCCACGGTCTGCATTGTCTTTGCGCAGAAGAACTTTCTTTACAGTATTCCCGACGCCTTTTGCTGTGCGGAAAACATGGTGTTGATGGCAACGGAGTTGGGGATTTCCTCCTGCATCGTGGCACGGGGAGAGAAAACCTTTGACAGTGAAATGGGGACAGCACTGCTCCGGGAATGGAACATACCCGAAAACTATATCGCCCGCTGTTTTGTGCTACTGGGTTATGTGAGCGGTGAATATCCGGGAGAAAAGCCTCGTAAAGCAGGCCACAGTAAAATCGTGGAGGGATAACATGGACGCAAAAACTTGTTTGCAAAAGCTGCAATATGTGGGTGTTCTGGCTTTTGCCACGGTAGATAAGAATGGCGGGCCGCAAATCCGCAACATCAGCGCCATCCACTATGAACCGGAAACTATGTACTTTTTCACGGCCAAGGGCAAGGACTTCTGCCGTCAGCTGTTGTCTGACGGGCGTGTGCAAATTCTCGGCTACACCAAGTATAAAGAGATGATCCGGCTGTCCGCCAAGGCACGACCTGTCAGCGAGGTGGAACAGGGGAAGTGGATTGACGCCATCTTTGCCGAGCAGCCCTATCTCTCTAACGTGTACCCTGGTGATACCCGGAAACTGGCTGGAATTGTATTTGAGATCGTGGATGCGGAAATTGAATACTTCAATCTGGGTGTCAATTCAATCTTCCGGGAGAGCTACACCATCGGCAAGGGAACTGTCACGGGGAAAGGGTATCAAATCACAGACATCTGTATCGGCTGCGGCACCTGCGCCGAGCATTGTCCCCAGCGGTGCATCGAGGCAGGGACGCCCTATCAAATTCAACAGGAACACTGCCTGCACTGCGGCAACTGCCATACGGTTTGTCCCGTCCAGGCAGTAGAAAAGCGAGGATAACATGACCCAGACAGAACGGCGGATTTATCTGATAAAAGAATTGCTTGCAGAACAACCCAAGTATCGGAACCTGCCTGTTCCGGCAGATGCCGCAGAGCAAAAAAGGCTTTTGCGTTCCCTGATGAACGTCCGCTTTCCCCAGGCGGCCAGCGAAAACTTTCTCACGGCACAGGACGAATATCTCCGGGAGGAACTGGCTCAAAAGGGCGTGACTGAATTGAGTAGCCTGACTCCCGTATCAGAGGGTATCTATCTCTGGCAGGGGGACATCACCACCCTGCGCTGTGATGCCATCGTCAACGCCGCCAACAGTGGTATGACCGGGTGCTATGTCCCCTGCCACGGCTGCATTGATAACTGCATCCACACCTATGCCGGCGTCCAACTGCGGCAGGAGTGCGCGGCAATTATGCAGGAGCAGGGCCGGGAGGAAGAAACGGGAAAGGCGAAGATCACCAGGGCCTATAACCTCCCCTGTAAATATGTTCTGCATACCGTTGGCCCCATCATCACCGGGCCGCTGACCGGGCGGGATGAAACGCTGTTGGCTTCCTGCTATCGCTCCTGCCTGGAATTGGCAGAACAGGTTGGCATCAAGAGCATCGCTTTCTGCTGTATCTCTACGGGGGAATTTCACTTTCCCAACGACAGGGCGGCGGAGATTGCGGTTCGGACAGTCAGGGAATACCGCATAGAAAATAACAGCGTCATAAAGGTGATCTTCAATGTTTTCAAAGATGTCGATTATGAAATCTACCGAAATTTACTCACAGCAAATTAAGCGGCTGAAAGCGGCGCTGGATACCGCTGACACGGTTGTAATCGGTGCGGGGGCGACAGTGCCCCTGACGGGCTTTGGCTCTAACTTAGCCAAGGGC
>CATOKC010000223.1 GCA_951800675.1 uncultured Oscillibacter sp.
GCCTTCAGCCGTGAACCACGTTGTTGGGTTCATGGCTGATTTTTTACGGGGGATGGGAGACGCGAGGACGAGGTGCAGGGAACCAAGCCCACAGCCAACCCCAGGGTAGCGGCAACGAAAAGAGGAGCTTGTCCATTCGTCACGGGACAACCCCCCGCTCAACCTAATTGCGCGTGGGAAGTCATTCCGGCTCCGCCGATCATTCAGCTGCGCCCCCGCCCGAAGGGCGAGCAAATCTCACCGCTCTGCCTTTGGCGGATTCTCCAAATCCAGCACATACCTCTCATAGGCGTTGATAATGATCGTCTCTCCCCGCTGGAGTACCCGGGGAATCTGGAACCCATAATTCACATGCACATGTCCATGAATCAAATACTTCGGCTGATACTTGTCCACAAGCGCCAAGAGGCTCTCAAACCCCTGGTGGGCATAGTCCTCCCCGTCCCCATAGCCCAGCATGGGAGAATGGGTCAGCACAATGTCCACGCCTCCCGACCGCCAGAGGCGGTAGCGGAGCCGCCGGACGCGACGGGCCATTTGGGCCTCCGTATACTGGTGGGGCCCGCCGCTGTATTGGATGCTTCCCCCCAGGCCCAGAATGCGAAGGCCCTTTACCGTCGTCAGGCGGTCCTCCGCGCAGTCACAGCCCTCTGGAGGGTGCAGGTCATAGGTCTTGTCGTGGTTTCCGTGGACGTAGAGCAGGGGCTTCCCTGTCATGGTCACCAGGAAGGTGAGATACTTGGAGCTCAAGTCCCCGCAGGAGAGAATCAGGTCAATGCCGTCCAGGCGGCCCGGACGGTAATAGTCCCACAGGTACTCGCTCTCTTTATCGGACAGTAACAGCAGTTTCACAGAATGGGGTCCTCCTTCTCCGGTGGAATGGCGTCCCGATAGACGCCCTGGAGCCGGGCAATGGGCCGGGCCATGGGCAGCAGGTCCTCATACTTGGGGATGCTGCCGTGCACACATTCCAGGAGGGTGTCCATATGGAGAATTTTCTCCGGCGTGGCCTCGGGGAAGGGCTGGATGGAGCCGTCGATAATGCCCTTGCGGAGGATGCCCGCCAGATGGCGGACCCCGGTGGGAAGATCGTCTCCCAGCAGAATGTCCACCGCTCGGATGTCCATGCCCCACCAGTAGTTCACCGCCTGACCATCCGGAGCGGACAGAGCCTCCCAGCCTCCGGACAGGACGCTGCGGATCAGGTTCGTGTAGACGTTCCCCCAGTGCCAGTAGGGAGAGGCCAGGGAGTGAAATTTTCCATTCTCAATGCGGCACAAACCCCAGGGCTCCCGGATACGGTCCGGCGTGGGAATGTCCCGGTTGGAAATCAGGGAGACCCCCTCCCAGGCCAGGGCGTCCAGGGCGTCCTTCTCCACGCAGGACCAGCGGAGGGTGATCTCCGCCCGGGGATTTGTGAGCTGAGCCCCCAGGGCGAAGGCGTTGATGCTGGCGGGAACGCCGAAGATGGGATTGCTGGCTACATACCCGATGCGGCCGCCGCGGCTCAGGGCCCCGGCGATGGCTCCGGCAATGTACTTTGCCTCGTAGATACGGCTGTAATAGGTTCGTACCCCGGCGTAGGGCATGGAGACGGAGCAGTTCAGAATCCGGACCTCCGGGTGCTTTGCCGCTGTTTTTCGGCAGGCCCCGATCAGCGGCGGCGTGATGGCAAAGAGGAGCTGGGCCCCGTGTTCAATGGCCTCCTCCATGGCCGCCTCCGCCTCCTCCCCAGGGCGGACGCCGTAAAAGACCTCCGTTTTCACCCGGTCCTCCAAAACAGTTTCCAGGTACTCCCGGCCCAGATCGTGCGCCCGGGCCCAGTCGCTCTGGTCCGGCAGCTGGTCGCTGATAAAGGCCACATGCAGGCGGCTTAGCTGCTTGGGCTTGAAAATGCGGCCCAAAAGGGTCTCCTCCGGGGCCTCCGGCGTGTCTGTGCGGACAGCGATGGGCTCGGAGAGGGCCTTGACATCTGCCCAGACGGCCTTGACGCTCTTGAGGAGCTCTGCCGAGGACAGGGCGATGAGGTCCCCGAAGCTGTAGACCTTTAGCCACACCAGCATGGCGTCCGCCACGGTGATGGGCAGTTCCCCGCCGCCCAGCTTCAAAAAGGGCTCCTGGAAGTAGGTATAGCCTGCGGCAAAGCGGCGGCGCTCGTCCTCCGTCCAAACGTGGTCCGGCTCAAAGCCCAGGGCCTTTTGGAGCTTGACGAAGCTCCCCGCCCGGGTGAAGCGGGTCCGGTACAGCTTGGTTTTCGGGAAGGACTGCATGAAGTCGTAATAGGCCGCCACCGCCGGGTCCTCCGTCCAGACGGGGATCATGCGGATGACATAGGCGGGAATGGTGGGCGCGTCATAGCTCCGCAGGACACTGACCCGCTTGTTCCCCTCCTGAACGTAAAAGCGGCCGAAGTACTCATAGCACCGGATGGGGTCCCGGATGCCCTCGTCCCCCAAATGGGCCTCGCAGAGGCTGACCCATTTCCCGGCAAACTCCGAATCCGGGTCCAGCAGGGGCAGGAAGTCCGCCGAGAAGGCGGAGCGGCGGCCCGCGGTCTTGGTGCCCACAATCTGGTCGATGGGGATTTCCATGACCCCCAGCTCCGTCTGCCCCGCCACCATGGAATCGCTGATGATTTCATCCAGAACCTGTGGATAGGGATAGCGGCCCCGGAGCAGGGCCTCCTTATAGGTCTTGCGGCCCTGCTTCAAGGCGCTGGCGTATTGGCTCATTGCCTCCTGACGGTTCATGCGAAGTCCTCCCTCCCGCCTTCCATCCATGCATTTTCAAGGGATTATTGTACCCCGGCGGCCGGAAAATTACAATGGCATTTTCGCCGAAAGCCGAGGCCCTTCCCGCCCGCGGACCGGGCCTTTTTCCAAAAAACGGAGAGAGCCGCCCTGTTCCGGCGGCGTGGTGGGCGACGGAAAAATTTGAAATTTCCAGTACCAGGTTTCCGAAGGACGTGCTATAATGGTGAGGCAATTCAAACAGAAAGGATCGATCCCTTCATGAAAGACCAAAACTGCGGATACTGCACCCGGAAACAGGAGCTGCTGGACGGCTTCGGCATCTACATCCGCGACCTGGAGGCCAGCGTGCTGGTGCTCTTCAAGGAACAGAGCCACCCCGGCCGCTGCATCGTGGCCTATAAGGAGCACGCCGGTGACATGACGGAGCTCACCGACGCGGAGCGCAGCGCCTTCTTCGCCGACGTGAACCGGGTGGCCAAGGCCCTCCACGCCGCCTTCCACCCGGACAAAATCAACTACGGGGCCTATGGCGACACCAGCGGCCACATGCACTTCCATCTGGTCCCCAAGTACAAGGACCAGGCGGAATGGGCCTCCACCTTCGCCATGAATCCGGAGAAGGTTTTCCTCACCCAGCCGGAGTACGACGAGATCATCGCCAAAATCAAGGCGAACCTGTAAGCGGAACAAGCGCCGGACGCGTACGCATCCGGCGCTTGGTTCTTTTTCTCAGGTCTTCGGATCCTTGCTCAGGTCCAGACTGCGGATGAGCTTCCGCAGGGGCAGGACGGCGGCGGGGGAGACGCTCAGTTCGTCCACGCCGTACCGGAGGAAGGTCTCCGTCAGGGTCTGGTCCGCTCCCAGCTCGCCGCAGATGCCCACCCAGCAGCCGTGGCGGTGGCCCGCCTCGATGGTGTGCCGGATCATGCGGAGAACCGCCGGGTGGTGGGAATCGTAGAAATTATCCAGCTTGGGGTTCTGCCGGTCGATGGCCAGGGTGTACTGGGTCAGATCGTTGGTGCCCAGGGAGAAGAACTCCACTTCCTCCGCCAGCTCGTCGGCCAGCAGGACGGCGGCGGGGGTCTCCACCATGATGCCAAGCTCCACCTTGCCAAAGGCCACGCCCCGCTCCGTCAGCTCCGCCTTGCACTCCTCCAGAATCTCCTTGGCGTCCCGGACCTCCCGGACGGAGATGATCATGGGGAACATGAT
>CATOKC010000224.1 GCA_951800675.1 uncultured Oscillibacter sp.
GACGGATGGCAAGAAAATTTAACGATGTATGGCAGAAAAAGGCCCGCTGTTTGGGTGTGTTGACAATTTTCAAACAAGTCCTAAACCCTCAGATTTTGCCCGCCAGCACCAGCACCAGCAGGACGAAGGTCGCCAGCAGAGCCAGGGAGAACAGCAGGAAGCCCGCGTCGAAGCGGTCGCCGCTCTGGACGCTCTCCCGCTCGGGGGCCAGCCGTGCCTTCCGCAGGGCGGTGACCACGGGCTTGTAGAGGAGCAGGATCAAGGCCATGTTCAGCCCGCCCTTCACCAGGTTAAAGGGGAGGAACACGGTGGGCAGCATGGAGGCGACGGTTTCCCGGGGGATGCCCATGTAGAGGGGGGTGATCAGGTAGTTCCAGAGGATCATGACCACCGTCAGCACCACGGTGCCCAGGGCCAGGCCCAGGACCGCGCCCTTCCGTGTGCGCATTTTCTTATAGACAAAGGAGGCGGTGCAGCAGAAGGCGCAGGTAGCCAGCACGTTCATAACAAGGCCGATGGGGCCGGTGTCGCTGACGGTGAACATCTCCACCAGGGCCACCACAATGGAGATGATGGCGGCGGAGAGGGGCCCGAAGAGGAAGCCGCCGATGCAGACCACGGTGTCCTTCACGTCCATCTGGAGGAAGCCGGAAACCTGGGGCAGCAGCTTGCTCAGCAGCATGGCCACATAGGTCAGGGCGGTGAGCATGGCGAGAGACGTGACGGTTCGGACAGTGACCCGGGGGCGGGCGGCGGGGATGACGCTGGCGTTGTTGAAGTCGGACATAAGAAAACACTCCTTTACAAACTTGAAAACACCCTGGACGCTTTGACTTCTCCAAGGTGAACAAGCAGCAAAGAAGCGCGTGAAATACGCACGGTCAAGCCGCACTCATCTTCTTCCATCCAGACTGTAACTGTTGGTCCCGGAGTTTCACCGGGTCAGCGGGGGCCGAGCTTGGGGAAACGGCCTCCGGTCGCGGACTGTACCGCCAGTGGGGAATTGCGCCCCGCCCTGAAGACAAAGTATTCAGTTCTGTTTCCTGGGCCTAGTATACGATAGTCCGCCGGAAAATGCAAGCACTAATTTTGCTCTTTTCAAATTGGAACGGATGTGCTATCATAAAGGCATCAAACGGAGAGGAGGACGCCCATGGACCGTGTCATTCTCCACTGTGACCTGAACAGCTTCTACGCCTCCGTGGAGCTGCTGGACCACCCGGAACTGAAAAAGCTCCCCGTGGCCGTCTGCGGGGACCCCTCTTCCCGTCACGGCATCATCCTGGCGAAGAACGACCCCGCCAAGGGCTTCGGCGTCCGGACGGCGGAGACCATCTGGCAGGCCAGGAAGAAGTGCCCGGAGCTGATCCTCCTGCCGCCCCACCACCGGCTTTACCGGGAGTACTCCCGGAAGGTCAACGCCATCTACGACGAGTACACCGACCTGGTGGAGCCCTTCGGCATCGACGAGAGCTGGCTGGACGTGACGAACACCCTCCACCTCTTCGGCATGGATGGGGCGGCCCTGGCGGATACCCTCCGGCGGAGGGTGAAAAAGGAGCTGGGTCTGACCCTCTCCGTGGGGGTCTCCTTCAACAAGGTCTTCGCCAAGCTGGGCAGCGACTACAAAAAGCCCGACGCCACCACCGTGATTTCCCGTGACAACTGGCGGGAGCTTGTCTGGCCCCTACCGGCGGGGGATATGCTCTACGTGGGAGGCGCGGCCCGGAAGCTGCTGGGGCAGTATGGCGTGAGGACCATTGGAGAGCTGGCGGCCTGTCCCCGGGGGATGCTGGAGGAGCTGATGGGCAAGCTGGGGGGCCAGCTTCACGATTACGCTAACGGTTTAGATCGGGAGCCGGTCCGCTCCCGCCATCAGCCGGAGGTGGTGAAGTCCATTGGGAACGGCGTCACGTTTCCAAAGAACCTCACCAACCGGGCCCAGGTATCGGCGGGCATCGGCCTGCTGGCGGACAGCGTGGCCGGACGGCTCCGCCGGGCGGGGCTTTACGCCGGCGGCGTCCATGTGACGGTCCGGGACCCGGCCTTCCACGACCGCTCCCGCCAGCGGCAGCTAGCCGTTCCCACCCATTTGATTCGGGATATTTCCTCCGCCGCCCTGAAGCTGGCGGAGGAGCTGTGGAAGCCCCCCAACCCCGTCCGGGCCCTAACGGTGACGGCCATCCACCTGACCCCGGAGGGGGAAACCTATGAACAGGAGGACCTGTTCGCCGCCGGGAGCGCTTCGGACCGGAAGCGGCAGGAGCGGCTGGAGGCCGCCATGGACGGCATCCGGCAAAAATATGGCAGCGGAGCCATCGCCTTCGGCGGACGGACGCCGGAGGACCCGGAGGACGGGGGGAGCTTCCGAAGGAAAGGGTGAGTTTTCCTTGACGGGGAAGGAGTGTGTGATATAATAAAAATGAGATGATGGGGATGAGCGGTATGGAAAAGTTCTGGAAATGCTGACGGGCATGAATCAGCGGATGGATGCAACGCGGGGAGACGTGGCGGCTCTCCGGGGAGAGATGGCGGCGCTTCAGAAAGACATGGTTACAAAAGAGGAGCTCCAGCAGACCAAGGGAGATATGCTGGCTTTGATGGAGGCTTACTTTACTCCTAAGTTCAACCTCCTCGCCGGCCAGATCAAGCTGACGCAGGAGAAACAGGCTCCCATGGAGGCGCTGGAACAGGCGGGGGACCGCCTCGATGTTCTGGAGGCGGTGGTCAAGAGCCATTCCAAGGATATCCGAAAGGCTGAAAAAAGCGCGGTAACGCGCATATAAAAAAGGGAGCGGCTGAAAAGCCGCTCCTTTTGTCATTCCCGGTCAATATGGTTTTGAATCCGCTGCATGATCATCTCCAGGGCCACCAGGTTGTGGCCCCCCTCCAGGACGATGATGTCCGCGTGCTTCCGGGAGGGCTCCACATACTGCTCGTGCATAGGCTTCACCGTGGTCAGGTACTGGGTCACCACGGACCGCAGGGTCCTCCCCCGCTCCTCCACGTCCCGGAGAGCCCGGCGGAGGATGCGCTCGTCCGCGTCGGTCTCCACAAAGATTTTAATGTCGAACAGCTCCCGGAGGCGGGGCTCGTGGAGAATCAAAAAGCCCTCCACAATCAAAACCTTGGTGGGAAAGATTTCCACCGTCTGGTCCGTCCGGTTGTGATCCACATAGGAATACACCGGGCACTGGACGGACCTCCCCTCCCGCAGCTCTTGAAGATGCCGGATCAGCAGGTCCGTTTCAAAGGCGCCGGGGTGGTCGTAGTTCTGGAGGGCCCGCTCCTCATAGGTCTTGCCCTCCTGCCGCCTGTAGTAGCTGTCGTGTCCAATCACGGTAACGCTGCCGCCGAAGTGGTCCTTTAGATGCTGGGCCAGGGTGGTTTTTCCGGAGCCGCTTCCTCCGGCGATGCCGATGATGATGGCGCTCATGCCCATTACCTCCCGTGGGTTCGATTCGGTTCTACAAGTTCCATTATATGGATTCGGGGCGAAAAAGCAAGGAGAACCTGAAAAGTTCACAAATTTTGACGAACTCGCACTTGACGGCGGCCTGGAAAATGGATATGATAGAAAATGCGGTGATAGCAAAACCGGCATGGTTTTGACAATGAAGATCACATACGGGAGGACCGACATGGCAATGAAACGCTGCCCCATCTGCGGGGAGAGATTTTCCGATACATATAAAAACTGCCCCTTCTGCGAGGAGGAGGAGTATTGGGAGGATGAACAGCAGGAGCCTGCCCGCCGCCCCATTCTCCGGGAGGGCGTCCGAAGCCCCGGCGGCCACGGCGGACGGAGTGCCTACAGCATCGTGACGCCAATTTTGATTGTGCTGATCGTGCTGATGGCCATGCTTCTGATCTACCTGCTCTATGGGGACAAGCTGTTCAACACAGACGGAAAAACACCCCCGCCGGACGACAGCAAGCCGGGCG
>CATOKC010000225.1 GCA_951800675.1 uncultured Oscillibacter sp.
CAAGAAGGCCCACTTTGAGAACCGTCTGCCGGATAAGCTCAAGGTTCTGTCCAAGCACAGGATGCTCATCATTGATGAGATTGGATATCTTCTCATGGACATCCAAGGCGCGAACCTGTTCTCCAGCTGATTGCCAGGCGGTATGAGAAAACGTCCGCCGTCTTTACTTCCAACAAGACTTTTTCCCATATCTTTGTCCGGGTTTCGCACCATTGTACCGTGATCAACATCAAGGGCAAGTCCTACCGCCTGAAGGAGCGCAAGGAATTTACGCGCCAGAAACAGCAAATCGTCATCCCTCTTTTGGAGCATAGTCAGGTTCGATTACCCCTTTGCCCTTCAAACGCTTCTTGTAACTTTCTTGTATTAGATCAAAGAACTTCTCCACTAGACCTTTCAACTCAGGTATATAAGATGGAAGATTAACAACCTTAGCACCCAGTTCCGCAATCTGTTCAAACGTTTCAGATGTATACTCACTCCCCATATCAGTGATAAATGTAGCCAGGAGCATATCACAGTCCCAATCTTCTTTCTGAATGGAGATACCGAATCTGCCGCACCGCTCCACCTTGTCCGATATGATGTTCAGCACAAGCCCCCGGAGACTGTATACGCCCCCCTCCCAAGAGAGAGAATACCCACAACACAGGCCGCTGTAGGCATCAACACAGGCTGTCAGGATAGGTCTGCCCACCAGACTGCCAGTATCATTGACAAAGTAGATGTCACACACGGTAGCATCGAACATCCCAACGCCGACAGCAGGAGCAAGCTCTTGTACCCCTTCACCCACAAGGGGCCGATTGCTCCTCTGGTAGTTCTTCAACCCATCACGAGAGATGTAGAAGTTCTGGAGGTTCTTGGTCTTACGATAGAAGCACCGGAACTGATAGAAGGATGGGTATTCCTCGGTCGGTACCCCTAGACCATCACAGTATTTCTCTTTGAGCATCACCGTGTAAGCCGTCATGAGCGATTGCTTCTTCGTGGTGTAGAAGAACTTGTTCAACGCCCACCGGATATTTTTCTCGTCCTGGGTCAGTTGCCGTTCATCCTCCCGACGTTTCGGAGCAAGCGCAGCAACGTCCATGTAGGCCAGATACAGACAGCGGTAGCTTCTGACGGTCCGCTTTGACACTTTATGTTCCTCAGCCACAGAGCGGATCAACCGGGAACGCATACGGTCATCCGCTACGAAAGCCAGGATAGGCGCTATCATCGTGTACCTCTCGTACATGACCTTCCCCTGTTCAGCATCCGGATCATCCACTCCGGCAGGCACAGCCTCAGTGACCTCCGACAACTCGCCGCAGGTACATTCGGAGTAGGATTCCAGAGCTACCGCCTCGACCCACATGGGCATCGTCCTCTTGATGCAGTCGATCACCAAAACTCTATCAGTATCCGGATGATGTTATCACCAGACCGGAGCAGATCATACTTCTTCATCAATGACCGCCCCCCAATCCGGGACCCCATGCCTGAGCCAGTAGTCCCTTGAAGCATCCAGCGGGACGTTACACCTGATTTTCTTGATCTCGTCTGATGCTTGCGGCAGGTCAGCGTAGGCGTACTGGATAGCGTCATAAGTCCTACACATCTCAACGCACTTACCTAGCACCCGCTTCTCACATCGACCTTTGAAGTTCTTCTTCCTCATGTTGGTAGTCCTCCCCTGTGGGAACACTCTACATCAATCCCCAAAAGCATTCCCCAAAAACGCGCTTATCAAATATCACCATGTCGTAGGGCAATGTGATTTATCCTGTTTGGGGCAAAGTCGTTTATCCACCCGGCCCTTGGGCCGGAAGCCCCTACTCCATGGTGATATAGCGCAAAATGTTCCAAAAATCCTGTGTTTGGGCAGGGAAAAGATAGTTCATAGAACAAAAATAAGACCCTGCACGGTTAGGTGCAAGGTCTTATTTTTCTATGTCGGAGGCTGATGCTTAGTGCCCTACACAGGATAAATCACATTGCCCTACGACAAAGCTATTGAAATTCTCAGCCCTCTTTAATAGCCGCCTGGGCAGCCGCCAGACGGGCGATGGGCACGCGGAAGGGAGAGCAAGACACATAGTCCAGCCCGGCGCGGTGGCAGAACTCCACGCTGGAGGGATCGCCGCCGTGCTCGCCGCAGATGCCCAGGTGCAAATCGGGATTGGCGCCCCGGCCCAGCTTCGCCGCCATCTCCACCAGACGGCCCACGCCGGTCTGGTCCAGCTTGGCAAACGGGTCGTTCTCATAGATCTTCCGGTCATAGTAGGCGTCCAGGAACTTCCCGGCGTCGTCACGGGAGAAGCCGAAGGTCATCTGGGTCAGATCGTTGGTGCCGAAGGAGAAGAATCCGGCCTCCTTGGCGATCTCGTCGGCGGTGATGGCCGCGCGGGGGATTTCGATCATGGTGCCCACCAGGTACTTCATGTCGGACCCGGCTTCCTTGATGATGGCGTCGGCAGTCTCTACCACCACGCCCTTGACGTATTTCAGCTCCTTGACCTCGCCCACCAGGGGAATCATGATCTCGGGGACCATCTTCCAGTCGGGATGCGCGGCCTGGACCTTGAGGGCGGCCTTAATAACGGCCCGGGTCTGCATGGCGGCGATCTCGGGATAGGTGACCGCCAGGCGGCAGCCGCGGTGGCCCATCATGGGGTTGAACTCATGGAGCCCGGCGATGATGGCCTTGATATCCTCCACGGTCTTGCCCATATCCTGGGCCAGCTTGGCGATGTCGGCCTCCTCGGTGGGGACGAACTCATGCAGGGGGGGATCCAGGAAGCGGATGGTGACGGGGCAGCCCTCCATGGCCTCGTAGATGCCCTCGAAGTCGCTCTGCTGCATGGGCTCCAGGCGGGCCAGGGCCTTCTCCCGCTGCTCCAGGGTGTCGGAGCAGATCATCTCCCGGATGGCGGGGATGCGGTCCTCATTGAAGAACATGTGCTCGGTGCGGCACAGGCCGATGCCCTGGGCGCCGAACTTCCGGGCCTGGGCGGCGTCGTGGGGCGTGTCGGCGTTGGTGCGGACCTGGAGGCGGCGGTACTTGTCCGCCCAGCCCATAACCCGGCCGAACTCGCCGCCGATGACCGCGTCCACAGTGGGGATGGCTCCGTCGTAAATCTTGCCGGTGGAGCCGTCCAGGCTCAGCCAGTCGCCCTCGTGATAGGTCTTTCCGGCCAGCTCAAACTTCTTGTTTTCCTCGTCCATCTTGATCTCGCCGCAGCCGGAGACGCAGCACTTGCCCATGCCCCGGGCCACCACGGCGGCGTGGGAGGTCATGCCGCCGCGAACGGTCAGGATGCCCTGGGCGGCCTTCATGCCCTCGATGTCCTCGGGAGAGGTCTCCAGGCGGACCAGGACCACCTTCTCGCCCCGGGCGGCCCACTCCTTGGCCTCCTCGGCGGTGAAGACAATCTTGCCGCTGGCGGCTCCCGGAGAAGCGCCCAGGGCGTGGCCCACCACGGGGGCGGCCTTCAGGGCCTCGCCGTCAAACTGGGGATGCAGCAGGGTGTCCAGGGACCGGGGCTCGATCATGGCCACGGCCTTCTTTTCGTCAATCATGCCCTCGTCCACCAGGTCGCAGGCGATTTTCAGGGCGGCGGCGGGGGTGCGCTTGCCGTTGCGGGTCTGGAGCATGTACAGCTTCCCGGCCTCCACGGTGAACTCCATATCCTGCATATCCCGGTAGTGGTCCTCCAGAATCTTGCAGACGTTCTCGAACTGGCCGAAGGCCTCGGGGAACTTCTCCGCCATCTGGCTGATGGGCATGGGAGTCCGCACGCCGGCCACCACGTCCTCGCCCTGGGCGTTGGTCAAAAACTCGCCGAAGAGCTTCTTCTCGCCGGTGGCGGGGTTCCGGGTGAAGGCAACGCCGGTGCCGCAGTCGTCGCCCATGTTGCCGAAGGCCATGGACTGGACGTTGA
>CATOKC010000226.1 GCA_951800675.1 uncultured Oscillibacter sp.
AAGTTTCATAAACTCATTCCCATTCGATCGTCCCCACCGGCTTCGGCGTCAGATCATACAGCACTCGACACACGCCCGGCACCTCTGCCAGAATCCGGCTGGTAATGGTTTGCAGCACGGCCCAGGGAATCTCCGGCACCTCTGCCGTCATGGCGTCTACGGTATTCACCGCCCGAATAATCACCGGCCAGTCAAAGGCCCGCTTGCCGTCCCGCACGCCGGTGGACCGGAAATCCGGCACCACGGTGAAGAACTGCCAGACCTTTTCCGCCAGGCCCGCCTTGCCAAACTCCTCCCGCAAAATCGCGTCGGACTCCCGCAGGGCCGCCAGACGGTCCCGGGTGATGGCCCCCAGGCACCGCACGCCCAGGCCCGGTCCCGGGAAGGGCTGGCGTTCCACCATGGAGACCGGCAGGCCCAGGGCCCGGCCCACCGCCCGAACCTCGTCCTTGAACAGCAGCTTTACCGGCTCCACCAGCTCAAAGTCCATGTCCTCCGGCAGGCCGCCCACGTTGTGGTGAGCCTTGACCCCGTCGCTCTCCAGGATGTCGGGATAAATGGTCCCCTGGGCCAGGAAGGAGATGCCCTCCAGCTTCCGGGCCTCCTCGTCGAAGACCTTGATGAACTCGCCGCCGATGATCTTCCGCTTCCGCTCCGGCTCGTCCACGCCCGCCAGCAGGTCCAGGAAGCGGTCCGTGGCGTCTACGTAAATCAGGTTGGCGTCCAGTTGATTTTTGAAGACCTCAATGACCTGCTCGCTCTCGCCCTTGCGCATCAAACCGTGGTTCACATGGACGCAGACCAGCTGCTTTCCGACGGCCTTAATGAGCAGAGCCGCCACCACCGAGGAGTCCACGCCGCCGGAGAGGGCCAGCAGCACCTTTTTATCCCCAACCTGGGCCCGGACCTGGGCCACCTGTTCGGCGATGAACGCCTCCGCCAGCTCCGGGGTGTTGATCCGCTTCATGTCCGCGGGACGGATGTTGCCATTCATAGACTGTCCTCCATTGTATAAAAATAGTTGTTTCTTCCCTCTGCTGTTATATCACATTTTTCGGCGGAGCGCAACAAAATTCCGCAATCCCCTGGAAACAAGGCAAAGGGGGAGCCTGACCCTGCGGCCTGGCTCCCGATACATTATATAATATACCCTATTCCGTCAGACCGTGGCGTACTCGCCGTCCCACAGCACCTTGCGAAACTTCAGGGGGTCCGTGTTGCCCTCCGTGGAGAACATCAGCACCTGGCTGTAGCGGTCCAGGCCGATGGCCTCCCGCAGGTCCTTGTACTCGTCGGTTTCCATGATGGCGGCGATCAGGCCCATGCCCACCGCGCCGCTCTCGCCGGAGATGACCACCGGGTCCCCCTTCACGGGCACGCCCAGCATCCGCATGCCCCGGGCGCTGACCCAGTCGGGGCAGGAGATGAAGGCGGTAACGTGGTTGCGGAGGATGTCCCAGGAAATGGTGTTGGGCTCGCCGCAGGCCAGGCCCGCCATGATGGTCTTCAAATCGCCGTCCACCACCCGGGGCTTTCCGTCTCCGGCCATGGCACCCTGATACAGGCAGTCCGCCGCCTGGGCCTCCATGACGATGAACTTGGGGGGATCGTTGGGGAAGAGGTTGGTGAAATAGCCCACCACGGCCCCGGCGAGGCTGCCCACGCCCGCCTGGACAAAGACGTGGGTGGGGCGGTTCACGCCGATCTGGCGCAGCTGCTCCGCGGACTCCCCGGCCATGGTGCCGTAGCCCTGCATGATCCAGGAGGGAATCTCCTCGTAGCCGTCCCAGGCGGTGTCCTGTACAATGACGCCGTGCTCCGTTTGGGCGGCCTCGGCGGCGGCCATGCGGACGCAGTCGTCGTAGTTGACCTCCTCAATGGTGACCTGGGCTCCCTCTTTGGCGATGTTGTCAAAGCGGGGCTGGCTGCTGCCCTTGGGCATGTGGACCACGGCCTTCTGGCCCAGCTTGTTGGCCGCCCAGGCCACGCCCCGGCCGTGGTTGCCGTCGGTGGCGGTGAAGAAGGTGGCCTGGCCGAACTCCCGGCGGAATGCCTCGCTGGTCAGATAGTCATAGGTCATCTCGGATACGTCCCGGCCCATTTCCTTGGCGATGTACCGGCCCATGGCGAAGGAGCCGCCCAGGACCTTGAAAGCGTTGAGGCCGAAGCGGTGGGCCTCGTTCTTCACATAGAGCCCCGCCAGCCCCAGATACTTGGCCATGCCGTCCAGCTCGGCCAGGGGGGTGACGGAGTACTGGGGGAAGCTGCTGTGGAAAAAGCGGGCTTTCGCCACGTTGGACAGGGACATGACGGGGAGCTGCTTGTCCTCGCTCTTGGGCATGCGGTTCAGGGTCCACTTGATGGCTTCTTTCATGACGCGCCTCCAAAATATATTATTGATCGAGCTAAAAAAATTTCAGGTGATGCTCCCATGATAGCATAGAAACCGGAAAATGCAAGAGGGAATCTAAAAAATTTTTAGGTAATCTAAAAATTTAACAGAATCGCCAAAGGACCACGTCCTTTTTCGGCAAAGCGGGAGCTTCAGCCAAAGGACAGCGGGGATGGAAGAAAACGGCGGGAGATAGAAAATTGTATAAATTTTAACGAGTATTTTGTACGAATCGTAAAAAAGAAAAAAAGAGGGGGGCGGCAGCAAAATTGTACTTGATAATTCGGGGGAAGGACCCTATAATAAAGATTGTGAGCAAATTAGCAATGTTGGGATTTGCTCTCTTTGTCCGAATTTGAACGAGGTAACAGAGCCACAATTTTACAAAATAACAGGAGGAACAATCATGAAGGTAGCGATTTTTGGCGCGGGTACGATGGGCAGCGGCATCGCTCAGGTCTTCGCGGCGAAGGGCCACACCGCCCTGATGTACGCCAGTTCCGTGGCGTCCGCCCAGAAGCACAAGGACAAGCTGGCCGCCTCTCTCCAGAAGCGGGTGGACAAGGGCCGGATGGAACAGGCCGCCGCCGACGCCATCATGGCCAACGTGCTGGTGGAGGAAAAGTCCGCCTGCGCCGACGCGGATCTCGTCATTGAGTGCGTCAAGGAAGACATGGGCACCAAGAAGGCCCTGCTCAGCGAGCTGGACGCCATGTGCAAGCCCGAGGCCATTTTTGCCTCCAACACCTCCTCCCTGTCCATCACCGAGATGGCCAACGGCCTGAACCATCCCGTGATCGGCATGCACTTCTTCAACCCCGTCCCCAGCATGAAGCTGGTGGAGATCATCCGGGGCGCCAACACCACCCAGGAGACCTTCGACTTCATCTACAAGCTGTCCCAGGAGATTGGCAAGGACCCGGTGGAAGTGGCCGAGGCTCCCGGCTTTGTGGTCAACAAGATCCTGATTCCCATGATCAACGAGGCGGCGGGCCTGGTGGAGACCGGCGTCGCTTCCGTGGAAGACATCGACAAGGCCATGCGCCTGGGCGCGAACCATCCCATGGGCCCCCTGGCTCTGGGCGACTTCATCGGCCTGGACGTGTGCCTGGCCATCATGGAGACCCTCTTCAACGAGAGCGGCGATCCCAAGTACCGTCCCGCCCTGCTGCTGAAGAAGATGGTCCGCGGCGGATTGCTGGGCAAGAAGACCGGCAAGGGCTTCTACGACTATTCCAAGTAAACCGGAGTAAAGGAGTATATAAGGTATGGATTTTCATCTTTCCAATGAGCAGCTGATGCTCCGTAAGATGTACCGCGAGTTCGCCGAGAACGAGGTCAAGCCCCTGGCCGAGGAGATCGACGAGGAAGAGCGCTTCCCCATGGAGACCGTGGAGAAGATGGCGAAGCTGGGCATGATGGGCATTTACTTCCCCAAGGAGTACGGCGGCGCCGGCGGCGACGTTCTCTCCTATGCCATGTGCGTGGAGGAGCTGGCCAAGGTGTGCGGCACCAC
>CATOKC010000227.1 GCA_951800675.1 uncultured Oscillibacter sp.
TAGGAGGACACCGGCTTTTTCAGGAAATCCCGTTTAAATTCCAGCATATCCAGCAGTTCCCCCACATCCCGCCGCTGCTCCCCGGGATAGAAAGAGGCGAAATACTCCAGATTCTCCACGGCGCTCAGGTTGGCGTACAGGTAGGGGAACTCGAAGAGCACGCCGATTTTGCGGAAGAATTCCGGTCCGCGGACGGCGGAGGGGTCCTGTCCGAAGAGGGAGACCCTGCCGCCGTGGCCCTTCAAAATCCCGGTCAGGATTTTCTGGGTGGTAGACTTTCCGGAGCCGTTGGGCCCCAGGAAGCCGAAGATTTCCCCGTCCTCCACGGTGAAGTTCAGCCCGTGGAGGGCCTGCTTGTCCTTTCCGTAGGAGAACGTCAGGTTCTTGACCTCGATCATTCGCCGTCACCCCACTTTCCGCGCCGGTCCTGCTCCTGCCGGCGCCTGCTCTGCCATTTCACAAACCTGATCTTGAGCGGGATGGACACGGCCAGCACCGCCGCGATCCCCAGCCACCAGTACCACTGCAAACCTAAGAACATAAAAAGCCCTCCCTATGTTGAGATAGGGAGAGCTTAGCGGGCCGGTGTGAAATCGGAGTGAGGCCGGTGTGAAATCCGTGTGAAATCATTCTGCGGCGGGGATGGAAAACCAGAACCGCACCCCGTCCGCCCGGTTTTCCGCGCCATAGGGAAGATTCTGCATGGACAGGATCTGCGCCGCGATGGACAGCCCCAGCCCGGAGCCGCTGTAGGCCGCGCCGCTGTCCCGGTAGAATTTCATCCAGATTTTGGGCAGCTCATTTTCCGGAATGGTCCGGCCTTGATTGAAGACAGAGAAGTGCAGCGCCCCGCCGTCCGCCGTCAGTTCCACCCGCAGAATGCCGCCGGGGCGCACGTTCTTTTTGGCATTGACCATCAGGTTGCCCAGGACCTGCTCCATGCGCCGCTGGTCTGTCCTCACAAAAACCTTTTGATCCGGCAGCTCATATTGCAGCTCAAAATTGGTGTCCGGGGCGTCAATCAGCAGCCGCCCGGCTACTGTCTCCATCAGCTCTACAAAGTCAAAGCGGGTCACATTCAGACTTGCAGCTCCGCTTTCCAGCGCTGACAGGTCCAGCAAGGTTACGATCAGGCCATTCATTCGCTCCACTTCGGAGACAATGACCTGGGCGTATTTCTGCTTTCTGGCCTCGTCCATCTCGTCCTGCAAGCCCTCGGCATAGGCCCGGATGATGCCCAGCGGAGTTTTCATCTCGTGGGATAGACTGTCCACCAATTCTTTGCGCCCGGCCAACAGGAGCCGCTCCTTTTCCACGTCCTTTTCAAGCTGCGTGTTTGCGGCCTCCAGCCGGGCGAGGGCCTGTTGGAGGTTTTCGGCCATCGTGTTCAGACTGGCGGACAGCTCCCCGAATTCATCGGCGGAAGAAAGGCCGCAGGGGGCCGAAAAGTCCAGGTCCGCCATGCGTTTTGCGGAGGCGTTCAGCGTATCAACCGGTTTTGTAATAAAGCGGTCCATAAAAAGGTCAATGCCGATAATCAGCAGAAAAACAAAACCCAGCCAGACCAGGAAAGAAGCATCCGCGCTGATTGGCAGGCGGGCAGAGAAAATGTAGGAAAATATCAGCATAACGCCCGCAAGCTTGGAGAGCATCAAAATCTTTTTCCGCACGGTATGGAGGGAAAACAGCTCTTTCATGGCGTTACCTCAAATTTGTAGCCGGAGCGGATGAGCGTGACGATATGCCTGCCCTCGTCCCCCAGCTTCTGCCGCAAGGTCTTGATGTGGGTGTCCACGGTCCGGGTGGAGCCCGCGAAGTCAAAGCCCCAGACACGGTTCAGAAGCTGCTCCCGGCTGAAAATCTGTCCGGGGTTTGCCATCAGAAAAGAGAGCAGCTCGTATTCCTTGTGGGTCAAGGCGATCTCTTGTCCATCAAGGCAGACCGTATGGGCATTGGGGTGGAGCATGATTTTCCCGGCGGTAATTGCTCCGGCAGCAGCGGGAGAAGACCGGCGCAGGAGGGCGTTCACCTTTGCAAGCAGCACCCTGGGGCTGAAGGGCTTTGTCATATAGTCGTCCGCACCGCAGCCGTAGCCCCGGAGCTTGTCCTCCTCCCCGCTCCGGGCGGTGAGGAGGATGATGGGCATTCCGCCCATCTCCCGGGCTATTTTGCACACGGTAAACCCGTCCAGACGGGGCATCATCACGTCCAGGATCATCAGGTCCATGGGGTTGGTTTTCAGGAGCATCAGGGCGTCTTCGCCGTCGCCGGCGGTAAAGCAGGTGTGCCCGCCCCTGCGCATGTAGTCCGCGATGATGTCCTGCATGACGGTTTCATCTTCAGCGATCAGTATCTTTGCCATGTTGTCTCAGCACTCCTTGGGATGGGCTTTCTGCATGATAGCACAAAAACACCGGCGGCGCAAGGGGCCCCGCAAAAAGGGGGGCGTGCGAAAAAAGGGCATCGCATTTTCCCCCATCTGTGTTATAATGGTGCGCACCTGTTGAGCGAAAGGAGTTTTCTGCGGCTATGAAAAAATGGACACGCGCACGGTTCCAGCCCAACCTTCCCCTGGACGGGAATGGGTATGTGACGGCGGGCCCTGCCCACCGCGCCCTCGCCCGGGAGGCCATGGCGCTGGGCCTCGTCACCCGGGCCGGCCTGGAGGTCCGCGCCCGCAGGGTGCTGGAGCTCATCCTGAAGACCGGCTGACCCCGGAAAATAGATTTCCCCATTTCCGCGAAAAACCCCCTTTTCCTCTTTCCAAACGGGCAGACTTGTGTTATACTAAAAGAATGTATGTGTGTGCATTTTACTCTCACAAAAGAGGAGTGTTTTCATAATGGGACTTTTCACAAAACTGTTTGGAACCTACAGCGACCGCGAACTCAAGCAGATCTACCCCGTCGTGGACAGGATCGAGGCCATGGAGCCCCAGTACCAGGCCATGACCGACGCCCAGCTCACCGCCAAGACAACGGAGTTTAAAGAGCGCCTCGCCAAGGGCGAGACCCTGGACGACATCCTGCCCGAGGCCTTTGCCGCCGTCCGGGAAGCGGCGGTGCGTGTGCTGGGGCAGCGCATCTTCCGGGTGCAGCTGGTGGGCGGCATCGTGCTCCACCAGGGCCGCATCGCCGAGATGAAGACCGGCGAGGGCAAGACCCTGACCGCCACCCTCCCCGCCTACCTCAACGCCCTGACCGGCAAGGGCGTCCACATCGTCACCGTCAACGACTACCTGGTCAAGTACGGCAGCGAGTGGGTGGGCAAGGTCTTCCGCTTTTTGGGCCTCACCGTGGGTATGATCATCCACGGCCTGGACAAGGCCCAGCGGCAGGCCGCCTACAACGCCGACATCACCTACGGCACCAACAACGAGCTGGGCTTCGACTACCTCCGGGACAACATGGCCCTCTACGCCGGGGAGCTGGTCCAGCGGGGCCACCACTTCGCCATCGTCGACGAGGTGGACTCCATCCTCATCGACGAGGCCCGCACTCCCCTCATCATCTCCGGCATGGGGGAGAAATCCACCCAGATGTACGACATGGCGGAGATGTTCGTCCGGAGCCTGAAGAAGATGGTCATCACCGAGACCGACGACAAGGCCGAGGAGGACGAGACCGTGGACGCCGACTATATCGTCGACGAGAAGGCCCGCAACGCCACCCTCACCGCCCGGGGCATCGCCAAGGCAGAGGAGTTCTTCCATGTGGAGAACCTCTCTGACCCGGAGAACTCCACCCTCTCCCACCACATCAACCAGGCCATCCGGGCCCACGGTGTGATGAAGCGGGACATCGACTATGTGATTAAAGACGGTCAGGTGGTCATTGTCGACGAATTCACCGGCCGCCTCATGTTCGGCCGCCGGTACAGCGAGGGCCTCCACCAGGCCA
>CATOKC010000228.1 GCA_951800675.1 uncultured Oscillibacter sp.
GCAACACCGACCCGAAGGACCGCTGGTTTGCGGTGCGCCGCTTTATGTCCTGGGCGGCCAATACGTTCATTTTGACGTATTTCCAGAAGGTGGACAACCCCATGAACCGGCGGCTGATCGAGGCCATCGTGGACAGCGAGAACATCCGGGGCAACAGCTTTGTCGCCCGCGACATCTGCGCCCGGTACGAGATCACCTATGACGCGAAAGAGAACCCGGTCACAGACCTTATCAACGGGAAGATCACCTTCCACCAGTACATCACCCCATATGGACCGGCGGAGGACATCGAGAACGTGATCGAGTTCGACCCCTACGCGCTCAGTGACAAGCTTTCGGCGTAACAGGAGGGCATGAAATATGATCAGCAACAACTACGTACCTGAAAAGATCAACGAGTACAACGCTTACCTGGATGGGGAAAAAATGATCGGCGTTGTGCCGGACATCGACCTGGCCGAGATCGGCATGAAGGCAAGCGAGGTCGAGGGGGCCGGTATGCTGGGCGTACTGGACAGCCCCACTATCGGCCAGTTTGAGAGCATTGAGCAGGAGATCAAGTTTAACGTCCTCTACTCCAGCGCCATCAATATGCTCAGTCCCCTGGAGGCGGTGAATCTGACCTTCCGGGCCGCTCAGCAGGTGTACGACAAGAACGGCGGCTATGCGTTCAAAGGCCTGCGCATTGTGCAGCAGGGCCGCGTCAAGAAGTTCAAGCCCGGTAAGCTGAAGCGGGCGGAGGGCATGGAGGCCACTGTCACGCTGGAGCTGACGTACTACCTGATCGAGGTGGACGGCGAGATCATGCTGGAGATCGACAAACTCAATCCGAAGTACATCGTCTGCGGGAAGGACATGCTGGAGGGAATCAGCGTCCTTGTGTAACGACCATGATCCTGCAACGGCCCCATCGAGGGGCCGTGTAGAATTTAATTGCGCACGGGTACTCGATGTGCCCGTTGCGCAATTCACACAAAGCCCGCCCCCGGCAAGAAGCCGGGGGCGGGGGCATTTTCATTCAATCGAAGGAGGAGCATTACTATGTCCGAGAAGGAAAACATGGAGTACAAACCCGAAGTGAAGGTTGAGGGGGAGCAGGACCAGGAGCGGCGGCACGCCGTCACATTCAAGCGCCCCTATCTGTTCGAGCGCAGGGAATATGCGGAGGTCGATCTGAGCGGCCTGGACGAGCTGACGGTGAAGGACGCTATCGAGGTCCAGAAGCAGCTCTTCGGCCAGCAGGAAGTGGCGGCCTCCCTTCTGACGGAGACGACGACGGCCTTTGCCCAGGCGCTGGCGGTCAGGGCCAGCGGGAAGCCGGTGGAGTTCTTCAAGCTGATGAAGAAGCCGTTTTACCGCCCTGTGTTCCGCTATGTGCGGGAATACGTCATGGGTGTGGAGAAGGGCGTGGAGAATCACGTCATGCGGCTGGAGAAGCCCTGTTTCTTTGAGGGCAAGGAATACAGGGAGATCGACCTGTCCGGTATCGCGGACCTGAACAGTATGCAGGAAAGCGCGGCGGAAAACCGCATGGCGCGGGAGGGCTTCGTGGTCACGGAGACCTCGTTTAACTTCCTGTACGCCTGCATCGTTGCCAGTATGGCGACTGGGCTGCCGGAGGAGTTCTTTACGGGCCTGCCGGTCTGTGAGGCCGTGAAGCTGAAAAACGCGGTGAACGACGGGGATTTTTTCGAATAGAGGGCGGATATAAAGCTCTGCGCAAAGCGGCGATCCGCCTGTCCGCAGCGACCAATACCAGCGTTGACTTCTACCTGACGATGCCAATGAAGGATTTTGTGGAGCTGAATAACGAGGTGGTGACGGAGTGGCTGGCAGCAAAGCACTAGAGCTTAGTATCAAGATCGCGGGCAAGGTAGATAAGAGCCTTATCAACGCGATCAACGCCGCCCAAAGCAATGTGAGCAGCCTGTCCACCACGCTTTCCAGGGTGGGCACCGTGGGGCTTGCGGCAATGGGAACGCTGGCTGCCGGGACCGTCGCCGCCCTCGCAAAATGCACGGACGCCGCCAAGGATTTTGAAAGCCAGATGGGCGGCGTGGTGAAGTACGTTGAAGGGCTGGCCGATGCCAACGGGGAGATCAGCAGCCAACTGGCGGGAAACGGCAAGACCTACGCTGAGAACTACGCGGCCATGTCGGAGGCGATCCTGGACCTGAGCACACAGATACCCATGACGGCGGAGGAGCTGACACAGCTTGCCGCCGCCGCCGGACAGTCCGGCAAGGGTATCAGTGATCTTATCCAGAAAGACGCCGCCGGAAATATCGGCGGATTTCTGAAAGACGCTGCCATGATGGGCACGGCTATGGACATCAGCGCACAGCAGGCAGGAGACTGGGCAGCGAAGTGGGAACAGGCGTTTAAGATGGACCACGGAGAGATCATGGTCCTGGCCGACCAGATCAACTACCTGGGCGCAAACAGCGCCACCACAGCGGCGGAAATTGCCGAAGCAGTCAACTCCGCCGCAAGCCTGGGGCAGATCGGCGGTATCAGCGTATCCACCACAGCGGCGCTGGCAGACGCCATGCTGGCGACCGGCGTATCCACCGACCGGGTAGGGACCAGCATCAAACGCATGGTAACGAATTTCAGCAAAGGAAGCGCGGCCACCAAACAGCAGAAAGAGCTGTGGAAAGATCTGGGCTTTACCGCAGAGGGCGTGGCAAAGTCCATGCAGGAGGACAGCGTCGGGACGCTGAACAGCATCTTCAGCGCCATAAAAAATCTGCCGGAGGAACGGCAGGTATCCGCATTGAGCACCCTGTTTGGGCAATGGGCCATTGAGGGCGGCGCAAAGATCGTCAACAACCTGGACGTGTACGAAAAGGCGCTGGCTATGGTGAACGACCCCAGCCGGTACACCGGGAGCATGGAGCGGGAGTTTATCATCAAGGCCAGTACATCCGAGGCCATAGACGGTATGATGGCAAACGCGCGGCTGGCGGCGAAGATCGACATAGGAACCGCGTTCTTACCGGCGAAAAAAGAGATCAGCCTGGCTATGATCAGCTTCATGAACCAGCTGCGGAGTATGCCGGAGCTGGGGGAGATCGCGCAGCAGCTGGCGGCGCTGTTCAGCCAGGGAGTGAACGGGGCGGCGGAGGCGCTGGAAAATGCGCTGCCAGCAATCCAAAAGTTCCTGGGCTATCTGGTGAACAACGGGCCGCAGGTCCTCTCCTTCCTGGGCAAACTGGCGGCGGCGTTTGCGGCTATGAAGTTTGCGCCGGGGATCGAAAGCCTACTGCGCGGCGCCGGGGGCCTGGTGTTCGGCTCCAAGACGGGAGGAAGCACCCATACGGGCAGCGGCGGAATTGTCGGGCTGATGGGGAACCTCTTTCGGGGCGGACAGAACGCGGCAAGTGGAGCAGCGGGCATGGCCGGAAACGCGGCGTCGTGGATTCAGAGTTTTATCGGCGCAACACGGGATACCATGGCACTGAACGGGAACACCGGAATCAGGGGATTCCTGGGAACAGCCGCAAGCGCATTGACCTCCGGACTGGGCAATACAGGAATCGGGCAGTATCTCGGCGGCATCCGGGCATCGTTGGGAAACCTGGGCAACACCGGAATTGGAGGAGCCGTTGTCGGCGGAGTAAGAGCGACCGGCGGGACGCTGGGCGAAATCCTGTCCGGCATTTCCAGTGCAACCGGCTTGACCGGATTGGTCAACGGTGCAACCGGCGCAGTACGCAGCGGAGCGGGCTGGGTGGCTGGTAAGGCCGGAGGGCTGGCGCAGGGCGCGATGGGGCTTGCGGGCAGTGTGGCAGGCTCCGCACCAGTGCAGGCAATCGGCGGAGTGCTGGGGAATGC
>CATOKC010000229.1 GCA_951800675.1 uncultured Oscillibacter sp.
AAGTCGGCAAAGGCGAGGATGAGCCGGAAGGAAAAGGCCCGCGTTAGCAGCGGGATTTTGACGGATCATCCAAAGCTAAAACCGGGCGAAATAAAGATTTATGACTATGGAACCTATCAATATCGTATTTTCGTAAAAGGTCCTGGAGAGTATGACTTTATTTCGCGAATCAAGTTGAAATAGGAGCTGGGCGGCATGAAAAGAAAAGAGCAGGAATCTGAATATCAAAAAATCCTGATGGAGCGATACGCGCCGTTGGTCAAAGACAAACTGGACAGGACAGCACTGCGGGCACTTTATAACGACCCGCAGGAGGAGGGCTACGAGGAGGAGATGCTGGAGTGGGTGAAAGCCCATCCGGACGCCACCTTTGACGAGCTGATCCACTTCGACTTCAGCTTTTACGAGCCCCTCGAAATCGTGGACGATGACGAGCTGGACGAGGAGGAACGCAACCCCGCCGTATACGAGGACTGAGTCCGGCCCCTTTCCAGCGGGACACCGGGGACGGCCTGACGGTGGACTACAAGGGCCAGCCCCGGGCGAAGAACGGGCAGTTCACCTACGGGAAGCTGGGGGGCGGCTCGACAAAAGGGAAGAAAGCTGGTAAAATAAAAAGACCTGGGTTGAGCCGGAAGGAAAAGGCCCGTGTCAGCAGCGGGATTTTGACGGATCATCCGAAGCTGAAGCCAGGTGAATCATCCTATTACTTTTACGGGAAAAATTTTTACGGTTTTACCGTGAAAGGGCCGGGAGAATATAGCTTTACCCGGAGAATACCGATTGTCGGGAATGAAGCGGCAATAGAACAGCTATTGAAGGGCGGGAAATGAGATGAGCAGAAACCTCAACCTCACGGAATACCAGCAACTGCTTATGGATAGATATGCTGGAACAGCTGGAAGCAAATTCGAGGAGGGCTGCTTAATTTCTCTCCTCCTCGGCCCGAAAGAATACGGGTTCGAGGAGGAGATGATGCGGTATCTCGCCGCCCATCCGGGCGCATCCATCATTGAACTGGATCACTACTCCGACCAGTTTTTCCCGGAGCTGGAAATCGTGGACGACGACGAACTGGACGAGGAGGAACGCAACCCGGCCGTATACGAGGACTGACCCATGCCCGCCCTGAACCGCGTCATGGCCGGCAGGGAGCTGCGCCGGATGATCCAGCTCTACCTGAAAGCCGAAACCGGCATCATCAACGAAATCGGCCGCCTGCGCTCCCTGGGGCTGGTGGACTACCACGCGGAGGCGGCACTGGCCCGGGTGCAGGCCATCCTGAACAGGCTGGAGCGGGAGGGCTGGGAGTATGTGCCCAAGATGATTGAGCACAATTTCTACGTCCACCACCCGGAGGCCCGGAAGCCCTCCGCCCGGAGCGAGACGGCGGAGAAGCACGAGCGGGGCTATCTCAACGCCGAGGCCCTCACCGGGGAGCAGACGGACGTCGTGAACCGCCTTGTGATGAACCTGATGGGCCAGCTGGCGGAGGCCCACGCCACCGCCTACGCCAGCCTGTCCGCCGCCCTCATCGGGCGGGTGGAGCCGGACATCTTCCGCCGGGTGGGGCTGGAGCAGACCGGGTTGGCCCAGGCCATGGGCCGGGGGCCGTTCCGGGCGACGCCGGACTTTGTGGAGGCCCTGCGCCGGGAGGGCGTCACCGCCTTCGTGGACAAGGCGGGGCGGCACTGGAGCCTGCACACCTACGCGTCCATGGTGCTGCGCACCACCAGCCGTCAGGCGGAGGTGCTGTCGGTGCTCACCCAAGACCCGGAGTGGGATCTGTTCAAGATCAGCAAGCACGGCACCACCTGCAAGCGGTGCGCGCCCTACGAGGGCCGGGTGTATTCCAAGAGCGGCACAAGCCCCGACTTCCCGCCGCTGTCGGCGGCGTTTGGGAAAGTGGATCCGAGCGGGCCGGACACGCTGGACAACTCCTGGCTGAACCTTCATCCAAACTGTCTCCATCAAATTTTGAGATGGTCGCCCATGGGCCGCTCCGAGGAGGAGATCCGGAAAATCAAGGATTTCTCCAGCTTTGAGAAAAATCCGCCCGCCGTTGACCCCCGGACGGAAAAGCAGATTGACGCGTACCGGAAGAAGGAGCAGGCCAGGGCGCGGCGGCTGGCGGACTACCGCCAGTGGGAGCGTTACCGGGCGGCACTGGGGGACGGCGTTCCCAAGTCGTTCGACACGTTTTTAAAGCACAAATATGCCGTTAAAGATCCTGAAACGGGCAAACACTTCGGGGATGAAACCTTCAGCGGATGGAAACAGGAATACCGACGCAGAAACTCAACCAATGCGTGGCCTGCCCCTTCCCTGACGGCTGAAGGGCAACGAGGCAAGGTGGAAGCAGTGCGGGCGATAATCCGGTCGGAGAAAACGCCAAAGCAGCTAAACATAGGGCACCAAAACAAGCATATCAAAAACTCCAGCCAATATGTTCCAGGAAAAAGCTATCTGTACGGTAGCCTGGAACGGCACAGGATCTTGTATACCGCTTTCATGGCACGGGCGAGCCGATTTTTACCCGTAAAGGGGACTGGGCAAAAAAAGAAGTGGTTATCCAGGACGATGTGGTGGGTGTCAATATAGACATCCAAACAGGAGCTGAGAGCGAAACCCGACGATTTACCATCCACTACGGAAAAAATGGAACCCATGTCGTTCCAGCAAAGGAGAAAACGCAATGAACTACGCGGTATTTTACCGGGAGAACGCCGGGAAAGACGTCATAGCGACTATGACGGACGGGGAGGTTTTTTCCGGGGAGCTGTTTGCCTATATCTCCGCCCAGGACAACGATCCAGACCCGGAGAGCATTGTGGTGGGGAGAACGGAATTATTTACCTGCGAAATCGAAAGGCTTGAGGTGGTTCCATGACGGAGCAGACCATCCGCGCCATCCTGGACGCCCTGGCCCAGGGCCACCGCGTCCAACTGAAGAAGTTGAAGGACGGCACCATCAAGATCCAGATCGTATCCATGAAGGAAGTAAAGCCCAATATTGTGCCCGCCCCGAATTGACGGGGCGGAAGGACTAATTGAGGTCAGCCTGTAAGGGGATTCTTACGGGCCGGCCTCTTTTTTGTTTGGAGGTGAACGCGCCATGCTGGCCTACTACGGCACGGCCCTGTCCGACCACATCACGAAAAAGCCCAGCGGCGGGATCGTCTGCACCAGCGTGCCCATCGCCCGCACGGGGGAGCAGGAGTATCTGGCGGGGGAGCTGGGGCTGGACGGCGACCCCGAGCGGGTGATCCGGGTGTTCCGGGAGCCGGGGGAGGTATTCGCGCCGGAGGCCATGGCCTCCTTCGAGGGGGTTCCCGTCTGCGACAGCCACCCGCCGGAGAGCGTCACCGCCGTGAATTTCAGCCAGTACAGCCGGGGCCACGTCCAGAACGTCCGCCGGGAGGGGGACTATCTGACGGCGGATCTGCACATCGACGACGCCGCGCTGGCAGACCAGGTGCTGCACCGGGCCAAGCGGGAGGTGTCCTGCGGCTACCTGTGCACCTACGTCCCCAGCGGGGAGGGCTATGCCCAGCGGGAGATACGCGGCAACCATGTGGCCATTGTCCCACGGGGCAGGGCCGGGAGTTCCGTATCCATAAAAGACGCCGCCCAGAGGGCGGGGAAAGGCAGGAACACAATGTCTGAATTTTGGAAGTCTGTCCTGACCGCCTTTGGCATGGCGGCCAAGGACGCCAGTCCGGAGGAGCTGGACGCCATGGTGTCCACCACGGCCAGCGTGCTGGACGCCGCCCCGGAGGAGGGCAAGGGGGAGGCCCCGTCCCCCGGGAAGGACG
>CATOKC010000230.1 GCA_951800675.1 uncultured Oscillibacter sp.
CGCGAGGGACGGGGAGCTTGCGACGGCGAGGGGCTGGGGGAGGATATGATTGGTTTCAATCAGCTCCGTTTCTTTCTCCTCAGTCTCATTAGGCGCCTGATCCGGGCAGTCCAGACTGCCTCCTGCGGGCACTCTGGACTGCCCGGTTTGGGCACTACAGACGGCCTCCTCCGGCACGGAAAAAAGAGCCTGATTGGAGGCTTCCTCCCGCTGGACAGCGGAGACCTTTTCTTCGCTCCGAGCCGGTTCCGAAGCCTCATTGGTTTCGTTTTGCGGAGCGGCATCATTCTTGCAGCTGGAAAAATTCTTAACATAGATCATGGCGGGCTTCCCCAGGCCCTGGCGCTTGCGCTCGATGAGCCCGAAGCGCTCCAGCTCCCGCATGAAGGCGGTGGCCCGGTTGTGCCCGCAACGGAGGAACTTCTGCACATCCTTCTGGACGAAATAGATGAATACCCGGCCCAGGCTGTCCAGCCAGCCGTTTTTGACGGACAGCCCCACCCGGTCCAGCATCAGGCTGTAAAGGGTGGCCGCCTCCAGGGAGAGCTCGCCGCCGAAGAGGGCCTTGGGGACCCGGTAAAAACGAAACTCCGATGCCTCGTTTCCGTGAAAGTAATCCAGATTGAACTGCATAGCATACCTCCAAAATGTAAAAAGGCCCCGGCGACGGTTGTCGCCGAGGCTGATCGTTTTATGACGTGTAATAGCTTGGCCTTGCGATGGTGGTAAAGCCGCTTTTCCCGGTCACCACCACGTTGTTGGCTCCGCTGGCACAGTGGATGATCTGGACATTTCCCCCGCTGTCAAAGCCGCAGACGATGCCCACATGGGTGTCCTCGGGATAGAAAACCAGATCGCCGGGGATTGCCTCGGCCCAGGTGATGGGGGTGCAGTAGGTGTGCTGCATGTGCGCCCCGCCTCCATGGCCTATGATGTATGACCCGCCGGAAATATTATAGAAAACCCAATCGACGAACCCTGAACAGTCCAGCCCGTAAGGCCGCACTGTTCCAGTGCTGGGACTTCCTGCGGCCCAGACCTCCTTGGGGGTCCCCCAGCGGGAGTCCCAGCCCAGGACGAGGCTTTTCCCGCCCCAGAAATAGTTCACTTTTCCGAGAAGCTGATAGGCTGTCAGGATTACCTGCCGCCGTTCCTCGCTGAGATCATCGGGCAGACTGTCCAGGATTTCCTGCACCTGCTCCACGGAGAGCGTGAGGTCCTGGCTGCTGCCGATCAGGGTCTGGAACAGCTCTTGGTATTCCGGCTTCAACAATTCCTCCAGCAGAGATTTTTGCTCATCGGTGAAGCCGTACTCCACCGTCATCTCCTGTGGCGTTTTCACGACGGCGGTGATATGGAGAACGATTTCCGTTTCGTCCTCCCCTTTCGGTACAGCCTCCGTAAAGCTGGAAATCTGATTCATGTCCCAGAAAACCTCCCGCAAGAGAGCAAGGTTTTCCGCCGTCAGCCCGTCCAATCCACTGGGGGAACCACCGTCCGCCGAGGCCCGCACAGCGTAGACCGCCAAAACATTGCACCAGTTATCCAGGACTGCGGCCACGGTGTCGTTGTCCAGGTCGAGGATGTCGTGGGGCGTTTCCTCCTTGATCTGCTCAATCCGGGCGGTAAATTCCCCGTTGATCTGGGCCACCGCCTGGGGGATGCCGCTGCCATTCCCCTCCGCATTGGAGAAGAACAGTCCGAAGGGCGAGGCAATCAGGAGACCCACCATGCAGAGGACCAGCACCACCGCCACCACGGCCCAGCCCCCAGCGGCGAGGGCGGCGATCAGCTCCTGGGCCGCCGCGACGGCCCCTTTGATGGCCGCAAGGCTGGCCTTTGCCGCCTCCCTGGCGGTGGCCGCTCCGGCCTTTGCCGTGGCACGGGCGGCCTTTACGGCCCGCTGTGGGGCCTTCGCCGTGGCCTGAGCAGTCTTCTGCGCCGCCCTGGCGGAACGGTCCGCCGCCTTCACCGCATGACGGGAGTTTTTGATTCCTGCCCTGGACGCCTTGACGGCCTTTTCCCCTTTGGAAGCAGCCCTTTTCGCCGTCCGCTTGGCAGACCGCTCCGCTCTAGTGCTGGCGGTACCGGGGCTTCCCCAGCCCCGGGATGGCGAGGAGGAAGAAGGAACGTCAGGAATCGAAGGGCGAGGGGATTCCCCAAAGGTTCCGCTTTGAAGCTCAGTTTTCTCACCGCAAGCATGAACCATCGGATTGTCCTTCGCCTTGGATCGCCGCAGCTCTATCCGCCGCACTGCCTCCTTGCGGCCCTGTTCCCGGATGAACTCACACCCGCCCTGGGCGTGTGCCTGGGCTGGCGATTCTGCCGGGGAGACAGCCTGATGTTGGAGCCAGACTTCCTTCGTTTTGACAGCCGGAGCCTGCTGGCGGATAGAGGTTCCCTTGGCCGCCTTTTCCGGCGAAGGAAGCGGCTGCGATTGCCGTGGCTGTAAATTAGAGTCCGCTTGGCGTTGGCCGGGAGCAGGGGATGCTCTGCGGCGGAAGATCTGGCGAATCTCCTGGATTTTAGAGCGGGGCGAGCTCTTGTCAGGAACCGAAGATTTTACATCCGACAAAGCCGTATCTCCATAGACGTGAACATCCTGCCGGACACTTTCCCTGGTCTTGATTGTCGGCGGGTCCGTCCGCAAATGAATCGGCTTTTCCGAAACGGATTGGGCCGGATTGGCTGGAGCCGTGGGATGTTGGAGCCGTTGCCGGGCAGTCGTTTGCGGAGTTTCATGCTGTCCAGCAACGGCCTCCCTGGTCTTGATCCGCGCATGCTCTCTCCTGCCTCCCTGCCTGGGCGGATCGGCAGTGGCGGGGGTATCCGGCGGCGATTCAGCCTCCGGAAAATCGGCGAAGGAAACAGGTTCCGCCTCCGGACCCCGGTCCCTGCCGCTTCGTTTCTTCTTCAGCAGCTTTTCAATGCCGCGCTCCGCCCGACGGGCCCCGCTCCAGGCGGTATCCTCAATCCGGTCGCCACCGTAATCATCCCTCTGACCCCTCTGGCTGGCCTCCCGGAACTGGCCATGGAGCCGTTCCGTTCCATCGTCCAGCCCACGGCGCAGAAGCTGCCTGGGGGCGGACGCCGCCCGCTCCTTCAGGCCCTTTTTGCCAGGCTTTTTCTCTTTGATTTTGTCGATTTACGCTCACCTCCCGGACGAGAAAAAGGGCCGCGTCTGCGGCCCTTTTCTGCGAAATCAGGTTGCATCTATCTGCTCCATGAACTTGGTGGACATCAATTTGTACAGCCGGGTATTTTTCGGGAAGGTATTCATAAAGGGCACGATGGTACTGCCGCACTTGATGAGTCCCCGGCCCGAGTCCACGTTTGTGATGTAGCTCAATTGATTATCAGAGATGTTCAAAAGCTGGGCCAGCTCCGCCCGGTCCGTCGCCGCCTGGTTCAGCATCACCAGGAACTCGCTGTTGGCCAGCATCGTCCGTGCCGTGTGGGACTGGAGAAGGTCATCCACATTCTGAGTAAGGCCAGTGCAGCATGCTCCGTACTTTCGGACACGTTTCCAAAGGGTAAAGAGGAAGTTTGCGCTGTATTCGTGCTGGAAAAGGAGGTAGATTTCGTCGACGTAGACCCAAGTGTTCCGCCCAAGCTGGCGGTTTCGGATTACCCGGTTGAACACGCTGTCCAGCACCACCAGCATTCCAACAGGCAAAAGCTGTTTGCCCAGGTTCCGGATATCGTAGCAGAGAATCCGGGAGTTGGTGTCCACGTTGGAGGGCTTGGCGAAGGTGTTGAGGCTGCCTTCGGTGAACAGTTCGATTGCCAGCGCCACGTCGCGGGCCT
>CATOKC010000231.1 GCA_951800675.1 uncultured Oscillibacter sp.
GCTTGCGACCCCCGCGCTTTATCCTGCACTTTTTTCGACCCCCCGGTTCACCTGCCACTTTCGGTTGTGCTGATTTCGCCGGATGGCACACACCGGCCACACGCTTTTGACACGGCGGCGTTTGCGATGGACTGCGGCTTGTTTACCCTCCGAGCATCAGCGAGGCCACACAGCGGCGCACAGGCTGTCACGCTGAGTTGCACTTTTCACTGCGGAGTGCGAGTGCCGTTGCGGCTCGATGACGTTCAGCCGCCGTGTCCATCTGCGCCAACTGTTGTTCGTAGAACTGATCGAGGGCCAGTTGGATCGGGCGGATGGTGTAGAGCAGATTGCCGTTGCGCTTCAGACCGGCCTTGGTGGTGACCGTCGTGCTCTCTGTACTGATGAGCTGGCGCTCCTCCAGCTCACACACATACTTGCGGACGGTGTTGGCACTCATCCTCACCGCATTGCCGATAGTCTTGTAGCTGGGCCAGCATTGGTACGTCTGCCTGTTCTCGCAGCAGAGCAGGTACGAGTAGACAGCCAGCGCGCCGGGTGACAGACCCAGCAGGAATATTTCGTTGGGCAGCTGGAAGTAGTTCTTGACCGGATCACGCTTTGGCCACGGTGTGTACTTCAATCCGCACCTCCCTGGGTGTGTCGCAACACCCACTCCACGAATTTCTCTTTGGGGACTACAAGCCTGATGCCAACTTTCAGAACCGGAAAATCCGGTTCGTGCATCAGCTCGTAACTGCTGGACGGTGAGATACCCAGCACTTTCGCAACCGTCTCTGCGTTCAGGAACAGCGGCAGTTCGTCGTAGCTTTTGTAGACTAACTCTTTCATGTTGCATCCTCCTTCATACCTGATTGACTTCTACTTATTGCTCTGATATGATGAGGGTAACACAAAACCATTTGTTGCACAATAGATTTGGTGCAGGATGGGGAAACGCCAAAAGTCTATCGGATACAAGAGGGAACAGCATGGCAGAGAACACCTTTGACCGCTTCTCGGTTTTCTTTACCGGAGACACTGTATTTTTGGATGGAGCAGCTTTTCCGCTGGGTCAGCTCACAACGGATGTTCTGAACGTGGACGGCGAGATACTGACGGAGATTAACCGGCGCGTTGATGGCTTTATGTCTGCTGTGTGGACACTGCTCCAGGAAAAAACAGACAGCGCCGCCTGTTCCGCACAGGAACGGCTCAACGCTGTCTGGGAGTTGGTTTTTGATTTGCCGGTCTATCGGAGCCTACGTCTGGACACAGAGACAGCCCGGAACTTATTCCCCACCCTTCTGTCTGATTCGGACAAGTGGTCGGAGACCCTGGACGTCGATTCAGATGGTCACCGGATGTTTGAGGAGTTCCTCTCTGAGCTGGAATACTTTTCAGAGAGCCTGCGGAACTTCAGGGGACAACTGGACGGGATGCTGGAGCTCTACTTTGAGCCCCTCTCCCGACGCAATACCGACGCATATGCGGGAGCTTACGCCGCTTACTTTACCGACATGGCAACCGCAGGGGAACTGTTTTTCCCGGAGCAGGAATTCAGCCAGAGTTTTCCCGCACAGCTCTGCTTTGTCCCAACGGCAGATCCTACGGAGGCAGGAAAAGTTCTCCTGGCGGAAAAGGTGGAGTTTCGTTATCTCTCCCACTTTCTCTATACGGATTTCTACCGGGGGCTGATGATGGGCAACGCACCCCGTCGCTGCCACAACTGTGGACGATATTTTCTGCTGACCGCCGGGTACAACACCTGCTACTGCAATCATGTCGCTCCGGGTGAGACGGAGCGCACCTGCCGCAAGGTCGGTGCGCACAGGAAAGCGAATCACCCGACCGGATTGAGTCCTGCGGGTATGGAGTACCGGAAAGTCTACAACCGTTTGAAGGCAAGAAAGCAGAGGGGGAAAATCAGCAGGGATGAATGGAACGCCACTTTATCACAAGTCCAGAAGGTGCTGGATCTGGCGAAGCAGGGAAAATTGACCGACGAGGAAATGCGGAAGCGATTCTCCGCCTTTTAAGCGGAGCCTTATTTCCTTGTTTCCTGTGACGCAATATTGAGCTGTTTTGAGGAGCGAGTGCTCAGCTTCTTCCAGATGTAACCTCATATTTTGTTTTCCTATTCCGCGTTCCAGAAGAACCGCAGGGCGTTATACATATACTCGCTGGCGGTGCGGCCATCGTGGGCGTAGCCCTCCCGCTCCCGGAAGGACAGGTTGCCCTCGGCTTCGCTGTCTCCGAAGGTAAAGACCTCCGAATCCGTCCCCATATCCATGATGCCCCGCTTGAAGCCGGAGTAGGCAAAGTCATCCGTGCCGGAGGCGGTGAAGATGAAAAAGTCCTCTGGGCTGTGACCGGAAGATCGAACGATCTCCTCCATATAGGTCCGGTTGCCGATGGGTCCGCCGCTGGAGGGGGCAAAGTAGCGGAAGTAGTCCAGGCAATACTCAAAGGTGTGCCATGTGTTCATGCTCCCCATGGAGAATCCGCCGAAGGCGCGGTGGTCACGGGAGGCGGGGATCCCTTTCAAATCCGTTGTCTCGGCAAAGGTGCTGTATTTGCTCTCGGCGGCGGGAATCAGGTCGTTTACCAGCTCATTGTGGAAATTATCCACCAGCCGGAGGGCCAGGGAATAGCTGCCGCTATCCGATTCACTGGTGTTGTTATAGGTGGGCAGAACAATAATAAGCGGCTGGATCAGCCCGTCCTCGATGGCGTGGTCCACAATGTGCTTGAACTCATGGGGGCGTTCCGGCGTCCCCATGGTGGTGGTTTCGTTGCTCCAACCGCCATGGCTCAGATAGAGGATGTTGTACTGCTTGCTCTCATCGTAGCCGTAGGGCAGATAGACCCAGGCGGTCTTGGTGAGTTTTTGGGACTTTTCCGCATAGGAGAAGGATTCCCAGGTCTGATATTCCAGCTTTTCCAGCGTCCCCGGATGCTGGGCGGGCTGCTGGTATCCTTCGGGGATGTACTCCAATTCCTCCGGGATGGTGCCGCTCAATGCGGTGCGTTTTGTCTGGCTGAACAGCCAGCCCATGATTTTTTCATCGGCTGCGAACAGCCCGCCGCCGCCATGCTCGTTATTGACGCCCTTCGCGGTAAAATAAGATTTCTCCTTGATGTCCAATACCAGCAGCCGGTCAATTTCTTCCTTTGACAAGCCCTGCTCCTGGTACAGTCCATAGAGCGTGTCGTAGGCCCTTTGAGTAGGCTCGGAACCGTAGTATTCATCGTTTTTCCCGATAGCCAGGTAGACGGGCGTCCGGCTCTCCGCCAGAACCGAATAATCGCCATCCCATTGGGAACTGCAATGCAGATAGGCCGTGAACAGCTCTGGGCGCTTTCCCATGACGATGGACATGGTTTCCCCGCCGCCGGAATAGCCGTTGGCATACACCCTGGCTGGGTCTATGTTATAGTGCTTCAGAAAGTATTCCACCAGAGCTATCGTCTGGTTGGCAGAGGTTTCGCCCCAATCGCTGAGCTGCGGCGCGACAACGATCATCTCCTCGTTATACTTCTGGGCCTCAAAGCCGAAGGATTCCGACTTGATATTGGAGGCAACCCCCTGGAAGTACAGCCCTTCATAGCCGGGGAGCGTAAAATACAGGGCATAGGGCTTGCTGCCGTCATAGCTCTCCGGGATATACACGTTATAGTGAATGTCGCCATTCGCTCCGCTATGGAGTACGTTGTCCACGGAAAAGCCGCGATAGGTTTCTGTACCGGGAGTGACAAACTGGCTTTCCCAAAAGGCCGCCGCATCCTTGATC
>CATOKC010000232.1 GCA_951800675.1 uncultured Oscillibacter sp.
CGGTACGGCCGCCGGCGGGGGCCCACGGGGGGCGAGAAGCCCCCGGGCTATCGATGAGAAACGGGCGGCACAAAGGGGAGGCATTCGAAAGAATGCCTCCCCTTTATTCCTCCGGGTCTCCGTCCAGAAAGATATCCTCTGCTTCCTCCAACGCTCCAGTCAACTCCTTGGCGATGAACAGAGCGGAAGCGCTGTCAAAGTCATGTTCTGCGGCGGATTTTTCCAATTTTGTAATAATACTGTCCACCCGCCCCACCAAGGTCGCGTAGGCTCTTTTACTCTGCTCCAGTTGTGTCATAACGTTTCTCCTATCATTATATTGGTGCATATGCCCATTATAAAATATTTTACGTGATATTACAAGTAGCAAAGAATATATTGTGTGTTGACTACATACTCCTCTTGCCCGGCTATAATAAAATGTAAGAGAGGAGTAGCCGATGAAGTTGATTTATGAATCTTATTACCAAAATCTTGGACAGAATATTGCGTTCTACCGTAACCGCCGGAAATTGACCCAGTTAAAACTGAGCGAGCTTGTGGAGATCAGCCGCAACCATCTCAGCCGGATCGAGAACGCCGACTGCGCGGTCTCTTTGGATACCGTTTTCGCCATTGCCGGCGCCTTGGGCGTAGAACCCTACAAACTGTTTCAGGATAAGGAATGATCCGCCGCCCGGAGAGATGCCGGACGGCGGACTTTTTTTATAAAAGATAATGCCCCCTATTTCCCTACGCAGAACCGCTCGAAAATCCGCGCGGTCAGGTCCTCCCGGAGGGTCTGCCCGGTGACCTCCCCCAGGGCGTTCATGGCACGCTCCACGTCGGAGAGGACCGCGTCCGGCGTCAGGCCCTCCTCCAGGGCGGCGCGGGCCCCCCGCAGGGACGCCAGCGCGCGGGACAGGGACTCCGCCTGCCGGGCGTTGGTCAGTATCTCCCCGCGAGGCGTCCCGTCCTCCGGGAAGAGCCGGGCGATGGCCGCCTCCAGCTCCTCCAGCCCCTGCCCCTCCCGGGCGGAGAGGGACAGCGCCGGTCCCAGCCCCGCCTCCAGAGAGGCGGGGTCCCACTGCCGGGGCAGGTCGGACTTGTTCTGCACCGCGATCACATGGGGGACCGCCTGGGCCGTCCGGATGACCTCCCGGTCCTCCTCCGTCAGGGGCCGGGAGCCGTCCAGCACCAGCAGGGCCAGCTCCGCTTCCGCCGCCGCCCGGCGGGCCCGCTCCACCCCCAGGCGCTCCACCGGGTCCGAGGCGTCCCGGATACCGGCGGTGTCGATGAGCCGCAGCAGGACGCCGCCCGCCGTTGCCTTCTCCTCCACCGTGTCCCGGGTGGTCCCGGCCGCGTCCGTGACGATGGCCCGGTCGTAGCCCACCAGGGCGTTGAGCAGGGAGCTCTTACCGGCGTTGGGCTTCCCCAGGATGACCGTGGGCACGCCCCGGCGGAGGACCCGGCCCCGGTTCGCGGTGGCCAGCAGGGCCGTCAGGGCCGTCTCCGACCGGGTCAGGGCCTCCAGCGTCTCCTCCCGGCCCAGGTCCGGGATGTCCTCGTCAGGGTAGTCCACCACGGCGTAGAACTGGCTGGCAATGTTCAGCAGGGCGTCGTAGACCGGCCGGAGCCTCCGGCCCAGCGCGCCCCCCAGCTGCTCCACCGCGTTGCGGGCGGCCTGGGCGGTCTCCGATTCGATGAGGTCGATCACCGCCTCCGCCTGGGTCAGGTCCATCCGGCCGTTGAGGAAGGCCCGCTTGGTGAACTCCCCCCGCCCCGCCTGCCGGGCCCCGGCGGCAAAAAGGGACGCCAGCGCCTCCTCCAGCACCACCGGGGAGCCGTGGCAGTGGAACTCGGCGCAGTCCTCCCCGGTGTAGCTCCCCGGCCCGGGGAACCGGACGGCGAGGCAGGAATCGATGGAAGCACCCTCCCGGTCCAGCAGGCGGCCCAGGATCATCTCCCGGGGCCGGGCGGCGGAAAAGGCCCGGCCCGACAGGGGGAGGAATATCTTGTCGCATAGGGCGAAGCAGCCCTCCCCCGACACCCGGACGATGCCGATGGCGGAGAGGGCGGGGCCTGTGGAAATGGCGGCGATAATGTCCATGGGAGGCTCCTTTCAGCGGGAAGGGATGTGGTTTCGTTTCCTTATATTATCCATGAAAGGGGCCGGTTGTCAAGGGCGGCGCGCCGGGCCCGAAATTGCAAAAAACCAAAACAACTCCCCCAAAAGTGACTGCCCCATCAGGGGGCATAATCCGACAGGACCGGCGGCAGTGCCAGCACCATCAGGGTTTTGCACATTATCCACAGTGTTTTCCACATCGTTATGTCAACGTCACCCCGCCGGAAAAGTTGGGGAATGGCTAAATTGACGGAAGGGAGGGGAACCGGCGGTTGACATTTTCCCTCCGGCAGGGTAAAGTATACTCCATACTGAAGCGACGGAGGAGACCGCTATGGAAAATCATACCGCCCCGGCGGCGGAGGAAAAGCTGGAACTTACGCCGGAGACCTCGGAGCTGGAGGCGCTGTGCGCTGCCGTTCACCCGGCGGTGGAGCGCGCCGGAGAAGCGCTGGAGAAACGCTACTATGAACGCCTGGCGGAGGAGGCCCTGGGGCCCAAATGGCCCAACGGCAAGCCTCCGGAGGAGACCCAGGCCCTGCTGAACGGCGTCCAGGGGGAGCTGGACCGCCTCCACCAGACCTCCAGGGCCCTGGCCCAGTCCTATCAGTCGGTGGTGGGGCTGGAGGACGAGCTGAGCGCCCGGGTCCGGGACGTGCGCAAGAGCCGGGACCGGAAGTGGTACGTCCTCAACCCGCCTGCCAACGCGGGAATCGACCTGGAGGAGCGGCGCACGGACCACTTCGCCCAGGGGATCAATATTTATAAGATATTGCTGGTGTGCATCGTGGGCAGCTTCGCCGGGGTCATCATCGAGATGATGTGGGCCTACGCCCGGTACGGCGTCATCGAGAGCCGCCGGGGGCTGGTCTACGGGCCCTTCAACCTGCTCTACGGCGCGGGGGCGGTGTTCCTGACGCTGACTCTTTATAAGTACCGCAACAAGGGGCGTATCTGGTCCTTCCTGGGGGGCTTTATCGTGGGCAGCGTGCTGGAGTACGCCTGCTCCTGGGGCCAGGAGATGCTGCTGGGGTCGAGGTCCTGGGACTACAGCAATATTCCGCTGAACCTCAACGGGCGGATATGCTTTACTTATTCTGTGTTCTGGGGGATATTGGGCATCGTGTGGATCAAGGACCTGTATCCCCGGATGGCAAAATGGATATTGAAGATCCCAAGTAAAGCGGGAAGGCCCCTGACCTGGGCGCTGACGGTGTTCATGATCGTCAACGTTATCGTCTCCTGCGTCACGGTGGCCCGCTGGGCCTCACGCAGGGAGGGCGAGGCTCCTGCCGGTCCCTTCTGGGAGTTTGTGGACCAGAGGTTTCCCAACGAGCGGATGGAGAGGATATTTGCCAATATGAGCTTTGGAGATGAGGGGTGATCTTTTCTGCGGCCCCTGCGGGGCCGCTCCCGCTTGTTTCTAACAGTTAGATTCGCCCCTGCCCGTGGGCCCGCCTACGGCGGGCTTAGCGCTAAAAGCGCCGCAAGCGGCGCTTCACGGGGGCGGGGCCTTCTTTTCGTGTGAACGAAAAGAAGCAAAAGGTCACTCAAGGAACTACGTTCCTTGAGAATCCTCCTTCATTACGGGGGT
>CATOKC010000233.1 GCA_951800675.1 uncultured Oscillibacter sp.
CATCAAGGGCGGCATGATGAACTGCCAGAAGGAGATGAAGAAGGCCGTCGACTGCGGCTATTGGAATCTGTTCCGCTTCAATCCCGCCTTGGCGGAGAAGGGCGAGAATCCCTTCACGCTGGACAGCAAGGCACCCGCCGGAGGTTATCAGGAGTTCCTGATGAACGAGGCCCGTTATGCCCGGCTGACCCGCGAGTTCCCCGAGCGTGCGGAGGTCCTCTTTGCCCGCAACGAGGAGGCCGCCAAGGAGCGCTACGAGCACCTGATGAAGCTCATTGAGCTCTACAAGGCGTAATATTTGATTCTTCTAAACGGGTCCGGGGCAAAGCCCGGACCCGTTTTTTGTTTCTTCTGTTTTGGGGTAGATTCATCTGGATGAATCTACCCCAAAACGGAAAAGAGCAATTTCTTTGACGCCTGACCGCTACTGCCCTGCCGCCTCCAGCAGAGTCACCTTCCTCCCCTCTGTGGCGATCAGACCCTCATTCTTCAATTTTTTCAGCTCCCGCATCATGGCCGACCGGTCCGTGCTGATATAATCCGCCAAAGCGCTCAGCGTAAAGGGCAGCGTAAACGTATCCCCTCCCGCATCCTGCCGGTAGAACCGGAAACAGCAGAGAAGCTTCTCCCGGATGCTCCGGCGGCTGAGGACCTCCACCCGGCGGCTCAAACGCCGCGTCTGCTCCGTCACCAGATGAAACATGTTGCGCACCAGCGTGCTGTGGTGGGCACAGGCGTTCTCACAGCGCCCCATCAGACGGTCATACTCCATAAACAGCACCTCACTGTTCCCGGCGCTCACCACCTCCAGAGCGTCTCCCGCGCTGTCCGTGAAAGTGAACATCTCTCCGAACACCCCGCCCGGCTCCATCCGCTCCAGAATCGTGCGGATGCCCTCGTAGTCAAAACGCACCAGCTCCGCCGCGCCCCGCAGGACTACCCCGACCTCTGTCCCGCTCCCGCTGTAAGCACAGATGGTGCCCCCTGCCTCGAACCGGACCCGCCGCATCCGAAAGCACCGGATCATAGCCTCTACCTCGCCGTCCGTGATATCCTGAAATACCGTCAGTCCTCCGTACTCCATACCGTCCTCCCAGGCCACTATATCTTGTGCGGCCGCTTGCGCTATGTCACAAAATGCAGAAATTTTCCTAAAAGTTGTTGCTGGTGCAACATATTTTTTCTGAGATTCATGATACACTGCATTTGCTGAAATGTAAAGTACTGTTTGCACAAAAGACAAATTTTTCAGGAGGACTCCCTTTATGATGCAGATTAATGTGACCGGCGGTACCCTGGACCAGCGGGAGCTGGACGCCTACATCGCCCGCGCCAATACCAAATACCCCATCGGCAGCGTCCAGGCGCTGGACGTCCACATAGACGGGGACTTCGTGGACCTCAAATACCACCTCGCCCCCCGGCCCTTCAGCCGCATCCGCCGCATTACCGGCTACCTGGTGGGCGACATGACCCGCTGGAACAACGCCAAGACCGCCGAAGAGAAGGACCGCGTCAAGCATATTTGACGGAGAGAACGGTACCATCTCTGTCCAATGCCAACTGTCCGCGGCCGGAGGCCGCTGCGCCTTCGCCTACGCCCGGCCCCTTGGAGGGCATCCTGCTGTACGTGCAGGAGGAGGTCATCCACTTCAGCCTCTGCAACGGCTGGTATCCCATCGGCTTCGACGCAGACGCCGTGTTTGATGTCACCGTCCACATGGGCGGTGCCTGAGAGCTGGTCAACGGCGCCTGGGCCACGGCGGTGGACTGACAGAGGCCACCACGGTCCTCATGCCGCCCAAGCACCAGATAGGGGCCTACCAGCGGGAGAAGCTGACGGTGTTCATCTCTCTGCGGGAGGCCCCGGCGGACGTCATCGTCAACCTCGCCCACAGCGCGGACCTGCTCCGGGTCTTCGGCCGCCTGGAGGTCCGGGAGAACCGCTGAATGAGGTGCGAAAGCTGGAAACATCCCAGAGCCTATGGCTCTGGGATGTTTTTCTGTGTTAGGCCAACACTATAGATGCCGCTCTTGCAGGCAAAAATGGGGTAAAACGATTGGGCTTAGAGATTCGCTGTGGTCATTAACAAGGTCATTTTTGCTCTTACACAACAGCAGGCCGATAAAAAATTCGTCCCCGCCGACATTGATGCGGTACTGATTGCCGAGAAAGGCAAAACCTGTTCCCAACTCCAGCAGTAGCTTGGTCACATTACGCACTAACGCCAGCTCTATGTCCCGTTCGACCATATCCTCTTTAAATGGGATAAAATCAAATATATACGGGTCCTTCATCGTCCGGACTGCCAGTTCGCTCTGTGGGGAGGGAAGCCTCGACTCAAAATTGGAGATTTTATCCGCAACGGCTTGCCGCTTATAAAGATCACTCTCGATCTGATGGATCAGGACACTGTGAGACCAGCCATTTTGTGCTGCCTTTTTGATATACCAGACTTGCTGGTCAAAATCTTTCACTTTATCGAGAATAGCAATATTGTGCGGCCAGGGGATTTGTGCAGACACTGTCTGCACAAATTGGCGGTCAGGGTAGGCTGCCGCAAACTTTGCCATGTATTTCAGATTGCGCACAGAATACCCTTTTGTATTGGGAAAGGCAGCCTTGATGTCAGTCGTCCCGCTTGCCAGCCGGGGTCTTGTCCGCGGCTACCAGCTTCCAGGCATAGACGAATTGGGGCTTGCCGGTGCTGTCCGTGTACTTATATGCGTATCTCCCGTCTTTTCGCTGGCTCTCTCCAGTTCTTAATATGCGGCCTTTGTTGTCACGTCGTTTCTCCGCCATTGGTAAAACTCCTTTCCAAAACTGGAACGAGCCTTGATACGACTTGACTATATTCTATCATATTTCCGGCTCAATACAAATCTGCGATCAGATCACATCCAGGGAGTCAATGACCTTTTCAAACTGCCTGCGCTTGATCTGGATGCGGTTCCCGTTCATTATCAGCCAGTTGGCGTCCGGGTTTTCCTCCGCCAGTTTCCGCAGCTTCTTTTCTCCGATACGGAAGTATTTAGCGGCTTCCTCAATGGTCAGCGTGTACTTCTCCCAAATAGGCACATCAGGATAACTCATACCCGCACCCCTCCTTTCGGCGTGACCACATACTCCATGCCGGGGCGCTGGCCGCAGTAGACGCATACCTCTTTTTCACTCAGTCCCGGTACAGCTTCCCGCAAAACAAAAGCGCCTGTGCCGCGAAAAGCGTCAGCACAAGCGCCGCATAAGCAGAGCGTCAGTTTCGGGGGTACGGGTTCGATCAGGCCGATGCTGACCGCCAGGGCGTGGTTGATGCCCTGGATATGTTTCTTGTCCAGTCTGCCGATGTAGCTGGACAATCGCTGCTTGTCCACGGTGCGAATTTGCTCCAACAAAACAAGGGACGGCTGCGCCAGCCCATTCCCGGCGTCCAGGTAGTAGTGGGTGGGCAGTTTGGCTTTGACGTTGGCCTTGCTGGTGACGGCGGCGATAATGACGGTAGGGCTGTGCTTATTGCCCACGTTGTTCTGGACGATAACGATGGGCCGGGTACCTTTTTGCTCCGAGCCGATCCCTTGACCCAGGTCGGCGTAGTACAGGTCGCCGCGTAAATATGTCCTGCTCATGGTGTTTGACCTCCCCATAAAAATTAGACGGCCTG
>CATOKC010000234.1 GCA_951800675.1 uncultured Oscillibacter sp.
GCGCAGGTGGTCAGAGCGCACCTGATGGGAAAAGACGAATTCTGCCGGGATGTGGTAGGAATCTACCCCATGCTGGAGAACGACTGCACCTGGCTTTTGGCAGTGGACTTTGATGAGGAACTGTGGCGGGAGGACGTGTCCGCGTTTCGGGAGACCTGCGTTTCCTTCGGCATTACCCCCGCTGTGGAGCGCTCCCGCTCGGGGAACGGCGCGCACATCTGGTTCTTCTTTTCAGAGCCGGTCCCCGCTGTGGAGGCCCGCAAGCTGGGGAGCGGACTGCTGACCCAGGCCATGGCCCGCCGCCACGAGTTGCAATTCAAGTCCTATGACCGGCTCTTTCCCGCCCAGGACACCCTGCCGCGGGGCGGCTTTGGGAACCTGATCGCGCTGCCCTTCCAGGGGCAGGCACAGCGTGAGGGGAACACTCTTTTTGTTGATGAGGAATTCGTGCCCTATAAGGATCAATGGGCCTTTTTGTCCACACTGCACAGGATCACCCAGGAGGAACTGGAGGGACATCTGGCGCAGTTGTGCGGCGGCGGGGAGCTGGGAACGCTGTTGGAGCCGGAGGAGCAAAAGCCGTGGCCGGAGAGGCAAAAACTGAAAGAACTGACCCGCAAGGATTTCCCGATGCAGGCCCGGCTGATGGTCTCCAATCTGGTGTATTTGGACAAGGCCGGATTCTCCCAGAAAGCTCTGAACGCTGTGAAGAGACTGGCCGCTTTCCGGAACCCCGAGTTTTATAAAAAACAGGCCATGCGGCTCCCGGTTTACAATACGCCCCGCGTGTTCGATTGCAGTTATGAGGACCAGGATTTTCTAGGGATCCCGCGGGGCTGTATGGACGCGCTGACTGGTCTGCTGGAGGCACAGAACATCCCGTATTCCCTGGAGGACCAGCGGCAGGCCGGGCGCGTGATCGATGTGTCCTTTAATGGCGCACTCAGGCCGGAGCAGGTCCCGGCGGCAGACGCGCTTTTAGAACACCATATCGGCGTGTTGTCTGCCACCACAGCCTTCGGAAAAACTGTGGTGGGCGCTTACCTGATCGGCGCACGGAAGGTGAGTACTTTGATCCTGGTCCACTCCAGCGCACTGCTGGAGCAGTGGAAAACCTCTCTGGAGCAGTTTCTCGACATTCGGGAGGCACTGCCGGAACAGCCCAAGCGGCGCGGCAGGAAGAAAAAGCTCGAGCAGATCGGACAGATCGGGGCGGGAAAAAACACCCGTAGCGGGATCATCGATATCGCCATTATGCAGTCCCTGTTTGAGGGGGACGAAAAAGACGTGAAGCCCTTTGTATCCGAGTACGGCATGGTCCTGTGCGACGAGTGCCACCATGTGGCGGCATTTACATTTGAGAAAATCTTACGGGAGGCAAAGGCACAGTATGTCTACGGCCTGTCCGCCACTCCCGTTCGGCAGGACGGCCACCAGCCCATCATCTTCATGCAGTGCGGCCCTGTGCGCTACCTGGTCGACGCCAAGACCCAGGCGGAGAAGCGGACCTTTTCCCACTATGTCATCCCCCGGTTCACCAGGACGCGTCTGCCCGCCGCCAGGAAGATCCAGGATGTCTACGCGGGGCTCATAGGGAATGAAGCGCGAAGCGGTTTGATCGTTTCCGATACAGCCGGGCTGATCGCGGAAGGCCGGACGCCCCTCCTGCTGACGGAGCGGAAGGACCATGCCATCCATCTTGCCCAGGAATTGCAGGGCCGGGCGAAGCACATTTTTCTGCTGTTGGGCAGTGGGAGCCAGAAGGAGAAGCGGGAAAAGCTGTCCGCACTGCGGGAGGTCCCTGCGGACGAATCCCTGGCGGTCATTGCCACAGGAAAATACGTGGGCGAGGGGTTCGACGAGCCGCGGTTGGATACCATTTTGCTTGCCATGCCGGTCTCCTGGAAGGGAACGCTGGCCCAGTATGTGGGACGGCTGCATCGCAACTACGAGGGCAAGCAGGAGGTCCGTGTATACGACTATGTGGATATCCACGTCCCCATGCTGGAGCGGATGTACCACAAGCGGCTCAAGGGGTACTCGGAGCTGGGATACCAGGTCAAGATGTCCGGGCAGGACGCCTCTGTGAGCCAGATCTATGACGGGCAGAACTATCTGGTCCCGTTTACGGCAGATCTGGAGGCCGCGGCGTCGGATATCCTGATCGTGAGCCCTCTCTTGAAGACGGCGCATATCAAGGCTGTTCTGCCTGTATTGGAAAAGGCGGCTGCCTCTGACGTGTCAATTACCATTTGTACAAATCCAACCAAAGATTACAAACTGGAACAACAAGCCGCTTTGCAACAGTCCATCGAACTGTTGCAAAGCGGCGGGATCACTGTGGAAACACACAGCAGGCTCCAGCACAGATACGCAGTGATTGACAGAAGTATCGTATGGTATGGCAGTATCGATTACCTCTCGTACAGTGTGAAAGATGATGATGCGCTCCGGTTTGAAAATCCGGATATCGCCGGGGAGCTGCTGGAGCTACGAAACGAAGGCGGTCAGCCTGCGCAAATGCAAATCGAACAACTGATGTGACTTTGTTTCTGCTGAGGGGTATCGTGAATGCAAATAAGGAGCAGGTGAATATGGATCAATTTATTCCCAGGGAAACTCTGGATATTCTTTCCTATCGCTCAACTCTAGGGCAGAGTTTGAAACAGATTTCGTTAAGATCAACCCCATTAGAGACGATATTGGATGATATTGCCAAATATCGGTCCGGTTATATTGATGTTCTGATCCAAGGAAACCTGATTGGTTCACGGTTTAAGAGCGAAGATTCCATCATCCGCAAATATGAAAAAACGCTCCGGACAGGGGGCGGTTTTAAGCAATGCTTTAACGATGTGCTGGGGTTTCGGCTTCGTTTTGAGAGGTACCCTGAAGAGTATCCGGACTATTTTCGCGTGGTGGACCTGCGTAGCGGGAAAAAGGTCGACGATGGTTATCGAGCCATTCATCTCTATTACCAGAGAGATAACTTGGCTTATCCTATTGAGATACAGCTCTGGTGCGGTAAGGACTATGCATTTAATATCTGGAGTCATCAATATGTGTACAAATATAAAACACCTGAGATTGGAAAAACGCTGTATCAGGAGTATTCCTCTGGAACCATTCAGACAGAACAAGACTTTTTAGCGCGGTTGCAGGAATTGGAGGCAATTTGAATGGGCGATAAGAAAATCTATATTGTAGCCAAAGTTTTCGATAGGCCAGGGAGCCTGGCGTACCTTTGCAAGACCCCCAATGAGGCCAGATGTCTGCCTGGGACACTGGAAGCCCTCCGGGCAGATGGCGTACAGATCGTTATTTTGGACTCACCGGAGATTTATTCGGAGTATGCGCCGTATTCTTATATCGAGGATATGAAGGCATTTATTGATATGGTCAGTCAGATGAACCGGGCTGCCTGAAGACCGGCTGACTACTATTTGACTACTGTGAGAAATAGCGAAAAAGCCTTGGAGCCATTGCGGCGCAATGACTCCAAGGCTTTGCCCCTTTACGCCCCTGATCTGTGCAATCTAGCTGAACCCCCTGCAAATACAGGGATTTCCATTTGACGGCCAGCAGACTCCGACTCTGTAGGCCACTGGTTCGAATCCTGCCGGGCGTACCAGATC
>CATOKC010000235.1 GCA_951800675.1 uncultured Oscillibacter sp.
AAATTTTGGGTGAACAGCGGGGCCTGGAGCCGGACTACTTGATGGACCTGCTGGCCTAACCCGCAAGGCCGACGGCATTCCGCCGCCGCTGGTGCAAGTCCAGCCGCCGGAGCAATCCGGCGGGCGCTCATGGGTATACCCCATCGGCATCGGGGGAGTCAACCGCCGCCCCGTTTTTATATAGGCACCTTGAAAATTGAGCATGAAAAAAGAGCCCCCTTGCAGAAGCAAGAGGGCCTTATCAGACAGTATTTTATTTGGAGCGGTCCGCTTATTTGACCGCCCCGCCCAGGGCGCACAGGAGCTCGCCCAGGCTGGGATAGTCGCGGTAGTGCTCCAGCCAGTAGTCAGGGGAATCAATGACCCCGGCGCTGACGAGTGCGCTGACACCATTCTCCGGTGTGTTGTACCGCGGACCATTCTTGGTGATCTTCGCCGCAGCCTTGACCAGCAGGGCGTCCAGGTATTTGACCTCCCCGCTTTTCACGGCCTGCTTCCAGTATTCCGGGGAGTTGATGACACCCAGCTTTGCGAGCTTGTCCACAGCGGCCAAAGCATCGCTCTCCTGCCCGGCCTTACTGCTGTACTTCGGCAGGCCGTACCCCCGGATGTACCTGCCATTGACCTTGATGGTCCGGCGCTTCACCGAGTTGGAGTAGTTGCCCTCAATGACGGTGATCGTGTTCCCAACCACCTTCTCCACCATGCCCACATGGTCAGGAGCACCCCGGTTATCGCCTGCGCCGCTGTCCTGCCAGTCGTAGAAGATGAAGTCTCCCGGGGCCGGACGGTAGGCGTCATTCTCCTGCCAGCAGCCGAGCTTCTTGAACAGCTCGATCATGGCGGAGCATCCGCACTCCGTCGGGATGATGTCCGTCATCGTATCCCCGGGCAAGTGGCCTGTGGGCGTTGTAGATGTCGATGATCTCCTTGTGAGTACCGTTGGCCTCCTTCCGGCCCACCCAACCCTGCATGACGCCGACAATCTTCTGCCGTACCTGCATCTCAGTCATTTTACATATCCTCCCTGTTTACAAAGGCCTTGACGGCCTCGTTTTTGTCCAGCATATCCCGCATCTCATCCAGTGCGTCATCCACCAGGCTGCTGAACAGCTCAAAGCTGACAGTCTTTGCCAACCAAGGGAAGCGTGTCACGAACAGGTCATAGACCTGCCGGAGCTTCAGCTTGCCGGTGCCGCCGCCCAGATTCTTCTCCGCCTCTGTGACGGCCCACAGAAGCCACTCGCGGACTTTGTCCAGTTGGGCGTCTCTGGGCAGACCGAAGCAGCGGCAAACGAACAGGACCGCCACCGCCGGAAGAGCTGCAACCGCCATGATGATGTACCAATAATTGATGAAAAAGTCCATGTATTATCCCTCCGTGCCCTCTTGGCCGATAGGAACCCCATCGGCATCCAGACCATGCCGGTTCCTGCTGATCTTCTCCGTGGTCGACTTCGCCGCATACGTGACGAGATAACCGATACAGGCGGTGAAGATCGCCGTCGTGACATCGCCCACGGGCTGCTTGTCCATGGCCGCAAGGATGAAAGAGGCCGCCGCCGCTGCGGTAGCAACGGCGACGGCCCAGGCGGCCAGCTTCTTCGAGAACTCCCAGGGGCGGCGGTTCTTCGCACGGCTGGACCTGCTGTGGTAAGCCATATCGTTCTCCCCCTTCTTACAGGAACCTGCTGAGCCCCAGGGCTGCGGCGACGATGGCGAGGATCAGCGCCACGCCCCACCCCAGGGCCTTGCTCTTGATTTCCTCCCAGGTCTTCCCGGGCTTCTCTTTCAGCTCGTCAACATCCTCTTTCAGCTCGTTCAGGCTTTCGACCTGATGCTTCAGGGGCGTCACAGCGTCTAAGATTTCCTTGTTGCTTCTCTTGAGCTCTTCCATGGATTCCTTGCTGCTCTTTTTGAGCTCTTCCATAGATTCCTTGTGTTCCGCTCTCAGTTCCGAAAAGGAATTTTTCTGTTCCTTCTGCGCCTCGGCGATCTCGCGCTTGATCTCTGTCTGGGTCTCTTTGATTTGGCGCACCCGTTCGTCCTGCATCTCGTTGTGGGATTCCAGCTTTCCCAAACGAGCGCCGAACCGGCCGTTGGTATCAGCTACGGCCTGGTGAAACTCGGACAACCGGCGGTCCAGGGCTTCCACCTCGCCGCGCACCTCTTCCACGCGCTTTTCCACCGGGCAGTCCTGTCCCGGGTGGGTCCCACAGTTTTCAGACATTTTGATCTCCTCCTTTTTTATGGTCAGGCCGTGCCGGTGGTTACGTCCCTGTCGCTCCCCCTTTCTGCTACGAAAAATCCCGCTCTCGTTTCTTGACAAAACGGGAGCGGGTGGGTATAATAAACACAGAAGGGCACTGTTACAAGACGGTCAGCCCTTATCCATCAGATCAATTCACGTTGACCGTCCGGAGAGCAGCCGGGCGGTCAACACGCTTTTGTGGTGAGGAGCTGCGCTATGACTGCCGCGAAAACGAGATACCGCAGCAGAGCGCAGAACTTCTTTTGCCACATCCGCATCACCTCCCCCCGTTGGATATTCGCCTGGGGTTTAGTGAGCTGACCGCCTTTATGTAACAGTGCCTTCTGTCCCGCCTGGCTGGCGGGCTTGTTTATTATACACGATGGTACCGTGTTTTGTCAAATCCTGCCGCTACCCAGCGTCAGTTTAATGGCGCGAGCCGCGAGCTGTCCCATGAGGGGCGGCTTTTTTAGACGGCGGGGCCTGCGGTAAAACTATCTGTACCAGACGATGTATAAAAGGCTCTTTGGATTCTAATCTTTTGGGAGGCCCGCAATTTTTCTTCATTCAGAGAATCATAAAAAGTCTTTCTGTGATTGTCTACAAAGTCTTGATCTAACAGTCCCTTCCCAACAAGCCGATCAATCGTAGACTCATAATGGAATGCAATGCGTATGTATAGATCGCTCATTTCTTCCGGCGTCATGATCCAGTTCTCCCCTTTTTCTGCCAGTATAACAGAAAAAGCGAGATTTGAATAGCCTTAATTTATTAAAGGGATGGAGATTGATATCTGGTCGCTTTTCTAGGATGACCAGCTTTGTCGTAGTCCACATTACACCGGTGCTCCCGCTCGAACTGAGCATCCATATATGTCTCCACACCAACAATAGGGATATATTTTGCATTAGACAGGAGTTTGTCCACTGCTGCTCTGCCCCATTTCGGATTACCAGACGGGGAAGGGACACCTTTTGCATAAAGCATATCCACAATTTTCCCCAGACTGGCTCCAGCAAGATAGTATCCAAATATACTGCGGACAGCATCCGCCTTTTCTTCATGAACATCGATTTCATCGTTAATTAGAACATACCCATATGGAAGTTTCATGATGACCTCACTTTCTTAAACATGAATAAAAGCAGGCTTGAGTAGGAAGAGTCTCACCCAAACCTGCATCACAGCATCTCGTAATATGTAATTATGTCTAATTTATGGTGTAGATTTACAGCAGATTAGCCAAATATCGGTTAAACATGCGTATAAGTAATATTAAAAATCGGTTTTGTCTACCCTTCCTTCTGTAGATAAAAAAGATGCACCTGGGTAAGCGTTGCAGCGCAAGGAATT
>CATOKC010000236.1 GCA_951800675.1 uncultured Oscillibacter sp.
ACAGTGTGGCACCAGAGATCCAGCCATGCGTCCGCCTCATCAAAGTAATCGTGCGCCTCCACGAGGCGCTGGGTGATGTTTCTGGGCAGGCATAGGAAGCCATAGCCCGGGGTGGCATAGACAGCCTCGGTCCCCATGCAGGGTTCACCGGAGCACTGGACCACCCAATCCTTGATCTGATAAGTGAGTTTCTTTGTTTTGGGATTCAGTTCATAATCTATGTAGCCCAGTTGGACCAGCTTGTCCATCATCTCCAGGGCCTTGTTCCGGTTCTTAATGCCCAAAATGCTCTTGAGCCCTACGATACCGCCTGCCCAGGAGCCGATGGTGACCTGATTGACATATCTGCAATAGCGGGCCTGTCCGTTTCGGAAGGCCGCTCTGGAAGCCAGCCGCGCCCAGGCACCCATGATACCTTTTCCGGCCGGTATTTGATTGCGGGGGAGCTTTACCCATTGGTACTTTAATAGGCACTTCACCTGGCTGGCCTCCTTCTTTGTTATGGATTGAAAAAAGCCCAGCTCCGTGCTAAACTGAAAAGGCACAAGAGCTGGGCAAAGAGAATAGCTTGATTCTGTCGCACGGCCTCTTTGCGGAATTTGGACTATAAAAATCGTCCCTTTTGCTTTTCGTGTTGATGGATCTAAACGCCGGCGATTTTACTGATCGCAGATTGAAAATAAAAGTTGGCTGTGATATAATCAAAATATTAAATTAAACCTTGCGGGTGATGCGGAAAAATGAAAATTATAGCGCATACAATGGAATATCGGGGCGGATCTATTGTGTCACCTTTACGGCTCAGGAACTATTCAGCCTTTGATTATGAAGAATATAAGAGGATTTATGAGGAATGCTTTCGTGACATGAGAACAGCTTTGCAGCGATTTCCGGTAGATTGTTGTGACAGCAAAGAAGAATTGGAGCACAAAAAAGATAAAATATACATCTTAGAAATTGATGGAAAATTAGTTGGTTCGGTTGCCATATATGACAATGAAATAGATGATTTGATTGTGGAAAAAAGCTATCAAAGAGCGGGTTACGGAGAAGCGTTATTGCAGTTTGCTATTTCTCATATGCAAAGTAATAACATTTCTCCAATTGTTCTGCATGTTGCGGATTGGAATCAGGGAGCAATTAAAATGTATATGAAAAATGGGTTTGCCATTGTTAAAACAGAAGAGACTTGACTTTGAACGATTGCACAAATTTTTTGCGGGGCAGTTATCCATGTTGGATAGCTGCTTATTCAGTTATTTCGACGATGAGAATAATTTATAAGTGTCTATCAACATGAAAGGTAAAAGGGATTATAAATCTGGTTCCGTGCAAAACGGAAGGACATGAAAGGAGGCGAGCAAAATGATATATGCGTGTGATAGCTGTCACTTCCTGTTCTCCAGAGTATCACCTGTCAAACAGTGCCCGGACTGCGGGAAAGCGGGTATCCGTCCTGCTGCATTGGTTGAAATTGAGGAGTTTGAGAAGCGAAAAACGTCTGATTTGTGGAAAGAGTGAACTGCGCTGTGGAAATTGTCAAACGAGGCTATGAACCGAAGGATGCTATGGAATTTGGGTCCAAAGCAGCGGAGAAGCTGAATGCTGCCGGGCAGGAACTGGTATTTCTGCTGAACCGGGGTTATGATGTCAAATCCGCCTCCACATTTATCGGCAACCACCACCTGCTCTCCGAGCGTCAGCGGCTGGCCCTGGCCCGCATAACTTCTACCGAGGCTGCCCTGATGGAACGCAGGCGGAAGGAGCTGGCACAGGCCCCGGCAGAACTGGTTTTTGACGGCTTCAATACTATCATCACGCTGGAAGTGGCGCTTTCCGGCTCGTTGCTCCTGGCGGGAATGGACGGCACCATCCGCGATCTGGCTGGACTGCGGGGAACCTACCGCATTGTGGACAAAACAGTCAGGGCGGTAGAGCTGCTGTTCGCTCACCTGGATGAACTCGGGGTGAAAAAGGCCCTGTTCTACCTGGATCAGCAGGTATCCAACTCCGGACGCCTCCGGGCGTTGCTGCTGGATCAGGCAAGGGATCATGCTGTGGAAGTCCAGGCGGAACTGCACCCCAGTGTGGACGGTCTGCTCTCCCGCATGGAACGGGTGGTCACAGCGGACGCTATTATTTTGGATAAATGCGGAAGCTGGTACAATCTGAACCGCACATTGATTCAATCCGCCGTCCCAGATGCTTGGATTTTCCGTCTGGACGGCCTGAGAACGGAGGGATTTTTATGCCAATCATAGGAGCTATCATCGTCCCCCACCCGCCTATCATTATTCCCACCGTAGGGCGTGGCCAGGAACGGGAAGTCCAGTCCACCATCGATGCCTACCGCGCCGCTGTCAAACAAGCCGCAGCATGGGAGCCGGAGGTATTGATCGTCACCACGCCCCACCTGGTCATGTACGCCGATTACTTCCACATCTCCCCCGGCAAGGGCGTGTCCGGCGATATGTCCGCCTTCGGCGCAGCTCAAACCCGGCTGACGGCGGAATATGACATGGAACTGCGGAAGGAGATCATCCTCCAGGTGGAAAACGCCGGCATCCGGGCCGGAACCCTGGGGGAAAAGGTTCCCTCCCTGGATCACGGCACCGTCCTCCCATTGTATTTCCTCCAAGAGTCGGGGGTGGACTGTCCCATCCTGCGCATCGGGCTGTCCGGGTTTTCGCCTCTGGAGCATTACCGGCTGGGTCAGTGCATCGCCAAAGCAGTGGACAAGCTGGGCCGCAGGGCGGTGTTCGTGGCCAGCGGCGACCTGTCCCACAAACTGAAAGACGACGGCCCCTACGGCTACGCCCCGGAGGGCCCGGTCTTTGACCGCCGCGTGACCCAGGCCATGGCGGACGGGGATTTTTTGAAATTCCTCACAATGGACGCCAGACTTTGCGAACGGGCGGCAGAATGCGGCCTGCGCTCCTTCCAAATCATGGCCGGGGCGCTGGACGGTCTGGCTGTGTCCCCCGCCCTGCTCAGCTACGAGGGGACCTTCGGCGTGGGCTACGGCGTGGCCACCTTCGCTGTGACCGGTCTGGACGAGAACCGCCGTTTTGCGCGGCAGTGCGAGGAGCTGGAGCACGCCCGTCTGGCAGAGCGCAAGGCGGCCGAGGACCCCTGGGTCAAGCTGGCCCGGCTGTCGCTGGAGACCTATGTGCGCACTGGGAAACAGCTGGACACGCTGCCGGACGGTCTGCCCGGCGAGATGACAGGCCGAGCCGCCGGAGCGTTTGTCTCTCTACATGCCCACGGCCAGCTGCGGGGCTGTATCGGAACCACAGGGCCGACCACAAACAACGTGGCCTGGGAGATCGTCCAGAATGCCGTTTCCGCCTGCTCCAGGGACCCGCGGTTTGTGCCGGTGCAGGCGGACGAGCTGGACAGCCTGGAGTACAGCGTGGATGTTCTGGGGGAACCGGAGGCTATCTCCTCTCCGGCGGAACTGGATATCAAACGGTACGGCGTCATTGTATCCTGCGGCGGCAGGCGGGGCCTGCTGCTGCCCGATCTGG
>CATOKC010000237.1 GCA_951800675.1 uncultured Oscillibacter sp.
AGCCGCTCCTGTTCGTTTTTTGGGGGCCAGTACGATAAACGCGCTTTCGCTGACCGTGCCGCTGTACCCGCGCCAGCGGCGGGGCATCACCCCCCCTCCGCGGCATTAACCACAGCACACCCTTGGCAAAGCTGAATGACAAGCTGTTTGAGGCGAATGTGAGGACGCTGTACGGAGACATTCCGGCGGCTTTGACGGAGCCTGCGGGAAAGAAAAATTTTTGCCGGACCCTATGCAGCCAGCATATGGTATTCTCTGGTTTGATCTGGTAGAGTAAAAAGCAAATGGAAGGACAGAGATTCTTTTCAAGCAAACAAATAGAAAGGATGGTTATACCATGCAAGTCAACGGAGTATCCCCCGGCGGGAAAGAGCTGGAGCTGTTCCCCGGCCTCAGCCTCCAAATCCCCTTTGGCGCGGTCTATGCCAGAAACGAGGACGGCAACTGGGACCTCTCCATGCCCCGTTCCGCCCCCAGGGGCTACCGGGACGGCCCCTTTGAGCTGGACGACGAGGCGGAGACGGCGTGGAAGCTCAGCGGTTTCCGCCAGGTGTTCAGCGGGACCATCGAGGCCCCCCGGGACCAGGCCGCCAAGGCGGCGGCGGAGAATCTGGAGGAGCTGGCGCAAAAGCTCACCGAGGACCAGGACCAGAGCGAGAGCGACGAGGACCGCTATACCTTCGATGTGGATGAGAAGGAGGACGGCCTGACCTTCCAGGCCGATTTCTCCACCGCCCAGGCCGGGGGCTCCTATGAAAAGCCTGTGACCAGGGGCAATGTGACGCTGTGCGTGGTCCACCAGCGGATGCGTGTCATGCGTTTCCACATCACCGTCAGCCATCTGCTGGCCGCCGTGGCGGACTACCCCCAGGTACGCTTTTACATCGCAGGCCTGGGCGTCCCGGACGAGGAAAAGCGTCAGGAAATCCTGGACAAGGGCCTCTTTCCCATGCTCTTCACCCTGAACTTCACCGCCCCGCCCAGCCTCTCTGACCTCCTGGGCAAAAAACCCGAGGAGCTGTTCCCCGCCGCTGTTCAGAGCCTGAACTTTACCGCCGGGGAGACGGTGGAGGCGGGGGAATTTGCCGTCACCATCCCCGAGGGCCTCCACTACACCCGGACCGAGAACCCCGAGACTCGTATTTTCACCGCCATTCCCCGGGAGATTCCCTTTGACGCCGAGGACTTCTGGGCCTATTCCGCTGTGGCCCTGACCCTCCAGACCGGGGCGCCCATCGTGAACATCCACGCGCCCCTGGACACCGCCGATGGGGAAAAGGAAGTGGAGCTGATTTTACAGTCGCTGAGTATAAGCGACTCCAGCGGCGCCGGGCAGACGGCGGCGGGAAAAACCACTCGGGCCGCCCGGAGCCCGGACCATTACATCTGCTATGAGCTGATCGACGACAACGACGTGGATATGAATTTCCGCTACTATGTTTTCACGAAGAGTTTGCTCTATGCCGGTCAGTACGTGGGCAAAAAGGCGGGCCTGGGCCCGGACTGCAGCAAGATTCACACCGGCCTTTTGGAGACCTATCTCCAGGGCTTTCGGTACACCGGCGGCGGGGAGAAGCTGCTGGAAGACGCCGGCCGCAGGGCCCTGGGCCGCTATGCCGGGTCCGACGGGCGCATGGACGCGCTGAAGGCCGTGCAGCTTTTCAACCTGGATGTGCTGTTCTTCCCCGACGGGGCTTTTTCCTGGGACGGGACGCACCATGTGTTCACCGGGATTCACCTCAACGCCGAAAAGGCGGAGGAATACCCGGACGTCAAGGACCATCTGGATGAGATCGGAAAGGCTGTGCTCGCCCTCGTCAACGAGTGCGAGCAGGATGAGCGCCTCCGGGTTCCGGCGGCGAAGCTGGGGGCGGACCTGCGGCGCTTCCTGAACGGCGCGGACCTCACCGGCGCGGCGCTGTTCCACCTGGCGGCCTATCACCTCTTCTGGTTCAAGGAGGACGAGGAGGCCCCGGGGCGCTTTTCCATTCTGGTGGATACCCGGCTTAAAAACACCATTCCCCACTCCACGGAGTATTTCAGGACATTCCTGGAAATTCTCCGGGCCTACAACGGCGACCCCGCTCCGGAGGTCCCCGGCCCCGCCACCGTCTTCCGGGCCGCCGATATCCCGGACATCTTTGAGGATGGAGGCCCCTGCCTTGCCGGTTCGGACGGCGACGCTTCCGGCGATGAAGACGACGAGGAATATCAGGACATTCTGGGAATTCTCCAGGGCTCCATGGATTCCGCTGACCTGTCCGGCCTCTCTGAATCGGACCAGGACGACCTGCAGGCGGCCATGCAGAGAATCGCCGGGAACCTCCAGGCCCTCAACCATGCCGTCAAGGGGGACGCGAAAAGCGCCCCGGCGAATGGAGGCAAATCCGCCGGAAAGCGGGACCTGGGCCGCTTTGCCGGGGACGACGGGCGGCTGGACGCTTTTATGGGTGTGAACTTCTTTACCGAGGACGTGATTTTCTTCCACCCGGAGGATCTGCTCTGGGACGGAAAGCGCCACAGCTTCGCCAACTATCGCTTCAACTCCGCCGTCCTGCCCTATGCCGAGGGGGTCATGGAGCACAGCGGGGCCATTCTGGAGGGCCTGAAGGAGTTGATCGCCGAGCTGGAGGAGAACCCAGAGCTGCGGGTCCCGGCGGAGGATATGCACCCGGAGATGCGCCGCTTTCTCAAGGGAGCGGACTTCACCCCGGCGGTGGTGTTCTATATGGAGTGCTTCCAGTTCTTCCGCTTCTGGGAGGAGGAGCCGGACAAGTACCAATTCCGCCTGGAGGAGCGGCTGGCCAACTCCTTCTGCAACGAGGCCACCGATGGGGGCTTCGAATACCCCTATTTCGAAAAGTTCATCGGAGCCCTCCGGGCCTACAACGGGAACCACAAGCCCTATACCGCCTCCTGCGGCGGGACTTACGGCGGCCAGACCGGGGAGCATCTGCCGGACATTAAGGTTTACGAATATGAGCTGGACGAGGACGGGTTCCCCAAAGAGGATGAGAACGGCGATATCATGCATCGCAAAAAGACCCCCGAGGAGCTGGCCTGGGAGGCCCGCATGGCCAAAAAGGCCGTGGAGGCGAAACTGGCTAAAGTGCCCTTTGACCGCATGTCCTCCGTCACGGTCTCCGGCAGCGCCTTCGTCCTCACCGGAGACTTTGAGAAAAGCCCGGAGGACCGGGACGCGGTGAAGCGCCTGATCGAGGCCAAGGGTGGCCGGTGCACCGGGTCCGTCAGCGGAAAGACCAACTATCTGGTCATTGGCGCGCTTGGAGGTTTTGGAGAGCGGAAGATCGAGCAGGTCCAGGAACAGCGGGCCAAGGGGAAGGACATCAAGATCATCCGGGAGGCGGACCTGATGGCCGCCCTGGAGGGCCGCACACCGCCGCCCCCCAAGCCCGCTCCCGCAAAACCCGCGCCGAAACCCGTATCCCGTTCCACTCCGGCCAAAGAAAGCGGCG
>CATOKC010000238.1 GCA_951800675.1 uncultured Oscillibacter sp.
AGCCAGATTTGACCCGTTAGCTCAGTTGGCAGAGCAACTGCCTTTTAAGCAGTGGGTCCGGGGTTCGAATCCCCGCCGGGTCACCAAGGAAAACCCTTGAGCCGCAACGGCTTGAGGGTTTTCCTGTTGCTATTTTTACCCTGACGCGCTTCCCGTATTTTGTCGTGCTTTGGGGCCATTTGCGGCTGTTTTGTTGCAAAAGTGTTGCGAAATTTTTGAGCTATGAACTGACTGTCCCGCAAGGGATTGCGGGCTTTTGGCCCGCATGGGCGCTTGAGAGAGAATTGGTGAAGCTCTTGCTGTTCCCCAACTGGAGCGCTGTCGCGAATTCGCAACAATTGAACAAAATTTTTGTTCGTGCCCTCAACGCTTCTCGTACTTTTTCGGCGGTTTTTGTTTTCCTGGACCGCTGGTCGTAGTGGATGTAAACCCGCGGCCTCATGTCCACTGTGCTGTGTCCGGCCAGATACTGGATTTCTTTGATGTCCAGGTCCGCCTCGAACATGCGAGTAATGTAGGTATGACGGAGGATGTGCGCGGAGATAAGGCTTTTTGTAAATATCAAACCACATCTGTGCGAAATATCCGAAAGTTTCCTCGCCGCAAATGTCCACACCGGATTTGACCAGGATTTGTGCCTGTAGAACCTTTTCGTCCAGTTCTTCCCGCGTCTTTGCCCGAATATATTTCCGCGTCCACATCAAAGCCGCCGTTATGGTTTGGCAGCAATGTATGGGGATGGGCGGTGTTTCCTGTTCCCAAATACGCATATGCGCCAGGGGTATGGATCTGAATCTCCGCGGTCCCGCCATAGAGATCCGAGACGCTGGAGACAGTTCTGGAAACCAAGTCCCGTATCCTCTCCTGGCTCTCCTGAGAGACCGACCGGGTCGCCCCCCCAACCCGGCGGTTTCCATCGGAGCGTTATAGGTGGTTCCCGCCGTCAGCTTTCCAACGCCAATGATAACCGGCTCCACCGGCGAGGTAAGCCGCGTGACTAGGGATTGGAGCGCGACTACAGCGTGACTGGCGATATAGAGGGCATCGGCCCTCAGCTGCGGGGTGGACACATGGACGGACTTTCCCCGGATCATGATCCGGAAGTGGCCTGCGTCGTCTCCACGCAAAATGCCAAGAACGCCGGTCTCTCCCACCCGCCGGTGGGAAATTCCGAAACACTCCAATTTCTCCTTCGATCCGCTTCGCGGTACGAAATTCACAAAGGCCCGGCTCGGGATGCCGGTGAAAGTCCCGCCGCGGCTCAACCAGGTAGGCTCTCTCCCGTTCCAGTGCCTTTTTCAGATTCTGCATATACGCTCGGCTCCTTTTCCCTTTGCCGGAATCTTGGTCCGCAGGGATTCCAGGCGGTTCAGGGCGTCCAAAAGGGTCTCGTCCTTTTTGGCGAAGTGGAAGCGAATGAGGTGGTTCACCGGCTCCCGGAAGAAGCTGGAACCGGGAACAGCCCCCACGCCCACCTTTTCCGCCAGGTCCTCGCAGAACCTCAGGTCGCTGTCATAGCCGAACTCCGAGATATCCAGCAGGACGTAGTAGGCCCCCTCCGGTGTGTTGTGGGGCAGCCCCAGCGCGTCCAGGCCCCCCAGGAACAGATTCCGCTTGTGGGTGTACTCCGCCAGGAGAGCGTCGTAATAGTCCTGGCCGAAGTTCAATCCGGGGATCACCGCCTCCTGGAGGGGGGCCGCCGCACCCACGGTGAGGAAGTCGTGGACCTTTTTGATCCGGTCCGTGATCTCCAGCGGGGCGATGGTGTACCCCAGCCGCCAGCCGGTGATGGAGTAGGTCTTGGACAGCGAGGAGCAGGAGATGGTCCTCTGCCGCATTCCCGGGAGGGCGGCGAAGTAGACGTGCCGGTGGGGGGCGTAGATAATGTGCTCATAGACCTCGTCGGTGATGACATAGGCGTCGTATTTCTCCGCCAGGGTGGCGATGATCTCCAGCTCCACCCGGGTGAAGACCCGGCCGCAGGGGTTGGATGGGTTGCAGAGAATCAGGGCCTTGGGCCTTTGACGGAAGGCGTTCTCCAGGACCTCTGGGTCGAAGCGGAAGTCCGGGGGCGTCAGGGGCACGTAGATGGGCTCCGCGCCGCAGAGGATGGTGTCCGCCCCATAGTTCTCATAGAAGGGCGAGAAGACCACCACCCTGTCCCCGGGGTTCGCCACGGTCATCATGGCGGCCATCATGGCCTCCGTGCTGCCGCAGGTGATTGTGATTTCCCCGTCGGGGTCGATGGGAAAGCCCATGTAATGGGACTGCTTTGCCGCCAGGGCCTCCCGGAGGCTCTGGGCTCCCCAGGTGACGGAGTACTGGTGGAAATCCTCCCGGCTGACCTCCGCCAACCGGTCCAGGATGGCCCGGGGCGGATCGAAGTCCGGGAAGCCCTGGGAGAGATTCACCGCGCCGTACTGGTTGGAAACGCGGGTCATGCGCCGGATCACCGAGTCGGTGAAGCCGGCGGTGCGCTTAGACAGGCTCTGCATAGTCGTGTCCTCCAATGTAGGATTTTTGGCCGTTCAGAATGTGCGGGGGGGTACAGGACGTCTTTGATTTGGTTCATGACGGTCAGGCTTTCCCGACGGGTTTCCCGGAGGAAATACCGCCGCTTGGAGACGCCGATGCCGTGCTCCCCGGAGGCCGCGCCCCCCAGCTCGTAGGCCCTGTGATAGGCCCGGTCCATGACGGCGTGAAGCTCCCGCTCCCAGGTCTCCGCGTCCCGGTCCCCCGGACCTTCCAGATGTCCGCCGCCCGGGCGGAGTCTCTTAAAATGATACAATCCAGTGCTCCATTTTTCAAGACCAAATCCTGGACTCGCTCAAGGCTGGCCTCCACCTCGTTCTTCTGCCCGCCGAAGGTCAGGAGGATATAGCTCCCCGCCAGCCGGCAGGGCCGAGGGAATGACGTTGGCTTTCAGCTCTTCAATGGCAATTCCCACATTGTAGGACTTGATATCCTCCAGCGTGGGGTTAGGCCTTGTTTGAAACAGGGCAAAACGCCGTATCGCTGATTTTGATGAGTCCCGCCGCCTCCAGGACCTTGAGGGCCCGTCCGCCGTCACGGTTCCGGCGGTGGGCCGTTCCAGCAGATTCATACACCGGACCAGAGTGGATTTTCCGGCCTCGGAGAAGCCGATGATGCCGGATATTTCCCCCTTCTCGATGGAAAGGGGCACATCCCGGACGGCATGGACCTGCCAAAGTGTTGTGACGCCAGGCCGGTAATTTTGGAACCCTTTAATCCTGGAACAGCGGTGTGGAGAGATAGCGGTCCCCCGTGTCCGGCAGCAGGGCCACGATGGTCTTGCTCCTGTTCTCCGGCCGCTTGGCCAGCTGAACCGCCGCCCACACCGCCGCGCCGGAGGAGATACCCACCAGCACGCCCTCCTTCCGGCCCACCAGCTTCCCGGCGGCGAAGGCGTCCTCGTTCTCCA
>CATOKC010000239.1 GCA_951800675.1 uncultured Oscillibacter sp.
AGGTGAAGGACACCGCCGGGTGCTATGTGGTGCCCGCCTTCACCGGATTGGGCGCGCCCCACTGGGACCAGTACGCCCGGGGCGCCATCGTGGGGCTGACCCGCGGCGTGAATAAAAACCACATCATCCGCGCCACGCTGGAATCCATCGCCTACCAGGTCAGCGACGTGCTGGACGCCATGCGGGCGGATTCGGGGATCGCGCTCCAGTCCCTGAAGGTGGACGGCGGGGCCAGCGCCAACGATCTGCTGATGCAGCTCCAGGCGGACATTTTGCAGACGGAGGTCCAGCGTCCGGTCTGCGTGGAGACCACCGCCCTGGGCGCGGCCTATCTGGCGGGGCTGGCGGTAGGGTTCTGGTCCGGGCAGGAGGACGTGAAACGGAATTGGGCGGTGGAGCGGACCTTCCAGCCCGCCATTTCCGCCGGGGAGCGGGACGAGAAGCTGCGGGGCTGGCACCGGGCGGTGGAGCGGTCTTTTGACTGGGTCAAGGCTTGACAAATTTCTCCGGATATGGTAAAAATAGAGTACTTCATGGGGGAGTAGTGGCGGGAGTTCCCGCGGCAAGTCAACATACTGGTCCGGCTGGACCTGGCTTGCCTTAATAAACGAGACCCATGTATGGCGACGCGCCGTGCATGGAAAATTCTGGCCAGGCACAACGTGCCTGGCCAGTTTTACATTTGGATGGACAAAGAAACGGAGGAAACATACAATGGGAATTGCGGAGCTTTTTTTGATCGCCGTAGGCTTGAGCATGGACGCCTTTGCCGTATCGGTCTGCAAAGGGATGACCATGAGGCGGATGCGCTGGGGGCAGGGGACGGCGATCGCCGTTTCCTTCGGCTTCTTCCAGGCCATGATGCCGGTGCTGGGCTGGCTGCTGGGCCGCCAGTTCGAGAGCTACATCACCAGCATCGACCACTGGATCGCATTCGTCCTGCTGGGCCTGATCGGCGGGAAAATGATCTGGGATGCCTTCCATGAGGAAGAGGAGACCGGCGTAGAGGAGCGTTTCAGCTGGAAGGAGCTTCTTGTGCTGTCGGTGGCTACCAGCATCGACGCCATGGCGGTGGGCGTTACTTTCGCGTTCCTTCAGGTGGATATCCTCCCGGCGGTCACGCTGATCGGCTGCACCACCTGTGTCCTGTCTCTGATGGGCGTGTGCATTGGAAGGAAATTCGGCGGGGCCCTCAAAAGCAAGTCGGCCCTCGCCGGAGGCGTGATCCTGTGCCTCATCGGGCTGAAAATTTTGCTGGAGCATCTGGGGATATTGGGATAAGGACGGAAAACAGCGGGCGGCTTGGGTCATAGACCAAAGCCGCCCTGCTGTTTATTGGTGAAAACAAAAATGCGCGTTTACTGCTTCTTATTGCCGGCCATATCCACAGCATCGATATAATATAAATAATCATCAACGCTGGGCGTGACCTGAAAATTAGGGTTGCAGCAGCCGCACCGCCAGATCGTCCTGCCGCCGAGCTGGTAAGAAATTCCTGAAGCGCAGGTCCCCGAGGTCCTGTTGGCGCACCCGGCGTCACTGACCATAAAATTCTTGATAACGCTTTCCGGGCATTTTTGAATGTACGGAAGGACATCGTCCATTTGTTTGATCCGGAAATAAAATATGAACTCAGTATCCATGCTGGTAAGCCAGAAACTGGCCTTTGTGTTCCTGTTTAGATCGCTTTCCTTTTTACAATACCAAATTTGAGGCCCTTCGTTCCAATCCTGGAAATTGTAATAGTAATTTCGTTTTATCAGTTCCGCATGGATCAGCCTGGCTGTGGCTCTGTCCTGCTCAGAATGAAAAAGATCGGCAACGGCGTCAACGCCTCTGCCATATTCTGCCGTACTCCAATCACCTTCCAATAGTTTATAATTCAGCCTGCAAAAATCTTTGAACCGGTCTGTGCGAGCCGCTTTTACAGCCAAAATATGCAGCGCTGCGATCACGTTCTTATTGTCCGGAAATGAAACAGTGATGGTGGTGCCGCTTTTTATCTTTCCGTTAACAAGTCCTTCCGTCACGATCCCATAATTGCTGAGAACATTTAAAAATGCGTGGATGTTTGTGATTTTCAGCGATTTGCACTGCGCCTTCAATTTGCCGGCCTGAATGAGCAGTTCGCCAGCCTGATCCAATTCACCCGTATACCCCAATACATAGAAAATCTTTGCGTATTTATAGGAATCTTCACGGGATGCTCTCGCTTCTTTAGAAAAATAATCATACTCACTCATAGCATATACCGGCAGCAGCATTCCGCGCGGATCGTTTACTATGTCCGCGCAGCACTGCATGAAAATTTCATGCAATTCCTGAAATCCCCTTGTCAATTCCTCCCGTGAACATATTGCTTGATACACGTCGTGTATGGGGAATGTTCTTGGATAAGCCATCAATTCTTTTTTTCTGAGCTGCGCCCAGCGTTCGATCCAATAGTTCATTTCCCGCGTCCCCTCAACAATTATCCCTTCGCTTTATGGGCGCATATAAATTCAACTGATGATAACCGAGGCCTTCTTTGATCTCATCGTCCACATAGATCATGTGTACCGATGCCGCGCGGCTCTTGTCCATGACAAAGTTTGTTTTTTCCAGCCACTTTTCCACCTTTTGCATCACCTTATTTCCGCTTTCGTCATCTCCGTCCATACTCACAGCAACCGCGTACAGTCCGCCCGGATGTTCAATGATTTCATATGGAGCAACATCTGCCGCTGTGATCTCGTCTTTCAGACGCCAGAGCCATTCTAAACGACCGTCCCTTTCACACAGGAAATCAGGCGCGTCAAAAATAATTGGTTGATAAAAATCGATGTGCGCTTCCTGCCACAGCTGAAATGTTCCAAAAAGTTCGTCATATGCCATAGCCCCTGAGGTGACCGCTCTGAATTTCGGGATCCTGACGATCATGATATCGGGCACTTTGCTGTCAAGCTTTTCCGTGACTTCAAAAAAGCGATTCGCTATTGCCGAGTTGCCGCTGTAGTCCGCACCGGCAATTTGCAGTTCAATGTCTTTGGCTTTTTCGTACAGCAGCTTTATATCCGCTTCGCTTTCAAAGTCCAGCTTAGTGTATTTGACAAGGGCATAATAACACGACACCTAAAGAATGGAGCCAACCTACACCAGACCGCCGCTATTGGGGAAAACTCAAAGCGGCGGTTTTTGCGCGATATGGCCGGAGTCCACTGGGGGCCGCCCTGTTTTGGTTATCAAGGCGGCCCCCAGCAGACCCCGGCCATTCCACCCGCAAAGTCAAATTATCGCCATAGCAACTTTGAGACAAAATGATATGCTCCCTAAAAGGCAGACAGGGAAATAATAAGAGGGAGAGGGAGGA
>CATOKC010000240.1 GCA_951800675.1 uncultured Oscillibacter sp.
CGGCTGGGGCAGGGCTCTTCCCTGCCCCAGCCGGCGGTTTCTCCCGTTAAGAGACGCTTTATCCGGTTTTACGGGGTAACGATGCTGGGATACTTTTCGTTGACATATTTGTAGAAGTTGCTCATGGCCTCTTCCTCGGAGACGGTACCCTTGCAGTACTCCCGCCAGGCAGCCTGGAGTCCCTCGTTGAGGAGCTGGTCATAGACGGTCTGGTTCTCAAACTTAATGTTTCCGGCCATTTCCACAAACATGGCGGTGTCGTTTTGACCGCCCAGGAACGCATTGCCAAACTTGGGATCTTCCGCGAATTTGGCGTTGACAGCCTTGTTGTTGGAGAACTGGGCCTCCTTCTCCACCAGCAGGGAGCAGACTTCCTCATCGTTGATGAAGGTGTTCATCACGTCGGCCAGCATGGTGGGGTTGTCGGACCCGGAGGCGGCCAGCAGCCAGGTGCCGCCCCAGAAGTGGGCCTGGGGACCCTGGCAGATGGCCCAGTCGCCGGAGCAACCCTTCTCCGCGTCCTGGGCGTTGCTCATGGAGAAATTAAAGTACCACGCGGGGCCGAAGTAGCACATGGCCTTGCCGGAGGCAAACATTTGGGCGGTACACTCGTCAGACCAGATATCGCAGTCCTGGGTGTAGCCCTTGTCGGAGAACTCCTTGGCCTGCTTCATCCACGTTTGGATATTCTCATCGATCTGGAGGTTGTTGTTTCCGTCCACCCACGGAGCGGAGACATTGTTGGAGAACACCCGGTAGGTGGCGGCCTCGGAGGCAGTCATCAGGTAGCCCTTAGCGGCGGCCTGCTCGGCCACGGCGTTGAACTTGTCCCAATCGGAGACGGCGGCCTGGACCTGAGCGGGATCGTCGGTGCCCAGCACGTCCTTGGCGATGGAGCGGCGATAAATCATGGCCGCGGGACAGCACTGGAAGGACACGCCCTTCACCACGCCGCTAGCGTCAGAAGCAGCCTGGACCGTATAGGGATAGGCGTTGGAGAAGTCGCTAACACCCAGTGCGGTGATATCCTGGGTGGCATCGCTGCTGGTGTACTTGAGGATGTAATCGGCTTCCGCCAGGAACATATCCACCTTGTCATCGTCGGCGGCCCCGGACTGGCTCATCAGAGCGGCATCCAGCTTGTCCTGGTAAGCGCCGTCCGCGCTGGGGGTGATGATCCAGTTGACCGTGATCCCCTCGGGAACCTGATAATATTTTTCGAAGAAGCCCTTAAACTCCTCATTCCAGGCGTGGATATTGAAAACCTTCCCTTCTTTGGCGGTCTCCGCACCTTCCTTGTCAGGCTCTGTGGGAGGCGCACTCTCGCCCTTATCTCCACAGGCGGCCAAAGACAGGATCATGACTAGGGTGAGTAGCAAAGCAAACAACTTTTTCATCTTAAAAAATCCTCCTTTATAAAATGTGAAACACTTTTATTGGGACCATTTCATTGTGAACTGTGCCCTCGGCGTAGAAATCACCGGGGGCTTTCCCTACGGCAAAGCCGTAGGGAAAAGAAGCCATGGCTTCTTTGGAAGTCCTTCACTCCAACCGCCGGACGGACAAGCCCTCCCGCAACGCGCCGGGGATGAAAAAGCGATCTATCAAAGCGGTTCGGGGCTTTTCAATCAGCTCGATCAGCTTAGCCGCGGCAGTCCGACCCAAAACGTCTGTATCCTGATAATAGGTCGTCAGCCGGGGATGAATGACACTGGCTAGGTGGATACCGTCGTAGCCGGTGATGGAAATGTCCTCCGGCACCCGCAGGCCCTTTTTCTGAATGGCGTTCAAGCCACCGATGGCGGAAAAATCGTCCGGCAGCAGGATGCAGGTGGGCGGTTCCGGCAGCTCCAGCAACATCTGGGTCAGCTCCCCGCAACGGTCCGTGTCATGGTACACACCCTCAATTACGTATTCCTCCGGCGGCTCTACCCCCAGCTCTTCGCAAGCCCGGTAGAAGCCGGTCAGACGATTTTCCGTAACGGCGGTACGCTCGCCGTGGATGAAAGCGATCCGGCGGTGGCCCAAGCCGTACACATGGCGGACCAGCGCTTCTGTTCCGCTGACATTATCGGAAACCACGGCCATGCGGTTGTTGAACACGTGGTCGATGGTCACTACCGGCAAAGAGGAATTTACCAGCTCCAAAACCTGAGGATCGTTAAAATCTACACAGGCGATGATAATGCCGTCCAAGCTTCGGTAACGACAGTGCTGGAGGTAGGTGGTAGGCTTGTTTCCCGCGTGGCGGTTGATGAAGGTGATGTCATAGCCCCTGGCCTCCGCCTCCTCCTTCAGGCTGTTGAGGACGGCGGAGAAGTACTCATGGGCCAAGCCGCTGCGCCGCTCATCCACAAACAACACGCCGATGTGATAGGTCCGGTTGGTTTTCAGGGCCCGCGCGGCGGAGTTGGTCAGATACCCCATCTCGTCAGCAGTCCTGAGAATGCGCTCCCGGGTTTCCTGTCCGATGTCCTGCTGTCCGTTCAGGGCCTTGCTGACGGAGGCAACGGAGACTCCGCAGCGCTGTGCAATGTCCTTCATGGAGACCATTCCTATTTGATCACCGCCCTTCTCTCGCAAATTCCTTAATCGTTTTCGTAAATTTAACATACCTGATTTTGCCAAAAAATGCAAGAGCTTTTTCTGATTTTTTTGCGAAATTCCATCAGATTTTGTGGATTTAACTGAATACACTCACGAAAATTTAGGAATTGCGCTTACGAAAGTTTACTTAAAAGCAGATGATACCGCCGTTTGACCTTCTCCCAAAAGGAAATCCCTTCCCCGCAAAAGAAAAATTGTCAAAATCAAGAAATAAAGTCTTGCAATTTAGAAAAAAATTCGATATCCTATAAATAGAAAATTAGACAAACCGATAACTTAATCGTTTTCGATATCGTAACCATAAGGACCACTTACAACAACACAGGAGGAAATGGCCTATGCAATTCGGATACTTTGATACTCCCCGGCGGGAGTATGTCGTAACTACGCCCCGGCCTCCCCTTCCCTGGATCAACTATCTGGGCAGCGAGGATTTTTTTGCACTGCTGTCCAACACGGCTGGCGGCTATTGTTTCTATAAAGACGTGCGGCTGCGCCGCATGACTCGCTACCGCTACAACAACTGCCCCCCGGACCAGGAGGGCTTTCACGTCTATGTGAAAGAGGGCGATGTTCTCTGGAACCCCGGCTGGCAGCCGGTACAAACCGAGCTGGACGGCTATAACTGTCGGCATACCGAACAGAACGGTTATAGCATAAAAAAATTTTTGTATGGTATGTGTGCTGGT
>CATOKC010000241.1 GCA_951800675.1 uncultured Oscillibacter sp.
GGAACCTCTGGAAAGACCGTCCTGATCAGCAGGCCGCTTTCCTCCATTTGCCGAAGCTGGGAGGTCAGTACCTTTTGGCTTACGTTGCCGGTGGATTTTTTCAATTCCCCAAACCGTTTTGTTCCCGGCAGCAGATCCCGGATAATAAGCACCTTCCACTTGTCGCTGATGAGCGTCAGCGTTGTTTCTACGGGGCAGGCGGGTAAAGTTTTGGCCTCCATCATCGTATCCTCCCATCTGTTAGTTTCTAAAATGCTGTATAGCTCTATTTTACTGTATCTCCCCCGCCGGGGTCAAGGTGAAAGAAAGAATTTTTTCTCCCGGCAAAAAAGCCGGAACCCCTTGAAACCGCGCAATCGTTTCCTCGCGGTAACTGTCCAATCGTTACCTCCGGGTGCCTATGCCACAATATTGTGCGTACTTCACAGCCCTCAAAAGGTCTGCTATGATACAGACAACGAAGGGAAACACCCCAGCGTTCAAAACAAAAATCAAAATCTATGGAGGTACGCAACATGAAAATCGCTGTTATCTGCGCCAATGGAAAGGCTGGCCGTCTGATTGTCAAGGAGGCCATGGATCGCAACCTGGATGTTACCGCCGTGGTGCGCGGGGAGAACAAGTCCGCCGCCGGCAAGGTGATCGCAAAAGACCTGTTTGACCTGACCGCCGCTGACCTCAAGGGCTTTGACGCGGTGGTGGATGCGTTTGGCGCCTGGACGCCGGAGACGCTGGAGCAGCACAGCACCACGCTGAAGCACCTGTGCGACACCCTCAGCGGCACGGATACCCGCCTGCTGGTGGTAGGAGGGGCCGGGAGCCTGTATGTCAACCCCGAGCATACCGCCACCGTGTCCGACGGCCCGGACTTCCCGGAGATGTTCAAACCCCTGGCCGCCGCCATGGCCAAGGCCCTGGGCGAGCTGCGCCAGCGCAAGGATGTCAAGTGGACGTATATCAGCCCTGCCGGGGATTTCCAGGCGGAGGGTGAGCGTACCGGGGAATACATCCTGGGCGGCGAAGAACTGACCCTGAACAGCAAGGGCGAGAGCGTCATCAGCTACGCCGACTACGCCATCGCCATGGTGAATGAGATCGTGGGCAGGAGCCACATCCAGGAGCGCATTTCCGTAGTGCGCAAGTAAACCGGAACAGCACAGGGCCGTCCCGTGTGATGCGGGACGGCCTATAACTTAAAATCAGGAACCGGGGAGAACCGCTTATGGAACATCTGGAACAAATACGACAACTCAACGCAATGCTGCTGACAGAGATGCCCGAATACCAGCCGCAGGCGCAGAAATTTCCCCAGGATGCGGCCAGCCAGCGGCGGTTGCTCCGCAGTCTGATGAATGTCCGACCGCCCATGCCGCTGAAACGGGAATTTCTTGCCATGCAGGACGATCTCCTGTCCGCCGAACGGGACAGCAAGGGCGTTGTCGATGGAACTGCGCTGCCTGCCGTCAACAGCCATCCGAGAATTGCCGTCTGGAAAGGGGACATTACCCGGTTAAAAGTGGATGCAATCGTGGACGCTGACAATTCCGCCCTGCTGGGCTGTTTCTGCCCCTGCCACGGCTGTATTGACAACGCTATCCATTCGGCGGCGGGCCTCCAGCTTCGGGATGAGTGCAGTCAAATCATGCAGGCCCAGGGCCACCCGGAACCCAATGGCCGGGCCAAGCTGACAAAAGGCTACAACCTCCCTGCCCGGTATGTTCTGCACACAGTCGGCCCTATTGTCCAAGGTCGTGTGACCGCCAGGGACCGGGAGGAACTTGCCTCCTGCTACCGCTCCTGCCTGGAACTGGCAGCGGAGCATGGATTGGAGAGTATTGCGTTCTGCTGCATCTCCACTGGGGAATTTCACTTTCCCAACCAGGAGGCCGCTGAAATTGCGGTCAGAACCGTTACAGATTTTCTCCGGCAGGATACGTCCATCAAGAAGGTGATTTTCAATGTTTTCAAGGATATTGACGAGACAATCTACCGCCGCATACTCGGCGCAGGTTGAACGGCTGAAACAGGCCCTTGACAGCGCAGACGCGGTGGTGATCGGTGCGGGGGCAGGGTTGTCCGCCTCGGCAGGACTGACCTATTCCGGCGAACGGTTTGAAACATATTTCAAGGATTTTGCCGACAAGTATGGCATCCGGGATATGTACTCCGGGGGCTTTTATCCGTTCGCATCGCTGGAGGAATACTGGGCGTGGTGGAGCCGCCATATCATGGTGAACCGCTACGAACCCGCACCGAAGCCGGTCTATGATAATCTGCTGAAGCTGGTAGAGGGCAAGGACTACTTTGTTCTGACAACGAATGTTGACCATCAATTCCAGCTTGCGGGCTTTGATAAGAAGCGGCTGTTCTACACCCAGGGAGATTACGGCCTGTGGCAATGCTCGGAGCCCTGCCATCGGCGCACCTATGACAATGAGGAAACGGTACGCCGGATGTTTGCCGAGCAGCGGGATATGAGAGTACCGACAGAGCTTATTCCCCGCTGTCCTGTCTGCGGCAAGCCTATGACCATGAACCTGCGGGCAGACGATACCTTTGTTCAGGACGAGGGATGGTATCATGCCCAAAGCCGTTATCAGGACTTTTTGCGGCGGCATGAGGGGCTGCGGGTCGTTTTTCTGGAGCTGGGTGTGGGGCACAATACGCCGGTCATCGTCAAATATCCATTTTGGAACTATACCCTCAACAATGCCAATGCTTTCTATGCCTGCATCAACTTCCAAGAGGCATTTGCACCAAGGGAAATATCGGGTCGATCTGTCTGCGTTGGAGTTGATATAGGTGATTTTCTGAAAGAGGTCTGTGAATAGGGGGGTACTTTCTTATAAGTGAGTATCTTACCATCATGTGCGTAGTTGACATACATTTCTGTGGGTCTATAATGATTCCGTAAGCTGAAATTTACAGCTCAAATACCTATCTTAAATAAGGAGAATTTTGGTATGGACTTCAAATGGCTCAATGAGGGGCAGATGAAAGAGGAAAACAATAAAATAGAAATGATTGCTCCGGCACAGAGCGACTTTTTCTTTAACAATGGCGCAATCGGAGATGAGGGAATTACCCCGGAATCTTTATGTAATGCCCCATTTTACTATACGGAAATTGCGGGCGATTTTGTAATGCGGGTAAAGGTTGCCCACGACTTCAAGGATACATACGACTCGGCCTCCATCATGGTAATGCAAGATATGCAAAATTGGGCAAAAGCCTGTTTTGAAATGACCGATTTTGGAACACATGCCGTTGT
>CATOKC010000242.1 GCA_951800675.1 uncultured Oscillibacter sp.
AAAATTTTAGCATTTGCCCCGTCAAAGACCTCCTGCGACACCAGCGGCTCATGGGTGTTGTCCACCCGTATCCGTTCGGCTTCGGGAACCTTTTTGTATTTTCCGACCTTAAACACAACTTCTGTTTTGCACATCACTGTATGGCCGAGGTAAACGGGATTTCCGATAATTCCCCGAATTACAGTATGCGACCACTCATATTTGTTGGCCGGGTTTTCAAATCGTTTCTGATACTGTTTCTCCCCTCGTTGATGGAGCCACCACGATGGACTGGGCACCTGTTCCTGGCGAAACAGCGTGACGATTTTGTTTGGCCCCATCCCGGCGTTAGCGTACTCGAATATCCGCTTGACGATCCAGGCCGTTTCCTCGTCCACAATCAGCTTATTGTGGTTATCCGGGGCCTTGCGGTAGCCGATGGGATTAAAGGATGAACGGTAAAGCCCTGCCTTTGCCCTGGCCCGTATGGACGAACGGATTTTGCGGGAATTATCCCGGCTGTAAAACTCGTTCATGACGTTTTTCAACGCCGCTATGTCGTTGTTTTTGTTGGCGGTGTCCACGCAGTCGTTGACCGCGATATAGCGGACATTCTTCATCGGAAAGTAAATTTCTGTAAAATGCCCCACCTTCAAATGGTCGCGGCCCAGCCGGGATAAATCCTTGGTGATGACCACATCAATTTTCCCCGCTTCGATGTCGTCCAGCATACGGTTGAAATCCGGGCGGTCGAAATTAAGGCCGCTCCATCCGTCGTCCACATAGACCTCCACCACCAAAAAATTATGCTCTTTAGCGTATTGGGTCAGCATGGCCTTTTGTGTCCTGATACTCTCACTGTCCCCTTGGGCCATATCGTCTTTCGATAGGCGGCAGTAGAGGGCTGTCCGTAAAACACCCATTCAGATGACCTCCTTTTCCTGATTTCTGCCCTTATTGTATTGCGGTTCTTTCAAATTCTCAAAGGTGCGAACAGGGCATTTCCCACGCCGTACTGCGTTCACCAACAGAGAGATGAATACCTCCCGCATATCCGCGCCGCCCGAATAGACCGGCTGTACCTTTATCTTCGGGCGCACTACTTTTTTCGCCATAGCCGTATATCCTCCCATCAAGCACAGAGGGGGAGCGCCCGTAGGCGTTCCCCCTCGCAAACATCATTCAAACAAAACTTTTTGCAAGGCCAGAAAGAGGTTTTTCGCTTCACCCTGCGTCAGCACGATACCTTTGCCGCATTTCTCCCGCCCCGGCGACCAACTGCGAATATCATACTTCGGTTCCGCGCCGTTCCACGATACCAGGTTGACCTCCTTGGTGTAGCCACTGCCGCTGACCGACAGAACGGCGATTTCTTCCGTGATTTTCATATCAATATTCTTCATCATCAGACCACCTTTTTTAATTACCGGCTTTCCCGGTTCCGCTTGCGCCGCAATTCCCGTTCCAAAAGACGGATGATGGTTTCCTCCATCTGCTGGGGCGTCGTCCCCCTGGGAAAATACTTCCGCAGCTTGTCCATGCCGATTTTGACGGTTTCTTTCTGATTGCCCTTTTCCTCGGTCATAATGGCAAAAATAGCGTCCATATCAAGCTGTCCCGCCTGACTCAGCTTCTTCATGCGCTGGGCCTGGGCCAGCGAGGGCGTGGCATCCTCGCTCTCCATCGTGGTGAACAGATTTTCCTGTTCCTCCAGGGTCAAAAAGGACAGCTCCGCCCCCGGCGTGAGGGCGATCCTGCCCTCGTCCACCATCTGCAAAATAGGCGGCAATAACTCGGTCAGACGGATAAAGCGGTGTACCGTGGTCTTGCTGACGCCAAAGCCCTTTGCCACAATTTCATCCGTCTGTAACTTCGTACCAACTTGGTTGGAGGTTAAATCGGTGCGGTAGCCCTGCCGCTTCATAGCGTCCAGCTTCATCTTGTAGGCAAAGGCCCGCTCCGATGGGAGAATGTTCTCCCGCTGGATGTTGCTGTCCACAAGGGTGATGATGGCCCGGTCACGGTCTATGGGCAGAACAAAGGCGGGGACACTCTCTATCCCCGCCAATTCTGACGCTCTGACACGCCGCTGTCCCGATATGACCTCATAGCCGTTCCCACCCTCTGCGGGCCGGGTGAGGATGGGCGCGGCCATGCCAAACTCCTTGATACTCTCCGACAATTCCATAAGCTGTTCATCCTCCACCAAATGAAAGGGATTGCCCGGAAATGGGCGTAAATCCTCTATTTTCAGCACAGTTAATTCCTGTTTTTTCATCGTACTTACCTCCCTCTCGGCCTATCCCCGCCGCTTTTCTGAAGCTCCGCCAGCACTTCGGGCGGTATCAGCTTCACCAGCCGCTCCAACTGCTGATTGGTGCGCTGCAACTCAAAAATCCGCTTGTTGGCCTCCTGCACCTTCAATTCCTCCGCATAGCGCCCGTCCCGCAGATGGTCGGCATACTGCTCCGACTGGTTGACCCTCTGTTTCAGGCTGTTGATATAATCGCTCTGCTTTTGAATTTCCCGTGAAAACCGCTCCATGTCAGGCAGCCATGTGGACAGCAACGCCAGCGCCCTGTCCCGCTTCTTCCCGGCGTTAAAGGCGTTGATGTCGGACAGGGCCTTTACGATCTCGTCATGCTGCTTGTCCAGCCTGCCGCCCAGCTTGAACAGCCAGGTGGGGATGTGCTTGCGCCTGGTTATCATGGAGGACTCCCCGCGCTCCAACTCCGGCCACCTGGCTGACATATGGGCATGGTAGGCGGTCTGCCACTCCGACAGGCTTTTTTGGTTGCCCAGCATGGTTTTAGCGGACAGCTTGCCCTCTTTCGTGATGGGGACAAAGCAAAGGTGCATATGGGGCGTTGTCTCGTCCATATGCACCACGGCGGAGATGATATTCCGTTTTCCGACACGCTCAGAAATAAAGTCCAGCGCCGCCGCAAAATAGGCCCTCTGCTCCGCCGGTGATAGACTGTGCATGAACTCCGGGGACGCGGTGATGAGCGTTTCCACCAGCATCACGCTGTCCCGGCGCACCCGGCACCCCGCCGCCCCTGTCTTGCGGTTGATTTCCTTTTTGTAGGTGTACCGGGGCGGGGAAACAAGATGATAATTCTCCCTGGAGCGCTCCATGTCAATATCCGGGTTGCTTTTGTAGGCTTCTTTCTTCCGCTCGTTGTGGCGCTCACAGGCCGCGACGGAACCGGCCTTGCGCTTCTGGAAGCGCAATATCGCATAGGGCATGGTCATCCCTCCAATCGAAATGTGT
>CATOKC010000243.1 GCA_951800675.1 uncultured Oscillibacter sp.
GCCCGCCGGGAACTATGTGGCCGGTTACCGGCTGATGGAAAAAGCGTACAAGGAGGGTAAAGTCCGGGCCATCGGCCTGTCCAACTTCAATATGGAGCAGATCAAGGAAATCCTGTCCATCTGTGAAGTGAAGCCCGCCATCCTCCAGACGGAAGTCCACCCCTACTTCCAGGAGAAGGAATTGAAAAAATTCCTGACCAGCCAGAGCATGGCGATCCAGGCGTGGTATCCCCTGGGCCACGGGGACAAGGCGCTGATCGAGGAGCCGGTATTCTCCAAGCTGGCGCAGAAGTACGGCAAGAGCAACGCCCAGATCATCCTCCGCTGGCATATCCAGTCCGGCAACATTGTCATTCCCGGCTCCAAGAATCCGGCACACATCAAGGATAACTTTGCCCTCTTTGACTTCGCCTTGACGGAGGAAGAAATGTCCGAGATCGCCGCTCTGGATAAGAACACCCGCTACTACACCAGCACACCGGAGATGCTGAAGAAATACGCGGAGATGGTCCCCCCGGTGGACAGCCAGAAATAAGATGGCAGCGCCGGTGGTGAAACGGGCCGTTGACCTTCTGATGACGGCGGCTCTGCTGCTCCTGATGTCCTACTCGCTGATTGGAGAAGCGGCCCATGAGTGGATCGGCACGGGGATGTTCCTGCTGTTCATCGCGCACCTGATCCTGAACCGGAAGTGGGTCGGAAGTCTGGGGCGGGGGCGCTGGTCCGCATACCGCGTTGTCCAGACGATACTTGTTGCGCTTTGCTTTCTGACAATGGTTGGATCAGCGGCCAGCGGGATCATCCTGTCAAACTACATTTTTGCCGGTCTGCATATCCGGGGATGGAGCGTATTGGCGCGGCAGGCTCATATGCTCTGCTCCTATTGGGGCTTTCTGCTGATGAGCCTGCACCTGGGCCTTCATTGGAGCATGGTCCTTGCTGCGGTACGGCGGTTTTCCAAAGCACAGTGGCTTCGGTGGCTTGGCTGGCTGACAGCGGCCTATGGAGTTTACGCACTCTGGAAACGGGGACTGCCGGAGTACCTGTTTCTGCGAACACACTTTGCGTTTTTTGACTATGAGGAACCTGTCCTATTCTTTTTTGCCGACTATCTGGCGATCATGGGACTATTCATCTTCTGCGGCTATTATGGAAGCCGTTTGCTGAAACACAGAAAAAAACAGAATCAAAAGGAGACTTGAGAACATGAACAACTTTATCTTTTCCTATCCCACAAAGGTCTACTTCGGAAAGGGCTGCGTCAAGGAGTATCTGGCAAGCCTGCTGCGCGGCTACGGCCCCACGGTGATGCTGGCCTATGGCGGCGGCTCTCTGAAAAAGAGCGGGGTCTATGACCAGATGATTTCCATTCTTGCCGAGGCGGGCAAGACAGTAGTAGAGTTTGGCGGCATCATGCCCAACCCCACCTACGCCAAGGTTCAGGAGGGGGCGCGGCTGGCGCGGGAGAACCATGTGGACTTCATCCTGGCCGTAGGCGGAGGCAGCGTGATCGACTGCTGCAAGATCGTGTCGGCCCAGGCGATGATAGACGGTGATATTTAGGAGCTGGAAAACGAGAAGCGGGAATATCCTACGGCGTTTATCCCCATGGGCGCGGTGGTGACCGCCTCCGGCACCGGCAGCGAAATGAACAACGGCGCAGTCATTACCCATGAGGAGAAAAAGATCAAGGGCGCTATGATGGGCGCGCATAACGATTTCGCCATGCTCGACCCGATGTACACCATGACGGTTCCTTTCCGGCAGGTGGTCTCCGGCGTGTTTGACACACTCAGCCACGCCATGGAAACCTATTTCGGGAAGCCCCAGGAGAACAACCTCTCTGACGACATCAGCGAAGCGGTGATGCGCAGCGTGATCGCCAACATCCGCGTCCTGCTCACTGACCCGGAGAACTACAACGCCCGCAGCGAACTCATGTGGGCCTCCGCCATGGCGGAGAACGGCATCCTGAAGATCGGCAAAGTGACGGACTTCCAGTGCCACCAGATGGAGCATCAGCTGGGGGCATATACCGACTGCAACCATGGCGCGGGGCTGGCTGTTCTGCATCCGGCGCTTTACCGCCACATCTGCGAGGCGGGCGCTGCCAAGTTCGCCCGGTTTGCCCGAAATGTATGGGGGATCGAGGAGAAGGTCACGGAGCTGGAGACCGCCCGGGCGGGTGTGGCGGCTCTTGCGGACTTTATCAAGGAGATTGGCCTGCCTGCCAGCTTTACCGAGATGGGCATTGACCCCAGCACAGATTTTAAGGCGGTGGCCGATTCTACAAACATTACCGCTGGGTGCTGCAAGAAACTGACCCATGAGGAGATTCTTGAAATCTTTAATGAGTGCCGGTGAAGAAAGCCTGTATCTCAAAAACCGCCGCAGGTCTGACAGGCTTGCTGCTGTTGCTGAGCTTTGCTGCCTGCGGCGGTCAGGCAGAGGAGGAAGTGGAAATGCCCGCTATGAATACCCCTCCACCGGAGGAACCTGTCCTGATGGAGATCACGGTAACTGCCGGTGAAACTGTCCTGGAGGGTGTGCTCTTTGACAACGAAACGGCGCAGGCTGTTTCAGCTATGCTGCCGCTGACGGTGGACCTGTGGCATCCTGCCTCTGGTTTTGCCCGTGCCTTTGACCTGCCGGAACAAATTCCTGATACAGCGGAGCGGACACGGAACTACGAGCGGGGTGGGCTGGCCTATTGGTATGAGGGACCCTCCGTAGCGATTTTTTATAGTGACCATCTGGAACAGACGATTGTGGAAGTGGTGACGATTGGGCGGATTACATCCGATATTTCCGTCTTTGAGGAATATGGCGGTTCCATAACAATTACAGAAAAGGAAGAATGATTTTAATGAGAAAACTCTTGTCCATCCTTATGTGCTTGCTGCTTGTCTGCGCCATATCCGGGTGCGGTCCATCAGGAGGGGATACACCGGCAGCAAGCAGCCAAGACCAAAGGCCGGAAACAGGAACGGCCCCCGGTCAGCAGGAAACCGATACGTCTTCACCAGCGGACACGCAGGATCAACGGATTTTGATTGCGTATTTCTCGGTGCCGGAGGATGTGGATACCACTGGTGTGGACGCTGTTGCCAGTGCCAGTATTGTGGTCAGCGATGGGGAAAAGCTGGGCAATACCCAGTATGTAGCGGAATTGATCCAGGATGCCATTGGCGGCGATCTGTTCCGCATTGAAACCGTTGCCCCCTATCCGCTGGATCACGAGCCTCTGGT
>CATOKC010000244.1 GCA_951800675.1 uncultured Oscillibacter sp.
GATCGGCGGAGCCGGAATGACTTCCCACGCGCAATTGGATTGAGCGGGGGTTTGTCCCTCGACGAATGGACAAGCTCCTCTTTCCGCTGCCGCTCATCTGGTGGTAGGGGGTAGGTGTCCGCCTTTTTCCGGGACTGCCCTTCTCTCAATAGGACACTGTGGGGCCCACCCTTCTATCGGTAGACCATTTCCATAATGAAAACATTCCGGTAGACCGGAAAACTCTCTTTGTGGGGCCTGACCCCCTGGTTAGGCCATTCCCGCAGGAACTGCCCTTCTCCCGGCAGGCCATTCCTTCCGGGATTGCCTTCCTATCGGTAGAACACCCTGTAGGGGTGGACCTATGTGTCCGCCCTCTTCCGCAACCACCCTTCTACTGGTGTTCCTCCTCCAAAGGCAACGGGGCTCGGCCCACCAATTGGTCCAGGGTTACTCCATAGAGGTCGGCCAGCTTCACCAGCGTGGGAGCTGTGGGGTCCCGTTCATTTTTTTCATAACGTTCATAGGTTTTGGCGGAAAGCTCAAGAACCCTGGAGACTTTTTCACGGGACAATTTCTTGGCTCCGCGCAAGGTCAATAAATTTTTAGCTAATTGTTCCATCGTGATACCTCAAAAGCCTTGACAGACCTTTCGGTCTAATGTTATAATGAACGTAGACCGAAAGGTCTAGAACAAAGATACCCTGGTTCCCTTCGAAAAGGGAGGTGACTAAGGGTTTCTCTTTATGAAAGGAGCCAACCTCATGGAAGGATTCCTCCGCGCCCTCTACGAGTACGCCCAGGATCAGCGCGTGACGCCCTACCTGGAAACCTGGGAATACCGCCGGGCCACCTATGACCTGGAGGCGGACTGGACCGCATTCCGCTCCACGCTGACGGCGGAGCAGGACCGGATTCTGGACGTCCTCCTGAACCGGGAGCGGAACGCCGCTCATCTGGAGGACCAGGCCATTTTCTCCTGCGGCCTCTCCATGGGAGTGGGCCTGGGGCGGCTTTAGGCCCCCCGCAGCTCCGCGATCCGGGCGGGGATGTCCGCCGCCTTATAGACCGCGCTTCCCGCCACCAGCACGTTGGCCCCGGCGTCAATGCAGGTTTGGCAGGTCTCCGGGGCCACGCCGCCGTCCACCTCCAGCTCACAGCCCGGGTTCTTCTCGTCGATGAGCTTCCGCAGGGCCGTCACCTTCGGCATCATATCCGCCATGAACTTCTGCCCGCCAAAGCCCGGCTCCACCGTCATGACCAGAATCAGCTCCGCCTTCGTAAGGTACGGCAGGGCCGCCTCTGCCGGAGTCTTAGGCTTGAGCACAATCCCCGCCTTTTTCCCCTTGGCGTGAATTTTGCCGATGGCGGCGTGGATGTTCTCCTCCGTGTCCGCCTCCACATGGACCGTCACCAGGTCCGCCCCGGCGTCGCAGAACTGTTCCACGTACCGGACGGGCCGGGTGATCATCAGGTGCACGTCCAGGGGCAGCTCCGTGGTGGGGCGGATGGACTTCACCACCGGCACACCAATGGTGATGTTGGGGACAAACACCCCGTCCATCACGTCCACATGGACGTAGTCGGCGGCGGCGACGCGTTGAATATCCCGCTCCAGATTTGCGAAGTCGGCGGAAAGGATGGACGGCGCGATTTTAATCATGAAAAGCCCCTCTTTTCTGTCAGTCCGGCGGCGGGAGGACCGGGACATGGGGCCGGCCCCGGTGGCACGGGAACGGGGCGGCGCATAGGATAGCCTGAGCGGTCGAGACGCCCCCAACTCCGCGCAGCGTCCGCCCCTTGGTCCGGCGCCGCCGCTTTTTTGAATATCGGGATCCGGTCCGCGGGACCTCGCGTCCGGCGGGCCGGGTCCCCTCTAGTGTACCAAATTCCCGGCTCAAAAGCAACTAAGGCCGGGAACTTTTTTGCCTTCCGGGTCCGGGCTGGAATTTTATTGCAAAAACCCCTGTAAAATTTACCGGAACTGTGATAGAATAGATGGCAAAGACTATCCTATGAAGGAGGCGGCGCAATGACGCATGACGTAATCGTGGTCGGCGGCGGCCCGGCGGGGCTGTCGGCGGCGCAGAACGTCCGGGCCCGGGGGAGAACCGTGCTGGTGGTCTCCAACCCCCTGGAGGAAAATCCCCTCTGGAAAGCGGAGCGGGTGGACAACTACCTGGGCCTTCCCGCCGTGTCCGGGGCGGAGCTGCTGACGGCCTTCCGCCGCCACGGAGAGGCCGCCGGGGCGGACTTTCAGGAGGGGCGGGTCCTCAGCGCCCTGCGCTCCGGGGAGGACTGGTATGTGAGCGTCGGAAACACCATGGCCCAGGCCAAGGCCGTGGTGCTGGCGGCGGGCGTGGCCCGGGGGAGGAAGTTCCCCGGGGAGGCGGAGCTGCTGGGCCGGGGCGTGAGCTACTGCGCCACCTGCGACGGGATGCTCTACCGGGGGAAGAAGGTGGCCGTCCTGGGCTGGACCCCCTCGGCGGAGAAGGAGGCGGCGTTTTTGCGGAGCGTCGGCTGCGAGGTTCTCTACTTCGACAAGCCCCGGGACTGCTCCATCCAAGGCACGGAGAAGGTGGAATCCGTCACCTGCGGCGGCGCGGAGGCGGCGGTGGAGGGCGTGTTCCTCCTGCGGCCCGCCATGGCCCCCGGGGACCTGTTCCCGGGCCTTGTGGCGGAGGGGGGCTTTGTGACGGTGGACCGGGAGACGCGGACAAACCTTCCCGGCGTGTTTGCCGCCGGGGACTGCACCGGCGGGCCCTTGCAGGTCTCCAAGGCCGTGGGAGAGGGCCTGATCGCGGGCCAAAAGGCCGCCGCCTTCGCGGCGGCGCTGGCATAAGAAGCACGAAAGAATTTTAAAAAAGGAGCGTTGCGATATGGCGTTGCGGCATTTGAAAACAGCGGAATTTGACAGCCTGGCGGGCCAGGCCCCTCTGGCGATGGTGGACTTCTGGGCCCCCTGGTGCGGCCCCTGCCAGATGCTGGGCCCCGTGATGGAGGACCTGGCGACCCGGTACGAGGGCAAGGCCCTGGTGGCCAAGGTCAACGTGGACGAGGAGCCGGAGCTGGCCCGGCGCTTCGGCGTGATGAACATTCCCACGGTGGTCTTTCTCAAGCAGGGCCGGGAATTTGACCGGAAGGTGGGGGCCTTCCCTCCCGCCGCCTATACGGAGGTTCTGGACAAGTCCCTGTGAGGCGCGAGCCCCCGAGACGAAACGGCGCCCGAAACCCCACGGTTTCGGGCGCCGTTTTTGTAAGC
>CATOKC010000245.1 GCA_951800675.1 uncultured Oscillibacter sp.
GAAGTAGTGCTGCCGCTGGAAGAACTGCCGGGAGAGGCGTCCCCGCTGGAGGAAGAGTCTCCGTCGGAAGAGGAGTCCCCGCCGGGGAAGGAGCCGCCGCCGGTGGCGGGGATGGACTCCCGGTCCAGTTCAAAGCCGCAGACCGTGCAGGACCTGTGGCGGATGCCGCTCTGGGTGGAGGTGGCGGGCCGGTCCACCACCCAGTCCCCAGCGGTATGGGCGGCGTAGCCGCTCTTTTGGCTGTTGTCCGTGATCATGCAGCCGGAGGCGGTGCAGTCATGCCAGTGGCAGGCGGCATCGTATTTCCAGGCCGGGTCCCAGACATGGGTGTGGCCCGGCGTACTGGCGGCGGGTGTCCAGACGGCGTTAAGTGTCACGTCTCCGGCGGGCATCTTGAAGCGCACGTCCGGGGAATTGCGGTCGGCGAGGGTCATCCCCTCCGCATCCCAGGCCGAGAAGGTAAAGCCGTCCTTCCTGCCCGCGCGGACGGTGACGTCGGCCCCCTCCTGATACGCGTAGACCCCGGCGGCGGTCCCGCCGCTGCCGGTATTGCTGACGGTCACTTGGTGTACCGGTTCACCGGGCTGCTGACCGGCGGTGATGTTGACAGGATACGCCGCGGTCTGGCCCTCGTAGCGGATGGTGAGGATCTGGCCTTCCGCCGCGCTGGAGGAGTCAAAACCGCTGACCATGTCCGCCGTGACCGGGACTGTCCGGCGATTGCCGTCGGAATACACGGCCTCAATGGTCAGGCCAGTCACGTCCAGAGGGTCGCCCACACGGTATTCGGTTTTATGGGCGGTGCTGTTGACGGAGATGGACTGCAATACGGGCGCGCCGGGGGCCGGGACGGTGATGGTGGCATAATCGCCCGGTTCACGAGTATCTGTTCCCTTCATGCGCACATAGTAGGTCCCGGCGGGAAGGCCGGTGGTCGCCGGTTCGCCGCAGGTCTGCGCGCCAGTGAACTCCGCGTTTGATGCGTACTCCATCTCGTTGGTCGTGCCGGTGATCTTTCCGTTCGAGCCGCCGGCGGTGGAAGGCGCAGCTCCGGCCAGTCCCGCAGGGGCGGCGGGCCCGCCGGCCTTGGCGATGCTCCAGGCGATGGTCTTGGGGGTAGTTGTGCCATCGTTCCACTGGTAGTTGGGTTCCAGCGTGGCGGTGGCTGTATAATTGCCAACATCGGTTCCCTTATGTCCGGAGAGGGTGTAACCCGTTCCCTCGTTCACGCCGGTCTGCTCCGCTCCTGTCCATTTCAGGTCAGGGTTTGCCGTGGGGACGGGGATGGGGGTGATGCTGGGGTCCGGCGGCGTGCCGCCGTCTGTGACGGTCAGCATGACTGAATCCGTAAGCGTCTGCCCCGCTCCGTTATACTTGGCAGGAATAGTGACTTGAATCCTGTAGGTATCAGCTGAATATTGACGGTCTGGAGTAATACGCAAAGCGCTATCCACAACCGTCATTTCCAGCATGCCACCTTGATATTTGTAAGTATAGTAACCAGTTTCTTGGTCCTCTACTGCAACAAGATCCGTCCCATTATTCACATTGACTGTCAGTGGAATAAAATCGAGCGTTGGCAAATTTATGGTTTCAAAGGTCGCCTCCATTTCGATCTCGGCATCCTCCGCCATAGTTATGGAAGCCTGTTCCGGTACAATTTGAAAACTCGTCACACGATTTACACTATCCCCGGAGGTCCCGCCTGATGCCGTCCAATTGCCGCCGCTGTCCCGAACCAGCGTCATATCAGCGCTACCCGCGGGAGGCAGCAGTACGAAGCCGCCGTCTTTGGAATTTGGCGCATGAATATAGGGATGTCCCGGCTTAGGCGTGCCGCTCGACACAAAGATGTCGCCGCTTGGACGCATGGCGCCAATCACAACCGTGGTCGTCCCTGATACCGTGCTGTTGGTGCTCCAGGTCTGATCCACCCCCAGGAACAGGTAACCGTTGCTGTTAAAACTTCCCACCTCCAGGTTTTGCCCGCCAAGCTGTGTAAGGTCCAGCTTCGCGCCGGAAGAGACGGAAAGGGACCGCTCATCTCGAAAACCGGTCCCGCTTTTTAGCTGCAGGTGGCCCGTCTCCACCGACAGTCTGGAAATATTCTGGAGGCTCTGTGAAGCCTGATTGCCGTCGCCTCTGTATACCACGTTTGTCCTGGTAGAGCCAGCGCCGTCCACATCAGGGAGGGCGTTCGTTCCGGTGATGGTGACGGTGCCGTTGACTCTATATTTATCCGGGTTCGGACTTGTCACTTTTCCGGTAGTCTGACCTTGGGCTGTCCGGCTTTGGCCGCCGCCAGCGTAAATCGCTCCCAAAGAGTCGCGCCCGGCGCTTCCTTCAATGTTGATAGCAGCATCGCCGGAAAATGTGGTTGCCGGTCCGTCGCCCTCTGGTCCTGCATTTTGGCCAATGACGCCTATACTCAGGCTGCCCGCATAAATATTGGCGGGGCCCAAGGTGTTATTTGATCCTTGAAGCTTGGTACTTCCCTTAATGGTTACCCTTCCCGCACTGCCGGGAGCAGGCACTGAAAAACTGTCCCCAGATGCCGGTTGAAAAGAGCCGCAGAAGACGTTGATGGAGAAATCCCCTGCTGTTACACGGTCCAGTGTCAGATGATGCCCATTGGCAATAATTGCGTTGCGTCCGTCGGCAGCTTCAAGGGACAATTCCATGTTTTGAAACGTCACATCCGCATCCAGCAAAATTCCAACCGCCCGGACAAGAACGGAGTGGCCGTTTCCTTCAATCGCTATATTTTTTGAAATTATCCACGGGGGAGCCCCGCTCTCGACATTGACCATAGCATCCTTTTGCAGTGTAATCGTATCTCCCGACTGAGCAGCTTCGACAGCGGCTCTCAAGTCAAAATAGTCGCTTGCTTCTCCCGCCGCAATCCCCACCGGTGGGGACGCTGCGGCAAGCACGCAGACCGCCAATAAGGCTGCTATCAGTCTTAAAGTTTTTTTCATAGATGAATTTTCTCCTTTTTCATTCGCCCCGAGGGCATTCCGCTTCCGCATTCCGCACCGTTTCGGGGGCGGGCTTTACCCGTCTGCTATTACTATCCCATTTTAGTATATCATATCCACCGTCCGATGGCAAGATTTAACGCCGGGGAGCGGCTGGAAATTTCATCCAATGGATATTACAATAGAGCTCTTGCGAAAATAAGGGACTATGCAAAAACAGGGGCATGAAA
>CATOKC010000246.1 GCA_951800675.1 uncultured Oscillibacter sp.
TGAGCTGCTCCTCGCTGTCGGTGGAGACCCGGCAGTAAGCGGCCACCCGCAGCTTTCTCCCGGAGGGGCCTCCAGTGGGCGTTTTCTCCTTGGTGGCGGGAATGATCCGTATTCGCTTTTCTTGTACAGCCTGTTCCATAATCTGTCCTTTCCCGGTCGGTTTACGCTATCCTTTGAAGGTCACCGTCACCGCGTTGTCCGCGGAGATGGTGATATATTGAATGGCTCTTTCGCCATGGATATCAATTAAATTGGCCTCCTGTGGGAAGCATTCGTACCGGGCGGAAACCCCCTGGAGAATCAGTTTTACAATCTCCTCCGGCTGGTCTGGCCGCTCCAGCCCCCGGTTGATGGCGTTGGTCAGACGGACTGCCTCAGCAGACGGCTCATAGACCACAGCGGACTGTTCCGAAGGCGTATACGCTGCTGTCTGCCGCTCCACTTCTGCCAGAAAATCAAAATCTTTGATTTCCGTCCTGATTCCACAGCCCTCACATTGGAGGTACAGCGTATCATTTCGCTTTTGTCCGCTGTGCCGCCGCTTTAAGGGACTGCCGCATTTGCCGCAGCGCAGCTTCTCCCGGTATCGAAGGGCTGGGCGGTCTGATCTGCGAACGGTCTTTTTCCGTTTTTGAATGATTTCCTGCGCCGTTTGGAAGGTCCCGGCGTCAATGAGGACGGGGTAGCCGTCGGTGCCCGTATAGCGAGGATTTTTCAGAATGAAGCCCACCCGGTGCATGGTCCACTGCGGGCGTTCCTGGCTGTAGAGGACACTGTCGGCGTTCAGAATATCCGCAATTTTCCACTGATACGTCCCCTCCAGGTAGGTGGAGAATATCCGTTTCACCACCTCGGCCTCTTGGGGCTGGATGATCAGTTTTCCGTCCTGAATCTGATAGCCGTATAAAATCTTCCGGTTCATTTCGTATCCTCCTGAACCCGCTCCGCCAGTTCCATACCGCCCCGGAGGTGGAAGTGGATACGGGTCCGAGACTCCGCCGTGACCTTCTCCACCAGCTCAGCGAACAGGGCTTCATCGAAGCCCTCCAAGCGGTCCGTTCCGCTATGGATTTTATTGACTGTCTGGCGGAAGGTGTCCAGCGCTTCCTCCAGGTCATCCTCCTTCAGCAGACGGCGGCGCTCCTTCCGAAGCTCCGCCAGCCGGCCATCGAGCTCCCGCAGCTTGGCAGCTCCGGCGGAGGCGTCGAGAACGCCCTTGCTCTGGAGGGTGCTGACCTTATAGCTCTGGTCGGACGCCTCGGCGATAGCCTTGTTCACCGCCAGCATAGCGGGATTGTTCCGCTGGCGTGCCTCGTTCAGAGCGTCCAGCTGGCCCAAGGCGGGCTTGAGGATGACGCCGTCGTGGAGCCGGAGCTTGTTGTACATCCGTGCGAAGGCGGCGTGGATGGCCTCCTCCGGGATAGGCCCCACGGAGCAGGAGGCGGCGTTTCTCAGGTGGTTCCGGCAGCTCCAGGCGGCGGTACCCTTCCGGGTAGTTCTCCGGTAGAGGGCCTCCCCGCAAGCTGCGCAGTACATTTTCCGGGACAGCGGGTAGACGCCGTCGGGGCGGTCCCGGCGCTTCTTTTTCCTCTGCCGGAGAGCCTGAACCTTCTCAAACGTCTCTCGGCTGATGATAGCGGGATGGGAGCCCTCGACGTAGATCTGGTCCACCTCGCCGTGGTTGATCTTTTGCGTGAAGGGAAAGCCGGTTTTATAGGTTTTCTGGCAGAGCGTGTCGCCGATGTATTTTTCGTTCGATAACCAGTAGTAAATCTGGCGGGTGGTCCAGTGGACGTTTCCCTTCCGGTCCTGAATGCCCCGGCTGATGAGATCGTTCACGATCCAGCCCACGCTGTGGCCGCTGAGGTAGGCGTCAAACACCCAGCGCACCAGCTCTGCCTCCTCCGGGATAATCTCCATGTTTCCACTGCCCTTGAGGCGGTAGCCGTAGGGCGGCTTGGTGGTGATGAACTGGCCCAGCTCCATTCTTCGCCGGAAGCCCTGGTGGCCATTCTCTGATATGGAGACAGATTCCTGCTGGGCCAGAGCGCCGAAAACGCTCACCAGGAATTCCGTGGTGAGCGTTTCCGTGTCGATATTCTCTTTTTCGAATTGGACGGTAACGCCGAGAGACATCAGCTCCCGCAGGGAGGCGAGGCAGTCTTTCGTGTTCCGGGAGAAGCGGGAGAGGGACTTCACCAGGACCTTGTCGATCTTACCCTTCCGGCAGTCGGAGAGCATCCGGTTGAAGTCCTCCCGCTTGTCCGTTTTCGTGCCGCTGACCGCTTCGTCGGCGTAGACATCTACAAGCACCCAGCCCTCGTGGTCATTGATGAGGTCGGTGTAATTGCGGATTTGGGAAGCGTAAGAGAGCGCCTGCTCGGTGTGGTCCGTGCTGACCCGGCAGTAAGCGGCAACCCGCAGAACGGAGGATTCCTTCTCCCTGGGTGGGATGATTTTCACGTTTCCTGCCATGGGCTTCGGCCTCCTTTCCGTTTTGGCAACGCCAACACTACCACACCACGCCGGAGATATCCAGAACTATTCCCGAACAGCTTGTGCCAGAAGGGATTCCGTGTCGATGCTCTCTTTGACAAAGTGGACGGTCACGCCAGCGGCGGCCAGTTCCCGCAGGATCGCCAGACCGTCGGGGAGGTTCCGGGCAAACCGGGAGACGGATATGGTTACGATCTTGTCGAGCTTCCCCTTCCGGCAGTCCTCCAGCATACGGTTGAAAGCGGTCCGAGAGTCCCGCATCTGGCTGTCAGGAATTTCCGCATCCGCATATGTGTCCGCCAGGGTCCAGTTCTCATGAGCGAGGATTTCTTCCTTGCAGAGTCTGCCCTGCGCTTCGTGGCTGCCGCCCCGGCAGTATATGGCGGCGCGTGAAACTGTTCTTACTGCATTTGCCATGTCAAATCCTTCTTTCCTGTTTGGTAATGCAGACACTACCACACCCTTTGGGGAATATCCAGAACTATTCCCATACAGCTGAGGGGCGGTATTTCTCCACAGCGAGGCGTTTTGCAACAGTCAATTCCTCCGCTGTCAGGAAGCCCGCCTGGGCCATGTCCTCCAGGGCCCGGGTGACCAGTATGTACTGGATTTCGCTCTTGACGTTCATCATCCGCCGCCCTCCCGGAAGTAGTCCGGCCCCTTGACGCTGCGGATGAACGCCTCCACC
>CATOKC010000247.1 GCA_951800675.1 uncultured Oscillibacter sp.
CGCGGAGAACGACGGTCAGGGCGACCAAGAGCCTGCCGAGTCAGCACCGCCGAAGGCTGTTGGCTGAAGGCAGGTGGGCAACGCGGTTCTTTTTGCTGGCTGTCAGGCTCTAAAATTCGGCTGCCGTTTGCCGGAAAAGCGGCCGTCTCAGTATAGATGTGGGCCTCAATAAGATGTGTCCATTCAAAGTGTGAGACTTCTTGGAGGAGTTATGGCGGAAAGCGTATTTGAACCCGGCCTGGATATGGAGGAGTATCTGGCAAAGCGGGCCTTGGAGATCCCCGATCTGAGAGAACGGAAACTGTTCAAGGATGTAGTGGAGAAGATGCTGATGGAGCTGTACCACTATACCCAGGAGGAATACAAAGCCTTGGAGGGGAGAGTGTTTGGCGAACTGCAGTCTGTGCGGAGCGATTTTGCCATCTACGTTGGCCTGACAGACCGGGCGCACTATGACGTTACCGATCCCTTCCTTCACCCTATCATTCCTTCGGATACGGAAAAGCGTGTCCACTCGGTTGAGGAGCTGCAGGAAAGCCTGCGCTCCAACCAATCCTATCCCCTCTACTCCGTATTCCTTGAGACGGATTATCAGACAATTCAGGAATTTGCGGTTCCTGGTCATATCTATCATGGCACAGTCTTTACGGAGCATGGCCAGTACAGGGCGAAGTGTACGGTGCAGTTGGACACCGCCTATATAAAGCAGATTGAGCATTTGTACCAGATATTCACTTCCAATTACCTGCCCTGGTCCACGGTGTGCGCCGCCTACCTCCACAAATTCTTCCAGGTGGATTTAATTGCCGTGGAGGATATCGACCCCAAAGAAACCATTCGGGAGATCCGCGTAGATTTTGAGGGCTATGCTTCCCACGTTCGGTATGACTGTTTCCCGCTTTGGAACCTGGCTCCGGTTTCAGAAAAAACCAGCACCTACCCGGAGCCCTGCATAGACAGAACGAACTATGATCACCGCATCTTTGCCCACCGCCTGATGGAGGACCGCCAGTACTTGGTAGCCAATACCGATGTGGAAATCACCAATGTCCGGCGGCTGGAGGGCGATCTGTTTATCACCTGCCCAGAAGAAAACCCGCATCAGTGGATGCTTTACCGTGTAGACCGTCCCAGCAAACAGTCCCACACCTCTTATCCGGTCCTGTCCAACCTCAGCCGGGAGAGCTTCGCGGGGAACCTGTCTGACCGTTACCGGAGAGGCGTCAAAACCAAGGCGGAAATTTCCCGCATTCTAGCCTCCTACAGCTATGAGGACTATGTCGTGTTTCAGAATGTGGCCTTGGAGACATCCACCGGCGTGCGGTGCCAGACCTATCCCATGGATGGCTTTATTTTGGACGAACTGCGGACGGAGAAGGCCGGCATGGTCATGACCCTCACCTTCTCCTCCAGGCAGCCGGATCATTTCCTTACGCTGGACATTATGAGCTTTCTTGTCTCTCAGGTGCAGAGCCTTTTCCCGGAATACATCTGCCAGGGGAAGCTGGTATAGGGAGGGCTGACAATGAATTTCACCTGGGACATTGTGCTGAACGCCAAACGGCACGGCACGGAAGAGCAGGACCTATTTTTCCGCCCCGCAAAGGAATGCAGTCCGTGGTATGAGCAGTCCTTCCCCATTTTGAACGAAACCCGGGCAGAGGGACCGGAGATTGAATACAATCCCCTGTACCGCTTTGACGCCATGTTCCACAGCCTGTTGCGGGAAGATTTTACCGAGTCTCCAACATTTCAGGAATATTTGTTTGACGCAGTATCCCACTTCCTTGTCCAAGTGGACCTTCACCATGGACTGACCAAGCGGGTCTTCTATGTGCGCTGCCTTTTGCGTGAGATGGAGAGCGGAGGCTTGGGCCCGTCCATTGCCGCGCACCTCCAGGCGGTTGCCCCGGACAAGCGGGAACGGCTGTCTTCTCTGGCCCTGACGCAATTACAGACCGGCTCCTCCCTGCTGCTGTTCCGCAAGGCGGCGGTACTGCTGTTCCCGGAAGCTCTGCTCTATCAGGAGCGTTATGAGCCGAAGCAGCTGCTGCTCTTTATCGCAGATCAAAAGGACGAACGACTGGAACATCACACCCAACTCATTGAGGAGCTGTTCCTCCCCATCAGCCACCGGCTACGGGTATTCTGGGAGCATCATTTCGGCGTCATCGGAGTTGACGCCACCATGTACACTGACAACATCGAAATCTACTAGCAGGAAAGGCGGCGATCCATTTGAGCCGGTACAGCTATACGCTCAACCGCGGCGCAATCCCCAAGGAGACCCTGCACTATTACAGCCGTGAGGAACTGGAGCTGATGACCACTTACCAGCTCCGGGAAATCTGCCGCCAGGAGCGGCTGATCAACGGCATCCACGCCCCACTGGACAAGGATGTGCTGATCTGTCAGATCATGCGGTTCCGGGGCCGGGAGGACCGGCTGTTCATCACCAAGCCGGTGGAGGGCGGCTGGGAGCGGCTGGAGGAGCTGCTTTCCTCTGCTCGGCTGAATCTGCACAATGCCAACTCTCTCCGGGGCTGTGCCAAGATCACCGCCTATAACGGGATTTCCATTGAATACTTCGACCACTTCACCATCGGCTATCTCCCGGAGCTGGCGGACACCAACGCCTTGCTGGTCAGCGGCGGGGAGCTATGCGCTATTTTCAATCTCCGGGCCTATGGCAGCAATCCCGACTGTCTCTTCATCACTAAGGCGGCGGGCTTGGACTGCAAGGAGTCCAAGGTCCGAAACTATACTCTCTACTGTATGGACCGGACGCAGTCTGATCTCCTCTACCGGCTCTATATGGAGGATTCCGCCATTGTGCCGGAGCATCTTCGTTTCCATGCGGTTCCCGTCCTCAACTTTGAGGTGCGGCCCTTGCTGGAGAGCCGGATGCCCCTGGCCATTGATTTTGGCTCCTCCAACACTACTGCGGGCATCTACCTGGACAACACCTACTTTGAGGGCCTGAACGGGGACCCCATCACTCAGATTCTGAAGCGGGACCAGATCAATTATGTGCCCTACCTGGACGTGGAGCACAACGACGCGGAGACCTTGATCCTTCCCACTGTGGCGGCGGTCATCGGCATCGACCGGGGCGAGATTCGTTACGC
>CATOKC010000248.1 GCA_951800675.1 uncultured Oscillibacter sp.
AAACAGACACGGCTGGCTGCCGTGCCTCTCACCGTAAATCTATTGTAATAGGAGCACTGCTATGCTGCTGGGCGTCGACTACTACCCTGAGCAATGGGACCCTGCCCGGATGGAGGCCGACATGGATACCATCCGGGAGATGGGCGGCAACACCATCCGAATCGCCGAATTTGCTTGGCATCGGATGGAGCCGACGGAGGGACACTATGATTTTTCCTTCTTTGACCGGGTGCTTGCCATGGCCAGGGAGAAGGGGCTGCAAGTGATCCTGGGCACTCCCACTGCCACCATCCCCGCTTGGCTGGCGAACAAACACCCAGATATCCTCTCCCAGTTTGAAAACGGCCAGCCCCGTGCTTTCGGGGGCCGCCATGTCTGCTGTTACAACAGCCCGGAATTGTACGATTATTCGGAAAAAATCATCCAGGCCATGGCAGGTCATTACCAGAACGAGCCGCTGGTTGTTGCCTGGCAGATTGACAATGAAATCGGCCACGAGGGCAGCGACCTCTGCTGGTGCCCCCGGTGCCGGGAGGCGTTTCGGCAGTTCCTCCGCCGGAGGTTCGGCGGGGATATCCACCGGCTTAACGACGTTTATGGCACCGCTTTCTGGTCCCAGGAGTACAACGACTTTGACGAAATTCCCCTACCCGCCCCCACCGTCACCACCCACAACCCCGCCCTCCGGCTGGACTGGGAGCGGTTCCGAAGCGAAACCCTCTGTCGTTTCCTGGACTTCCAGTCCCGCCTGCTTCGGGAGCTGATTCCCAACGCCCGGATCCTCCACGACTTTCCCGGCGGCGGCCTAGACAAGCACGTGGACTACACTCGGGCGGCCAAGTGTCTGGATGTCGCCGCCTACAACAACTACCCCGTCTGGGGTGGGCAGAAGGAGCCCCTCCCGCCCCATGAAATTGCCTTTGGCCTGGACCATATCCGAGGGCTGAAACAGCAAAATTTCTGGATTACGGAGGCCATCATGGGGGCCCAGGGCCACGACGTCACCGGCTACCTCCCCCGGCCGAACCAGGCCAAGCTGTGGTCCTGGCAGAGCATGGCCCACGGCTGTGAGTCGCTGCTGTACTTCCGCTACCGAGGCGCGGCCAAGGGCGCGGAGCAGTTCTGCTATGGCATCCTGGACGCGGACAACCGGAAGGGCCGGAAATTCTACGAGGTCCAGAGCTTCTTCCAGGAGGTTCCCCGGTACGCGCAGGCCCTGGAGGCCCCCATTCAAAGCAGCGTCGCTATCGTGTACGACTATGATTCCCTGGCCTCCTTCCGCATTCAGCGCCAGAGCCTCCTGCTGGATTGCCCTGGGGAGATGAAGAAGCTCTACAAGGCGTTCTATGACCGGAACGTCTCTGTGGATGTCATCCCGGCGGAGGCGGATTTGTCGGGCTACAAAGTCGTGCTCCTGCCCCAGCTCACCGTTACCAAGCCGGAGTTTTTGTCCAAAGCGGAGCGCTTCGTCCAGGAGGGCGGCATCCTAATCCTCACCTACCGGACCGGGGTAAAGGACCCGGACAACAACCTCTTTTTCGGGAAGGTCCTGCCGGTGGGCTACGCCGCTCTGGCAGGAGTGACGGTGGCAGAGACAGAAAGCCTCCAGGACGCAAACGCCTTCCCCATCTTGGGCGAGGGCGCGTTTTCCGGAACAGAGGGCTATGGCGGCGTCTTTCGGGATATGCTGGAAGTACAAGACGCCGAAGTTCTCTACCGCTACGGCGATCCCTTCTACCGCTCCTTCGCCGCCGTCACCAGGATGCGGCAGGGGCCAGGCACAGTCTACTATCTGGGCTGTTCTCTGGACAAGGGCACTACCGCCAGGCTCATGGAAACCGTTCTGTCAGAATGTGGAATCGAAACCATTCCTTCCCCCGAGGGCGTGGAAATCGCCACCCGGGGCAGGGCGGATCAGCGCGTCCGAATGTTGATGAACCACAACGACTTTGAGGCGGAGGCCCTGGGCGTAAAGCTGCCACCCTATGGCTGTGTGGTCGAAATTCTTTAAAGATAAAAAGACCGAAGGGCTTGAGGGAAACCCTGATAAAGAAGTTTTCCTAGTGGGAGACAGCCGCATGATGCGAGAGCGTCATGCGGTTGTTTCTTTTTCATACTTGCCGTACTCCGGGGACAAGTCGATCTCCCCAATGAAAGTGTAATGTACGTCAATCCGCTGGACACGGCGTCCGCTGGACTTGTCCGGGGCGTGAACCACCACCTTCTCCATGAACTCCCGCGGGATTGCCGAGGTCAGTTCAGTGGGCTCGGTGTACTTCTTCACGATTTTCAGAAAACTCTGAACATTAACGGCCTGGGTTTCGGCGGCATTTACGATGACCCAAAGGTTTTCAACAGACTGCTTCAAGTCCGCCTGTTCTTTCTCATAGCCCTCGGACAGCTTCGCAAACCGTTCGGCGTTCACCTTGCCCATAGCGTGATCCTCGTAGAGCCTCTGGATGATGGCGTCCAGTTCGTTGATCCGCCGCTCCTTTTTCCAGGGTGCGCTTGGCCTGCTCATGCTCCGCCCGCTGTACGGCGGTCTTGTTCTCCATGACACGCCGTACAAACTCGTCCTCGTCCTCCTGGGCATAGGCCACCACTCTTTGCGGGTTTTGGAGGACCAGCCGCTCCAGGACCACAACCCGGATGTAATGAGCGGAGCATTGCTTCCTGGTACGGTAGTTAGCGCAGGTGTAGCACTCCTGTTCATGTGTCCATGTGGTTGACCGGCAATGGTACAGCTCCGCGCCGCATTCGGCGCAATACACCAGCCCGGAGAACATACCCATTTCCCCCATTTTTGTGGGACGGCGGCGCTGTTTTCTGGCTTTCTGCACAATTTCCCAGGTTTCCGGATCGATGATGGCCTTGTGGGTATTTTCAAACCTTGTGTAGATGAAAAAGATACAAGCAAAAAATGCGAAAATAAAGTTATTCAATGCGGAAGAAAAGACGGAGTTGTAACAAATAAAGCGAGAAAAAGTTGGATTTTTCAAAACGACCTCTCGTTTCAAAAATTTTACGCACCAGAGATGCAAAATCCCCCTTTTGCGGACGGAGTAAACTCGCTATTACTCCCGAATTAGAACATAGGAAATCTGGCTATGTTGAAAGAAAGCGGAGA
>CATOKC010000249.1 GCA_951800675.1 uncultured Oscillibacter sp.
GACCAGCTCACCGAACACGGCCTGAAGACGGCCAAGGGTGAGCTGGTCTTTTTTCTTCTCAGCCCGGATAACCTCTCCGTCCTCTCCAGCGACGGCGTCCGAAACCGGGTACGGGCCCTGACGGAGCTCCTCCGGGGTCTGGACGCGGCGGAGCTTCTGGCCCTGGACTCCCGCGAGTCCTTCCAGAGCAACAAGAACTACTATCAGACGCGGCTGGAGCGAGAGGAGGCCCCCGCCATCCGGGAGATGCTCCACCGGAATATGGCCCATCTGGACGATATCCAGTCCACCACCGCCTCGGCGCGGGAGTTCACTCTGGTTTGCAGAGTCCATAACTCTGGGGTCCCCGCGCGAGCCCAGCGAAGCGGGTCACGTGGGGAAAGGAACGGCAGCGGAATGAGCGAACTCTCGCCGTAAGGCGGGAGTGAGGGATATGGAGCTTGCCGTGACGCGAAACAGCTGGAGAAGCGCGTCCGGGACTGCGGCTTCCACGTCCGCATGGCAAACGAGCAGGACGTGAAGCGGCTCCTGGCCGTCTACTACCAGCAGGACGTGACCACAGAACATTTTGACAGTTTTGACGGAGAAGGGAGTGTATGCGCAAATGGCTAAAAAGCAGAAGAAAGAAGGCCGGGCCGTGAAGTCCGCCGCCCCGAGGGTCAAGGACTTCCTGGACATGATTGCCCCCGCCGCCGTGAAATTCAACACGGATTCCTTTGTCCTGGGCGGCTCCTTCCGCTGCGCCCTGGCCCTGCGGAGCTACCCCGCCACCACGGAGGAGCTGGCCCTCCTGTGCCACCTGGGGGAGAAAAGCGGCGTGGCCCTCCACGTCTATATCCGCCAGGCCACCGCCGGAGAGGAGGACGCCATCATCCACAACGCCCAAAACAAAAACCGGATGGACCGGGGAGACACCAGCAATATGCGCCGGAGCATCACGGCGGAGGCCAATCTCCAGGACGTGGAATCCCTCATCACCACCATGCGCCGCAACAAGGAGCCTCTGGTCCACCGCGCCGTGTTCATCGAGCTCCGCGCCAGGGACGCCGACGGTCTGCGGGCCCTCCGGGATGAGGTGACCGCCACTCTCACCCGCTCCAAGCTGGGAGCGGACCGCCTGTTTCTGGTCCAGCGGAACGGCTTCCTGGCCGCCAATCCGGCGGGAAGCAACGTCTTCACCTCCCAGTTCGAGCGGGTCCCCCCCGCCTCCTCCGTGGCGAATCTCTTCCCCTTCAACTACTCCGGCAAAAACGACCCCAACGGGTTCTACATCGGGAAGGGCCGCTTCGGCTCCAACATCATCCTGGACCTGGACCGCCGGGCGGAGGATAAGACCAACGCCAACGTCCTCATCCTGGGCAACTCCGGCCAGGGCAAAAGTTTTCTCCTGAAGCTCCTGCTGTGCAACATCCTGGCCTCCGGCAAGTCCGTGATCTGCCTGGACGCAGAGCATGAGCTGGACGATTTGTGCCGGCACATGGACGGCTGCTTCGCCGACGTGATGAGCGGGGAATATATCATCAACCCCCTGGAGCCCAAGCTCTGGAACGTGGAGAGCGAGAACGATCCCGAAGCACCTGACGCCTTCCAGCAGCGCACCCGTCTCAGCCAGCATATCTCCTTCCTGAAGGACTTCTTCCGCTCCTACAAAGACTTCACCGGCCGGCACATCGACACCATTGAGCTGATGCTGGAGCGGCTGTACAAGACCTGGGGCCTGAACGACCACACGGACTTCAAGTCCATGCGGCCCGAGGATTTCCCCATCCTCTCGGACCTCTATGCGGTCATGGAGGACGCCTATCAGCACTATGAGCGTGCGAAAGACCCGCTGTACCCCAAGGAACTGCTCCAGGAGGTTCTGCTGGGCCTCCACTCCATGTGCAAGGGAGCGGAGAGCAAATTCTTCAACGGGCACACCAACGTCACCTCCCACCGCTTCCTGGTTTTCGGCGTGAAGGACCTTATCAATGGCAGCCTCGGTGTGCGGAACGCCATGCTGTTCAATCTCCTTTCCTACCTCAGCGACAAGCTGCTGACGGAGGGCCAAACCGTCGCCGGATTGGACGAGCTGTACATCTGGCTCTCCAACCCCACCGCCGTGGAGTACATCCGCAACACCCTAAAGCGGGTCCGGAAGAAGGAATTCGCCCTGCTCATGGCTTCCCTGAACCTGGAGGACTTCGATGTCCCCGGCGTCCGGGAGATGACCCGGCCCCTCTTCGCCATCCCTACCCACCAGTTCCTCTTCAACGTCGGGAACGTGGATAAGCGCTTCTACATGGACAACCTCCAGCTGGAGGCGTCCGAGTTTGCGCTCATCGCCCACCCCCAGAACGGCGTCTGCCTCTTCAAGTGCGGCAACGAGCGGTATCTGCTGGAGGTCCACGCCCCGGAGCACATCCGGGCGCTGTTCGGAGAGGCGGGCGGGCGGTAACCGCATATACCGTGCGGGCTTTTTGCAATTTGCGAAAACGTATTGTATGGGATGGGTTTCTGTGATAGAATCAAAGTGAAATCAGGGGTTCAAGGGAGTTTGCCGGCGTCATATGAATGAATACATGGTCCAGGCCATTGGCTTTTTGGGTGTTGCGCTTTTCATTATTTCCTGTCAGATACGGTCTAACCGCGCGTTGTTTTTGTGCCAGCTGATGGGGTGTATCGTTTTCTGTGTCCAGTTTTTCTCATGGTCGCCTATACCGGCGCAATCAGCCTCATCGTCAATATTGCGAGAAATCTGCTGCTGATAAAGTCAAACGATTGGAAGTGGGCGAAAAGCCAAGTGACTTTAGCGGCAATCATTTTGCTGCTGCTGGTTATGACAATATGCACCTGGGCAGGGTGGATTAGCATCTTGCCCTTTGTATCTGTAGCGGTTAGCAACGCTTAACAAGGGCACACAGGCCGTTGTATAAGGTGCAGATTATAAAAGTGTTCAGATTTTCCACTCAAAGGAAACACGGTCACTGGTGGCCTGGACTTGGGACAAAATAATATCAGTCACTCGCCGCCGGTCGTCAAAGTCGATGTTGTTCCAGTTATCCAGATGGGCGGATAGAAATTCAATCTTTTGCGGGGAGATCGTTTCAGCGTTCAGCGCCGCAATCTCCTTGATAA
>CATOKC010000250.1 GCA_951800675.1 uncultured Oscillibacter sp.
TCATCACAGAACTCGATCACGCGGGTATCCGCCAATTCCGGGGTACGGCTGATAAAAGCGTCCAGCAAATTTCTCTGGTTCGTGACGCTGTTGGATTCAACTTTGCCGCTTTTCCCTAAATCATCATCCTCCGAGGACAAGCGGATATATTTTGCGGTGATAACGCTCATGCGGACACCGCCTCTCCCTCTGCCGCCAGCAGCCGGAGCAGGGCGTTGTATTCGTCCCGGTAGCGCAGAGTGATGGAAGCTCGGTTCGCCCCATCAATCTCCACCCGGTCAATCAGAGCGTGAGCCATGGCCTCCGTCAGCGCGGTTTCTTCCTTGAATTGACCGCAGGCGGTAAGCCAGGGGTTTTCCGTGGTCCGCTGCCGCTCGTCCCTCTGCCGCTGTTCCAACTCATCCAACCGGGCCTGCGCCTGTTCCATATCAGAGCGGTACTGCCGCTTCATTTCCGTGTATTCCTGCTCGGTCATCAGCTTGTCAGCGTAATTCTGGTACAAGCTGTCATAGAGCATTTCCGCACGGCTGAAAGCCTGTTTCGCGGCGGCGATCTCCCTCTTGGCCTCCGCCTCCCGGCTGACCGCCTTTGCGGATTTACTGTACTGCCGTACCAACTTGTCCAGATTTTCAGCCAGCGCGATCTCACGCCGCAAGGTATCCCAAAGAATTTCAATCAGCTTCGTCTCATGGAAATACTTCTTGGGGCAGGAGGCCAAATCATTAGAGTGGCTTTGACAGATGTAAACGTAGTAAAGGTTTGTTCCCTTGTTCGTAACACATTTGTAGCGCACCAATGGACGGCCACAGTCAGCACAGAAGATCAGGCCCCGCAGGATATTGGGGATCGTCCCCAAGGCGTCATGACATCCAAGCCGCTCCTTATAGGCGCTGCTGGCCTCTACGGCCATTTTCTGAACCGCACGGAAGGTTTCTTCATCCACCAGCGGCTCATGGGTGTCGCGGACGATCACCCACTCGGATTCCGGCACATAGTAGGGCTTTTTCCCCTCGGAGAAGCCGGACCGCTTGCGTCCCTGGACCATGTGACCCAAGTAGACCTCGGCGGTCAGGACTTTTTTTACGGAGGCTATGGTCCACCGGGAATTGGCATAGGATTCGCACTTTGCCGCCCCCTTCAAGCAGAGATACCGTCCGGGGGAAGGGACTTCCTGCTCATTCAAGGTCCGGGCAATCCGCTGATAGCTCATCCCCGTCAGACGCAGGGAGAATATCTCACGCACCACCGGCGCAGTCTCCGGGTCCGGCTCAATCCGGTGGGCATTACCGGCACACTTCTGGTAGCCGTATGCCGCCCATGAACCGATGAACTCTCCTTTCTGTTGCTTGGTCGAAATGGCCGGAAGAATCTTCCTGGATATGTCCTTGCTGTAAACGGCGTTCATGATGTTTTTCAGCGGCACTATGTAGCCGTCCTGGGTCCGCTCGGCGGTCAGCGTGTCAAAATTGTCGTTGACGGCGATAAACCGCACGTCCAAGAGCGGGAAAATCCGTTCCAGATAGTTGCCGGTTTCCCGGTAGTTGCGGCCAAACCGGGATAAATCCTTCACCACAATGCAGTCTACCTTGCCAGAGCGAACATCCTCCATCATCCGTTCAAACTCCGGGCGGTCAAAGTTCGTTCCCGTCCGTCCGTTGTCGCAGTAAAGGTCATAGAGCCGCATATCCGGCTGGCCGTCAATGTAGCTTTGAATCAATTCCCGCTGTGTGCTGATCGTGTCCGCTCCGGGCTTTCCGCTGTCCTCTACCGACAAGCGGGCATAGCCGCCCACCTGATAAATCCGGCGGGGCTGTTCCGCTTGGACAGCTACCGGCAGGACGGGATTGACCTTGCGTTTCGTCCGCGCCATTTCAGACCGCCTCCCTTCCGGGAAGGGTTCCCTGGGCCTGCCGCAGCAAATCCATCTGCCAGTGAAATTCATCGTGCCAGCGGTAGACGATCTCCACACGGCGGTCACGGAAAATCAGGATACGCTCAATCAGCGATACAATGATGGTACGGTCCAGAGCGTCAATGTTCTGGTGCTTGCGGAACTGCTCCATCCAGCCCCGGCCCTCCGAAAAATTGCCCATTTCCCGGCTCATTTCCTCTTGGATGGCCTCGGCCTGTTCCTCCGCCTCGGCACGGCGGCGGGAGTAGGTCTTTTTCAAATCCTGGTATTCGTCCCGGTCGATCACGCCGTCAGCGAGGCTTTCATAAAGGGAGCGCAAAAGGGCCTGATTGCGGTCGATTTCTTCCCGTTTCTTCTCCAAACGGCCTTGCAGCTTTCGCATACCCGCTTGCTGAAGCTGGGCCGTGTCGGTCAGTTCCAGCAGGTCAGAGAGGTCGATCACATCCTGGATGTATCTTCTCAATGCGTCCAGCACGATCTCATCCAGCGTTTCCACCCGCATGGAGTGGGAGAAGCAGCGCTTTTCGTTCTTGTGCGCGGCGCACACATAGTACACATACTTCTTCTTGGCGGTGGGGACGGTTTTTCGTATCATGGCCCCGCCGCACTCGCCGCAGTAGACCATGCCGGAGAACAGCTCCACCGCCTTGCCGCTGACGCTGGTGCGCGTATCCAGGGCAAGCACCTTCTGAACGCTTTCAAAGTCATAGCGGTCAATGACCGGCTCATGGCAGTTCTCCACCACCGCCCATTCTTCGCGGGGCTTCACCACCAGCCGCTTCACCCGATAGCTGGGGGTGGTCACGCGCCCCTGCTCCAACACGCCGATGTAGACCGGATTTTTCAGAATCCGCAGCACCATCCCGGCATCCCACACGGATTCCTCTTTCAGCCGGAAGGACGTAGAGTAGCGCATCCCCTGGGACCGCTTGTAGTCCATAGGCGTGGGGATGCCCGCCGCTGTAAGGCGGTCGGCAATATCGCCCGCGCTGATTCCTTCCAGCTTCCACTTGAACATATCCCGTACCACACCGGCGGCGTATTCATCTACCAGCAGGCGGTGGCGGTTCTCCGGGTCCTTCCGGTAGCCAAAAACAGCAAAAGAGCCGATGAAATCTCCGCGCTGGCGTTTGATTTCAAGCTGGCTCCGTGTTTTCACCGAGGTGTCCCGGCAATATGCCTCGTTTATGAGG
>CATOKC010000251.1 GCA_951800675.1 uncultured Oscillibacter sp.
GCGCCCGCCGCCACATTTCCTCCGCCTGCTCCTGCTGTCCGGCGCGGCGAAGCGTCCGGTTGGCGATGCACAGCAGGTTATAAAAGTCGCCCCGCGCACCAAGCATGGGCGCGATCGGCTTGTGGGGCGGCGGATGTTCCGGGCACTCGATCTCCATGATTTGCAGGATGTACTCCCGCATCCGACGTTGGATATGCGGCGGGAGATCAGCATGGATCGAGGCCAAAGGCTCCATGGAGGAGATTGCCAGCCATCTTTCCAGGTGTTCTACATCGGAGATGGTGATGTAGCGGTAGGGTTTTCCCACCGGTACGCCCATAACCGTGCGGTGCGCGTCGCGGATGCCGATGGGGACACCGTACTGCAGAGCAGTCCGCGCCTGGGGTTCTGTAAGATAGACGAGCTGTTCATTGCCGGTGTAGCCGCAGCCAGTTCGCAGAGTGCCGCTATAATAGGCAATCAGCAGGCGAATTGCCGCCAGGATGTTCTGTTTTTCATGTTCCATTTGGGTCGTTTCACCCCCTATCACATAGTCATTGTTACTTCGTTTTCAACGGTGGGTTCGTCCGACGTCAGGTCCTCGTTCCAGTCCTTATGTTTAGGCGTAAGGACACCGATCTGCTCGTATCCCTTCTCCTGCAACGATTCCGTGAGCCGCGCCGTCGCTTTCACACCAGCCGCATCATTGTCCAGGCAAAGCGCAATTTTTTGCAGTGCAGGATTCTGCTCCAGCATCCACATCAGCGCGTGCTGGGACGTACCGCAGAGAGAAACATAGCTGTGTTCCTGCCAGTCTTGCGGGTAGATAGAGAGGAAGGACAGCAGATCAATGGGTGCCTCAAATACGTAGAGGCGGTCGCTGGTGCCGCAGTGATGGAAACTGTAACAGGGATCGCAGCCGGTCACGTTTCGTTTGAACCCCTCGCCAAAAGTATACAGTCCTCGTCTGTGCGCATGACGCGCAACGCCGTGCTCATCCGTCCCGATGAACACGGCGTTGTGATGTACTTTGGAGCCGTCTCTGGACGGTTCCACACTCTCATAGATCAGTTTTGCGTGGACAAAGGCGTCCAGCACCTCCCGGCTGATGCCCCGGTGCTGGAGCAGATAGGCGTATAGCCGCCGCATGGTCGGGCTGGCTGGCGGCAGGGCAAAGGATTTCTTTTCCTCCTGCTTTTGCTGCCGGACGGGTTCATAAGAAATTCCCTGCTCTCCGCCAAGCAGTTTCAAGACGGCCTCCGGATAGGTCAGGCCGTAGAATTTTCTCATAAAAGAGATCGGTCCGCCGCCCTTTTCCTCGGCGTGGTCATACCAGTGATTGCCCCTCACGGTGATACTGCGGTCGCTGGCGAGACGCTTTTCACGTCCGGATGGGAGCAGTTTTTCGCCCTGCCGGAGCAAAAACTGCTCCAAATCCACCTCTCCGGCCTGCCGGTTCTGGATGTCGGTAAAATGGATGTAAGGAATTTTTGGTACCCCCGTTCCTTGATTTCTCACCTGCCCTCTGCTATACTGTTGCCTCGAAAGGAATCAGGTGGAGCGATGCAGATTGTTGTTTTGAATGGGACCCTGACCGAGGCCGAGCAGGATGCCTATGTCCGGCAGGTCACGGCAGTGTACCCGGTGAGTATCATCGAAAAGTTGTTTCTGGACGTGCAGGACGACCGCGTGGATGTCCGCTGTGATCTCCACCGTTTCCGCAATCTGCGGAAGATGGGCGGCTACTGCATCGGGGAGCCGTCTGGCTGGAACCGTGCCAAGCAGACGGAGCTTCGGGATACGATTCCCAATCCTACCGACTGATAGGTTAGTGTGAGCGGGCAGATTTCTTCGGCATCATACTGCGGTAATACCGCTGCTCCCTGGCGCGCTTGTTGAGCAGTCTGTCCCGCTCAATGATCTCGCACCTGGTACAGCGGGAACCGTCGCCGTTGAAAATCGTGCCGCAACATATGCACACATGGCGCGGCACGATCTCCTTCCGCTCGCACTCACACAGCGCGGCAACCTTCTTCCATGGGACCCTCCACCATGCGGCGGCCTCCACGGTAGCAAGCTCCCAGTTGGGCGCATCGACGACGGCCAGTCCGCACTCCGGGTGGCGCACCCACCAGAGATGCAGGGGCGGCGCCCTCTTTGCTGTTGGCATTGATAACCTCCTCACGATAACCGTGGCGCATGGTCATCCGGCTTATGACCGTGCGCGATTTTCTTCTCCCGGAGCTTTCGTAGCAGCTTGCGGTCAGTGTGATATACCGGAGTGACCGGCTGTTGTTGCTCCTGAAAAATGCGGCTCATATGGTGCAGGAGTTTTGTCACGGAATGAAACAGCAGGGCAGAAGAATGGTTTTCATTCCCTTGCCCTGCTGGCACTGTCTGTGGATTTGAAGCATCCGAATCATCCATCTTCAGCTCCAACTGTTCTCCTAACTGTACCGCCTCCTGGACCACAATGTTCTTGATCCGCTTGAATTCTTTCTGTCGTGAGAGCGTAATCCGTTCCGGCAGATCGTTTTTATAGGTTCGCAGAACCTCCTCCCGCATTTCATACCATAGATTGTAAGCGGCGGCGACGCGCTCGTCCCGCTCCAGCTCATCCACGATCTCATCCACCAGCGCTTTCATCTGTGGTTTCAAATAACCGTATTGTTTTTTGCCGGAAACGGTTTTGAGCTGGCGGGACAGCTCCAGCATCAGCTGTGCGATGCGCTCATTGTCTAGCGAACCCTCCTGCATCTGCTGGATCAACTGCCGCAGTGTTTTCTGCGCATCCCGGTTGAGAGAATCCCGCCGCTGGGTCTGCTTGGCATAGACCTCGGTCAACTCCTGCCGGAAGATTTGCTTCGCCAATCCGGATTTGATATCCTCGATCCCTTTCTCGCTGAGGAATCCGGATTTGCCGTCAGCGCTATAGCAGACCATATGCACATGGGGGTGCGTCCCCTCATCATGGAACGCTGCATACCATCGAAACTGTTCCAGTGGAATGTTCATCGCCCGCGCCATGTCCACCGAATAGGACGAAAGCAACGACTGCCATTTCTCCGCATCATCGAATCCAAGC
>CATOKC010000252.1 GCA_951800675.1 uncultured Oscillibacter sp.
GACCGGAAGAAGCTGGGGGCCAAGACCCTCTTTGCCACCCACTACCACGAGCTGACCGCCCTGGAGGAGGCCATCCCCGGGGTGAAAAACTACAGCATCGCCATCCGGAGCCGGGGGGAGGAGCTCATCTTCCTGCGCAAGATCATCCCCGGCGGCGCAGACCGGAGCTACGGCATTGAGGTGGCCAAGCTTGCGGGCCTGCCGGAGACGGTGGTAAAAAAGGCCCGCAGCGTCCTCCGGGAGCTGGAGGACGGGAGCGGCCATACGCCTCAGCTTCTGGCGGAGCCGAAGCGGGAGCAGGTCTCCCTGGCCGCTCTGGGGGAGGCGGAGGTCGTCGACCGTCTGAGAAGGACCCAGCCGGAGACCTTGACGCCCCTGGAGGCCATGAGCTTGCTGTATGAGCTCAAACAGAAGCTGAATTGACCGGGGGATGGACGCTCAGCGTTCCCCCGCGCCGCCGGACACCACCAGGGTACAGTCCTCCAGAAAATGGGCCAATTCTACGGCGATGAGGGCGTCCCGTTTGCGGATACAGTCGTGAAACGCGGCCCGTTGCTTGCGGGTCAGGGACATCACAAATTCCCGCTCTGATTGGTCTCTCTGCACCTTTGCGGCCTGATAGTCCTCGGTTTTCCGGATTTTTTCGATTAGGCTGTCTCGCAGATACGCTGCGATCAGATTCGTCAGGTCCATTTTGCACCATCCTCTCACTACCGTTTGTAGGTATCATGATAGCATAACCGTTTGGTTGTGTCAAGGGGGATACTATGACATTTCCTGAAAATTTATTGAAGCTCCGGACAGAACGCGGCCTTACCCAGGCAGACGTTGCCAAAGCGATAGATATCCGTACATTGACTTATCAGCGCTACGAATACGGAGAACGGGAACCCCGCCTCTCCAAGTTGATTGCCCTGGCCGATTTTTACCATCTCACCCTGGATGAATTGGCCTGTAGGGAGCTTGAGAAGTGAATCTGGAAAGGAGGTTCAGCCCATGCCCCATATCGAACAGCTCTCGGCCCATGTGGCGGACCTGATTGCCGCCGGTGAGGTGGTGGAGCGTCCGGCAAGTGTGGTCAAGGAGCTGGTGGAAAACGCCGTGGACGCCGGTGCGACGGCGGTAGTGGTGGAGATTCAGCGGGGGGGCATGGCCCTTATCCGGGTGACGGACAACGGGTGCGGCATCGCGCCGGAGGAGCTTCCCACCGCCTTTCTCCGCCATGCCACCAGCAAGCTCCGGAATGCCGGGGACTTGGCCGCAATCGGCACGCTGGGCTTTCGGGGGGAGGCTTTGGCGGCGATTTCCGCCGTCAGCCGCCTGGAGGCCCTCTCCCGGGAGAAGGGGGCGGACATGGGGGCGTCCCTCTCCCTGGAGGGGGGCGTGCCCGGGGCGGTGGAGCCCGCCGGGTGTCCGGAGGGGACCACGTTTTTGGTCCGGGACCTCTTTTTCAACACGCCCGCCCGGCAGAAGTTCATGAAGAGCGACAGCGCGGAGGCGGCCGCTGTGAGCGCCCTGCTCCAGCAGATGGCTCTGAGCCGTCCGGACGTGTCCATCCAGTATATCCGGGACGGGAAGGAGGAGCTCCACACGCCTGGGGACAGCAAGCTGATCTCCGCCATTTACGCCGCCCGGGGGCGGGAGTTCGCCAAGAGTCTGGTCAGTGTGGACGGCGGCGGCGAGGGTGTGACGGTCCGGGGATTTGTCACAGAGCCTTTGGCGGGGCGTGGGTCCCGGGCCATGCAGACGTTTTTCTGCTGCGGGCGGCTCATCAAGTCCCCGCTGCTGACCGCCGCGCTGGAGGAGGCTTATGCCAACCGGCAGATGAAGGGGAAATTTCCGGGGTGTGTGCTCCACATTGACCTGCCGCTCCGGGAGGTGGACGTGAACGTCCATCCGGCCAAGACGGTGGTGAAGTTTGCCGGGGAGCGGGCGGTGTTCTCGGCGGTGCATCATGTGGTGAAGGACGCGCTGGACGGGGCGTCCGGGGCGCTGGCCCCGCCGCCGGTACGGCCTGCCGCGGCGGTGTCGAATCCCAGGGGGGATTTCTTCCAGGCTATGGACGCCAAGACCTTCCGGGAGCAGGGGGCGTCCTCCAAGCCGCCGCAGAGGCAGGGGATGGAGTTTGGGCGTCCAGCGGCTCTGCGGGATGTGGTGCAGAGGGAACTGTTTCCAAAACGGGAGGTTTCAAAGCCCTCTGCGGAGGGAAAAGCATTTGCGGTGTCGAAGACCTTTGTGCCGCCTGTCCGGCCCCAGCCGCCGTCTCCGCCGCCGGAGGCGGTGGAGGAGCCGGAGCAGACCGCCTTTCTGCCCAAGAGTACGCCCTGGCGCTTTGCGGGGGAGGTATTGCACACCTATATTATCGCTGAGGATGGGGAGGATGTGTGGCTTATTGACAAGCACGCCGCCCATGAGAGGATCAATTTTGACCGGCTCAAGGCCAGCCCGGAGCCGGTCATGCGTCAGCAACTGCTGACCGGAGTGGCGGTGGACCTGCCTCAGGAGCAGTATGGGGCGCTGCTGGAGAATCTATCTCTGCTGGAGGAATTCGGGTTTGAGGCGGAGGATTTTGGGGCAGGGTGTCTGATGGTGCGGGTGATTCCGTCGGACATTGACACGGGGATGGTTCGGGAGACGCTGGAGATGCTGGCGGAGAAGCTGCTCTCCGGGGCACAGGCGGACCCGGCGTCCGCCCGGGACGCGATGCTTCACACAATGGCCTGTAAGGCGGCCATCAAGGGCGGCTGGGTCAGCGACCCGGCGGAGCTGAAGGCGTTGATCGCCAAGGTGCAGAGTGGAGAGGTGCAATATTGCCCTCACGGGCGTCCGGTGAAGGTAAAATTGTCCAAATATGACATTGAAAAGATGTTCAAAAGGGCGTAGAATAAAGAATCATTCCTCTGAATATCTGCCATCTCCGACGAAGGCGGGGGGGGGCGGCGGCCCGGCCCCCCCCGG
>CATOKC010000253.1 GCA_951800675.1 uncultured Oscillibacter sp.
GCCGGAGATCATCCCGGAGGAGGCGGAGACGGTAAAGCGTATCTTCCGCCGCTACCTGGACGGGTGCAGCCTGGGCCAGATCAAGACGGAGCTGGAGGCGGATCATGTCCCTACCTCCTGCGGCATCCAGGGTTGGACATATCAGGTCATCCACAACATCCTGGTCAATGAGAAATACATTGGCGACGCCCTTCTGCAAAAGACCTATACCACCGACTGCATCAGCAAGACGGTGAAGAAGAACCAGGGGGAGCGCCCCATGGTGTATGTGGAGAACAACCACCCGCCCATCATCCCGAAAGAGATCTTCTATCAGGTGCGGGAGGAGATGGCCCGCCGGTCCAGCAAGCGGAAGGTGATGCAGAAAACGGGCAAAACCGAGCAGGGCAAATACTCCGCCAAATACGCCCTCTCCGAGCTGCTGGTATGCGGGGAGTGCGGTACGCCATACAAGCGATGCACCTGGGCCAGAAACGGGAAAAAGCGGATCGTCTGGCGGTGCGTCTCCCGGCTGGAGTTCGGCACGAAATACTGCCATGCTTCTCCCACGCTGGATGAAGATAAGCTGCACCGGGCCATCCTGGAGGCCATCAACGGCCTTGACCAGACCGGGCAGGAGATCACTGAGGAGTTTCTGGACATCGCCAGTCTCGTCCAGCAGGGACAGGAGAGCGGCGGGGTTGACCCCCTCGCCCTGCGCCAGCGGCTGGCGGCTCTGACGGCGGAACAGGCGGTGCTGATGGAACAGGCGCTGGCACTGCCGGTGGACATGGAAAACAAAGAATTGAACGCCCGACTCAGGGAGATCGCAGAGGAGCGGGAGAGCATCCTGCACCAGCTTGGGACGCTTCGGCAGGCAGATAAGCGGCAGGCTGGCCGAGCGGCCCGGATGGAGCGTCTTCGGGAATTTGTTGAGCAGCGGGAAACGAAATTTGCGGTATACGATGACGCTATCACCCGCAAGTTTGTGGAACAGATCACAGCCCTGAATGCTGAAACCATCCGCATCAAGTTCCGCTATCCGGGGCTGGAGGTTGACAAAAGCCTGAACTGACAGGGAGGATCATGATGGAAATTTATATTACGGGCGACCTCCACGGGGATCTCCGGCGCTTCCAGCCTGAAGTCTTCTACGAGCAGGAGGGCCTTACAAAAGAGGACATGGCTCTGGTATGCGGAGACTTCGGCTGTGTTTGGCACGGCGATGGACGGGATGACGAGAGCTTGGACTGGCTGGAGCGTCGGCCCTTCACCACAGCCTTTGTGACAGGGAACCACGAAAATTATGACGCCCTGCGGAAATATCCGCTGGAGGAGTGGCGGGGCGGGATCATCCGGCGAATCCGCCCCTCGGTGATCCTGCTGGAACGGGGCCAGATATTCGACCTGGGTGGGAAGCGGTTCTTCACCATGGGCGGGGCCAGCAGCCACGACATCCAGGACGGCATCCTGGAGCCGGACGATCCTCTACTCAAGAAGAAATGCAGAGTGTTGGATGCCAGGGGCGCGATGTACCGGGTGAACCACCTGTCCTGGTGGAAAGAGGAGCTGCCCAGCGAGGAGGAGTACCAGACCGCCAGGGCCAGCTTGGACAGAGCAGGCTGGGAGGTGGACTGCATCATCACCCACTGCTGCTCCACCTCGGTGCAGGATGAATTGAGCGGCAGATTTTATCAGGCAGACGCCCTGACAGATTTCCTGGAGGAAGTTACCCAGCGGTGCAAGTTCAAATACCACTTCTTCGGGCATTACCACATGGACAGGATTATCCAAAAGAAATATGTTCTGCTGTACGAGCAGATCATCCGACTGAAACTGTGAAAAGCGTCCGGCAAGGCGGGAACAAGATCGGTTCCTGCCTTGCCGGACGTTTTTCCGTTGTAGCCACAATTCCCGCAGATAGGGCGGTATATCTTCAAACCCGTTGCGCTGCAACGGTTACGGGCCTGCATCTTTTTTCTCTACAGAAGAAATATCATGAACGAGTATTACGCCCGGGATATTTCCAAAAAGCGAAAAATCGTGAACAAGCTGAAAGGAAATTCCGGGGTGCCGCTGTCCCCGCTGCCCTATGGCTACGTTAAGAACCCGGACGATCCCCGCTTTTGGGTGATTGACCCAGAAGCTGCTGAAATCGTGCGGCGCATCTACCAAATGGCCCTGGACGGCTATGGGCTGGCGGAAACCGCCGCCGCGCTGGAGAAGGACGGGATTTGCAATCCCACCTATTACTGGCGGAGCAAGGGGACGAGCCGGGGCGGGCTCAAAAGCACCGTGGAACCCACCAAATGGGGCCACACCACCATCAAAAAAACCTCACCACACAGGAGTATTGCGGCGATGTCATCAACTTCAAAACCTTTTCCAAGTCCTACAAGGTGAAGAAGCGCATCGAAACCCCGGAGGAAAATCGGGCAATCTTCCTCAACATCCATGAGGCCATCATTGACCGTCCCACCTGGGAAAAGGTGCAGAATTTGAAGAAGGGGACGCGCCGCAAACGGCCCACCGTCACCCAGGAGCCCAGCGTATTTTCCGGCGTTCTGAAATGCCCGGAGTGCGGCGGAAACCTCAACTTCCATTTTAACCAAGGGAACCACGATATCAGATTCTTCAGTTGTCAGAACCACAATTCCGGCCTGCGTAAATGTTCCAAAACTCACTATATCCGGGTGGAATTTCTGGAACAGGTGGTGCTGTATGAGGTGAACCGGCTGACCTCTTTTGCCAACGAGTACGAGGATGACTTTCTCCGGGCCGTCATGGGCCAGTCCGCGAAGGTGGCGGACAATGACCGGGCCAGAAAGCAGCGGGAGTTTGACGGCCTTCTGGCGCGGGACAGGGAGCTTGATGTGCTGTTCGAGAAAATTTACGAGGACAATGTGAATCAGAAGATCAGCGACGCCCGGTTTGCGAAAATGTCCCAGCGGTACGAGCAGGAGCAGG
>CATOKC010000254.1 GCA_951800675.1 uncultured Oscillibacter sp.
GTGTAGGGCTTGGGGGGCGACGTGAAATGCTCGGTGACGGAAGCGGCCACATCCTCGAAAACCTGCCCCTCGGCCAGCTCCGGCAATTCCGCCACGTCCCCGCTGTCCTCGTCGGCATCGGTTTTCAGGGAGGCCCGGAAGCGGCGGTCGATGTCTTTCCAGCCAGCGGCCAGGACGGTCTTGCCCTTGGCGGTGAACTCCTGCCCGGCGCAGATGAAAACGGCAGTGACGGCCTCATACTCATGGGCCGGGGCCACGGCGCACAGCAGCTTACAGCACACCAGGAACAGCAGTTTCCTTTCGCTGTCCGCCAGCCCGGAAAAGCCCTGTTTCACGAACTCCGCCGTGGGGATGATGGCGTGGTGGTCGCTCACCTTGGCGCTGTTCAGGACGCGAGGAATATTCGGAGAGAACGCCGCACCCTCCATAAACGGGAGAATGGGGATGATACCGGCCACGATGCCCGCCGCCGTCTGCTCCATGTCGTCGGAGAGAAAGCGGCTGTCTGTCCGGGGATAGGTCAGCAGACGCTTTTCATACAGCGTTTGGGCGTAGTCAAGGGTCTGCTTGGCGGTGAAGCCGAAAAGCCGGTTGGCCTCCCGCTGTAAGGTGGTGAGGTCGTAGAGCTTGGACGGCTGTTCGGTTTTCTTCTCCTGCTGGATGGAAGCGCAGATGGCCCGCGCTCCCATGCAGGCCATCTTGACGCTCTCCGCCTCGCTGGGGTCGGGGAAGCGGTCGCTTGCCGCTTCCATACCGCCCCCGGCGATATGGACGATGTGATATTTCTCTTTCTGGAAGCCGGTGATCTTGGCGTCCCTGTCCGCCAGCATTTTCAGGGTGGGGGTCTGGACGCGGCCCACGGTCAGGGTCTTGTGGTACAGCACAGAGAAAAGCCGGGTGGCGTTGATGCCGATCAGCCAGTCCGCCTTGGCCCGGCACAGCGCCGACTGATGCAGGGGGTCATAGTCCCGGCCCGGTTTCAGGTGGGCGAAGCCCTCCCGGATGGCGCTGTCCTCCATGCTGGAAATCCACAGCCGTTTCATGGGCTTGGTACAGCCCGCCAGATGGTAGACCGTGCGGAAGATCAATTCGCCCTCCCGCCCGGCGTCGCAGGCGTTGATTACCTCGCTCACTTCCTCGGAGCGAAGCAGCGTCCGCAGGGTGTCGAACCGTTCCCGCTTGTCCAGGGGGACGGTCAGCCGCCAGCTCTCCGGGATGATGGGCAAGTCCTCATAGCGCCACTTCTTGAAACGCTCGTCATACATCCCGGCGTCGGCAAAGGACACCAGATGCCCGATGCACCAGGACACGATATAGCCGTTCCCCTGCAAGTAGCCCTCCTGCCGGTCGGTCGCCCCGATCACGGCGGCGATGCTCCGGGCCACGCTGGGTTTTTCCGCAATTACTAATTTCATAGATTATTCGCTCCTTGTGTTTTATAACAAAGTAATGTATAATTTTGATAAAGGGGGAATGAAGATGCAACGGGATATGGAACTGATAAGGAAAATCCTTTTTGCCATCGAAGAAAAGTACGTTGATACTTGGCTACACAGCAGCAAAATAAAGATTGACGGATATGATATGAAAACGATTGCTTACCATTGTGTCATTTTGCATGATGCGGGGCTGGTATCTGACTATAAAGGTAATTACAGCGGCAATGAACTGTCATTCTTTGGCGTTGGGCGTTTAACTTGGGCTGGACATGAATTTCTTGATAAAATCAAGAATGACACCGTTTGGAATAAAACTAAAGGTGTTATTAAGGAAAAAGGTATTCCTTTTGTTTTGGATGCTGTAAAGGAAATTGCAACAGCCATAACAACTTCAATGATACAGTCGGCTATTTCGGGCCTTTAGAAGTAATAAGCTGTGCCTGCGCTTTTAAGTACAGACACAGCTTTTTCTCAACCGTATTATTTGGTTGTATCGTCCTCCGTTTCTTCATCCTCCGGCTCGTCCTCGTCGTCAAAGTCATATTCGGACAGGTCGGAACTGCCGGACACATCCGCCTTGGGCTTGCGGAGCTTGAAGTAGTACAGCGCCCCGCCGCCACCAGCCAGGGCCACGATCAGCAGCACCAGCAGACCGCCCATGCCGCCCTTGTTTTCCTTTATGGGCTGTTCAGGTTCTTCCGGCTCCTGCGGCTCCGGCGCTTTCCCGGCGCAGGCGGTCATGTTGTTGGCGCAGACAGGGCAGGCGGTATTGACGGCCCCGGCCTCGCACTTCACGGAACAGGTACAGACGGCGGGCGGTGCTTCCTCCACCTCCATCAAGGCCAGCAAATCGGCCTCGTCCACCTGATTAAGAAAATGCACCGTATTCTCGCCGTCCCCGGCCCGGTCGATGATAATATAAAAATAGTTGCCGGTCTTGGAAACGACAGTGATAAACTGTTTATCCCCGGACGCCTCGCCGTCGATGTCGTCCACCAGGGATAGATTACCCTCCGGGGTCAGGGGCTTGGGGTCAGGCGTGGACGCCACTTCCCCGGTCGGCTGGGTGGGTATGACATCCCCAGCCTCGTCACCGCCCCCGGCAAAGGCCGTTGTGGTGAACATGGCGGCAGACAGGCCCACAGCCAAAATGACAGAGAGAAAACGGGAAATGATCTTATTCCTCATGGCCGGTGTCCTCCTTTTCGTGATAGGGCGTCAGGGTGGGGGCGGTCTGCAAGGCCCCGCCCCGCAGGAACGCCGCAAATTCCTCCCTCGTCATGTTCATGCCCCGGACAAGCTGGATGATCTGCAAATTCTCCTGCTCGGTTTTCTGCCCCTCCAGCTCCCGAAGCTGCTTGTTGTACTCCGCGATCTTGGACTTCACTTTCTGGATGTCCTTTTCGATGCGGTCAAGTTTGTTCGCCATAGTCAAAACTCCTTTCCGAT
>CATOKC010000255.1 GCA_951800675.1 uncultured Oscillibacter sp.
AATGCGGAGTGTCCCACAAGGATACTCAAATCCTATAAGGACACTCCGCATGGTCGGAGTGCCGGGATTCGAACCCGGGGCCTCTTGGACCCGAAGATTCGGCTGAAAAGTCAGGGAGTGCTTTCCGCCCCGTTTTGTTCCGTTTGTTCCAGCAGAAAGTGCTTCCCAAGCATCTCCGCTCCAATCCCTCCATCCGCTCCCCGCACAGTCTGGGTCGCCGTTTGGGTCAGACCACAATTGCATCGGCCTGCACCACTCCACACTGAAGCAAAATTAATCTGCCTAAAGTCAAAGATCAGGGCTTGACACCGCCCACAAGCTGTATTATATTTATATTTAACAACCCAATACCGCTTCCCCCACCACCGGGTGGGGGGTTGAAGGCATCTGAACTCAGCCGTAGGTAATACGACCGCAAGGTCGTCACAAGGCTGTGTGTCAGGTGCTTTTTTGTTTCGCGGTAGAGGAAAACAAGGAGGAATTTCCATGAAAATCAAACCCTTTGCCGTAGAGGAATGGATGAACGAGTACGAGGACGGAGCCCGGTTCAACATCGCAGAAACCTGCGTAGACTCCGTGTCCCTGGATGAGCTATTTCAGCTGACAGGTCAGGACAAGAAAGCCTTCCTCAATGAGTTCAGTGCCCGCCGCCTGACCTACGGTTCCATCTGGGGCGCACCCGCTTTCAAAGAGGGTATCTGCAAGCTCTACAAGACCATTTCCCCGGAGCATGTCGTCACCACCCACGGTGCGGCGGGAGCCAACCACCATGTGTTCTATTCTCTGGTGGAGCCCGGAGAGCGGGTGGTGAGCATCATGCCCACCTACCAGCAGCTCTACTCCATCCCGGAGTCCTACGGAGCGGACGTGCAGCTGCTCCACCTGCGCCAGGAGAACGACTACCTGCCCGACTTGGATGAGCTGCGCCGCCTGGTGACCCCGGGCACCAAAATGATCTGCATTAACAACCCCAACAACCCCACCGGAGCACTAATGTCTACGGAGCTGCTCCGTGAAATCGTGGAGATCGCCAAGAGCGTCGGGGCCTGGGTTATGTGCGATGAGGTGTACCGCCACCTGACCCAGACCGACCAGTGGTGTGAGTCCATCGTGGATCTCTATGACAAAGGCATCTCGGTGAGCAGTATGTCCAAGGTGTTCTCTCTGGCGGGACTGCGACTGGGCTGGATTGCCACCCATGACATGGAGGCCATCAAAACAATGCTGTCCCATCGGGACTACAATCTGGTGAGTTGTGGGATGTTCGACGAGGCGGTGGCAGGGCTGGCACTGGCCCACAGCGATAAACTGCTGGAGCGCAACCGGGGCATTGTCCGGGAAAACCTGGCCATTCTGGACGCCTGGGTGGCGTCCGAGCCCCGGCTCACCTACACCAAGCCCCAGGCGGGTACCACGGCCCTGGTCTACTACGATTATGACCTGCCGTCCTATGAATTCTGTGAGCGGATGTACCACGAGACCGGAGCCTTTGTCACCCCCGGCGACTGTTTCGAACAGCCCCACAGCGTCCGCATCGGCTACGCCAGCGACAACCAGGTTTTGAAAGATGGTCTCAACGCCTTCAGTGCCTTCCTGCGGACGCTGGAGCAAAAATAAGGAGGTAATGAATCATGTCTGTCGTAAAAGTTTTGTCTGCGGAGCAAATCGAGTCGATCTTTACCATCCCCATGGCCATTCAGGCGGTGGAACGGGCCTATCTGGAAAAGCACAGCGGCCAAAGCGGCGCGTGGCCCATGGTGTTCCACGAGTTTGACCCCGGCCATGCCGATCTGGATATCAAATCCGGCCACTTTGGTGGGGCGGATATCTACGGCTTGAAAGTGGTCTCCTGGTTTGGGGCTAACCCCGAGAAGGGCCTGCCCGCCCTGTTCGGCACCTCGCTCCTGTTCGACCTGTCCACTGGCGCACCCAAAGCCCTGCTGAATGCCGGGCCCATCACCCACTGCCGTACCGGGGCGGCTGCCGCCATCGGGGCCAAATACTTGGCCCGGCCTGATGCCAAAACCCTGCTGATTGCGGGTTGTGGCGGGCTGGCTCCCTATCTGGCCGCAGCGGCAATCACCGCCCTGCCGGGATTGGATCGGGTGCTGCTGACTGATCCCAAGTTCCCTAAAAATGGGGAAAAACTATGCCCATCCATCACGGAAAAGGTGGGCGAACTGCTGAAAGCGGGGGACGTCAGCCGTACAGTGGACATTCTGCCCTCGGAGCTGGAAGCAGGCGTAAAGCAGGCGGATATCATTTTTACTGCCACGCCAGCCTATGAGCCTTACATCAAAGCGGAATGGGTGCGTCCCGGCACTCATTTGAGCTGCATCGGGGCCGATTTGAGCGGCAAGGAGGAGGTAGACTTTGAACTGTTCCGTGCTGCCAAGGTGTTCGGCGATGACGAAGGCCAATGCCTGTCGGTGGGTGAGTGCGAGATTCCTCACAAGAAGGGCATCCTGTCCGGCCTGCTGGGAGAGATCGGCGGAGTGATGGCGGGCGCGGTTCCCGGCCGGACGGCCCAAGAAGACATCACCATCTTCGATTCCACAGGGATTGCCCTTCAGGATCTGGCTTCCGCCGCCAGCATTCTGGGTGTAGCGGATCAGGCAGGTGTAGGTGTGCAGGTGGATCTGTAAACAGCCAAAAATTCCAGAAATCGACGTTATTAACTCGCAGTATTTCAGCGAGGATAGAACCGAGATGTAAAAATATCTGGGAAAAATTTACCAAGCAGTAATCATAGAGCGTCCTCCCCGAACAAGATTAGTTGTCCTCAAAAGTTCAGAAAATCTGAGAATCGACAGCAGATTTTCTTCAGGGCGTCCTCTGCCGAGGAGTGCCCATCTGAGTTG
>CATOKC010000256.1 GCA_951800675.1 uncultured Oscillibacter sp.
GTCCGCAGGTCCGCCTCCAGCATGGAGCGGAAGGTGGGCTGGCCCTTGCTCTGCCTCAGCCATTCGATGTAGCTGACAGCCTTGGAGGAAGCCCCCTCCATGATGACGGACAGGCCATGCTCCCGGCAGAGACGGTCCGAGGCGGCACGGAGCTGCTTGTAATAGGTCTGGGCATTGCTGTGGTATTTTCTGCCGGTATCCGCATTGACGGAATTGAAGATCAGGTGGGCGTGGATATGCTCTTTGTCTACATGAACAGAAATCACCGTTTCAAAGCCCGGCAGGTGTTCCCTGGCAAATTCCGTGGCGATCTCCAGTGCCAGCTCCGGCGTGACCTCACCGGGCTTGAAGGATTGAATCACATGGTAATATTGGACGCCGTCCTTCTTTCCATAAGCCTGCTTGGTATCCAGCATCTCCCGGACCTCCCGGCCCGGATCGCAGTTCAGGTGGACGGTGAGAAGGGTATCCGTTTTTTCTTCATTGAGGATATAATTGATGCCATCGGCCGGGGGGCCCTTCCGGGCGAGAATTTTTGTGACAGCCATTATTTTTTCGCCACCTCGTACAACAGCTCATAGACCTGATCCAGCAGGAACAATCCCCGCCTGGCATCCTCCGCCCTGGCAATTCCGGCATTGACGCTTCTGGCAATTTGATTGATATTCACGCCGATTTTGTGTACTTCCCAGCGGAGGTCCTTGAGTTCCTGGGAGGGCTTTACCGGGAGCGGCGTTCCTTCTATGAGGCGGACGAGGTAGGCCCGCTTGCTGAGACCACAGGCTTTGGACTGCTTCGTCAGCAACTGGTACTGCGCCGGGGACAACTCTATGTGCAAGTGATGCCGTCCCTTTTTATCTGCTTTGCTCACGCGCCCTCCTTTTCCTCTGGGGAAGCCTGCCGGATTTCTCCGTTTGGATCTCCTGCTCGAATACCTTTTCCAAATCGAACACATTGCCATAGGGAATGCCCTGGCGGCTGTAGGGCTTCATGGGTGCGGAAATCTGGGCTCGCAGTTCCTTCAGCTTCTCCCAATACTGCGGAAGAAATTGATAGATGGCCTTCAGCTCCTTCCGGTTCTTGTTTTTACAGCACCAGCAGGAAACCCGGTCCAGAACATCATACAGGCGGACTCCGTTTTCCTCCCAGAAAAAGCCCCGTTCATAGCAGAAGGACAGGCAGTCCGCCTCTGTCATTCCAGCATTGGCCAGAGGTGAACGCTTGGGCGCTTCCAGCTTCGTCAGCCGTTCCGTCTCGTCCGCGGCGATGCCTACATAGTGGACCACCGCGTCCAGGGCCACGCCGTCCAGCGAACGTCTTTTCATGGAGGTTCCCCAGCGGCAGGGGCCGCCGCACCAGCCGTAACCCAAATGAAAACCATTCTTTTTGGAGTAAACCGGCCTCTCCAGCATGTTGTATAAAAAAGGGACGTCCGGCCTCACCTCTGTGAACCGGACGCCCCGCTGCTCCAGAACCGGCTTTATCCGGTCCCGGATATCGTAGATTGCCTGAAATTCCATTCCCGAGTTGTAAAAAATTACTTCATCCAATGGCATTTTCTTTTCCAGTAATAGCAGCAGCATGGCGAGGGAGTCCTTCCCGAAGCTCACGCTGGCATAGAATGCCATCCTGTATTTCTGCCTCCTTCCTCCGGCCCAAGGCCGGTGATTTTTCTCATTGACGGTCTATCGCCCCGATGGTATAATTTCAGCCGTTGTCATTTCTCACCGAAAAGAGGAGCGTTTAACATGGAAGCCATTGCCGCGAATTTTACACGGCCCCGCATGGGGCGCAGGGCAGCGGTTCTGACCGTCAGCTTGATCGTAATCGGGATCTGCGTGGCGGTGTTCAAGACCGTCGGGTTTGGGACGGACCCTTGTTCCACCTTCACGCTGGGAGTCTCCTCCCAAACGGGCATCTCCTTCGGAACCTGCCAGCTGGTATTTAACCTGCTGATGTTCCTCCCGGTCATCCGACTGGACCTCTCCCGCATCGGCGTGGGCACCGTTGCCAATATGGTGGGCGTCGGCTATATGGCGGACTTCACCATGTGGCTGATGAGCCCCCATATTCCGCCGGAGGGCCTGTCCATAGTGGTCAGAATCGCACTGTTCGCAGTCAGCATGGCGGCGTTTCTGATTGCCGCCGCGTTTTACATGGTGGTGGATCTGGGCGTCGCTCCTTACGACGCGATTCCGCAATTGATCGCGGCCCACACCAGCAGGCTGAGCGCCCGCGCGATCCGCATGCTGTGGGACATCTCGATTTTGTCCCTTGGCTTCCTGCTGGGGTCCACGGTGGGCCTGACGACGCTGATTACCGGCTTCTGCCTGGGTCCCGCCATCGCCTTTGTGTCCAGCCGGGTGAGGGGCTGGTTCGAGTAAACGGCCAAGGCCGGGAACCATCCGCCCGCAGGCGGCATAGGGGTCAGGGGATGTTCCCCTGCAAGCGCGCAAAATGTACATTTGCGCTATGCTTGCGACAATAAGAGCGAGCCAAGTATTGGGTAGATTATGAGCCAAGAGATATTTGGCCAGGAATGGGTAACCGCCCTTGAAAGGCAGCTCATGCCGAAGCTACAATGAGAGGGCAATCGGTCTGACGACGCTATGCTTGAGCTTCTACGCTCGTCGCCGCAAACTGTCAGCCGGCCCTCTCATTGCGGCGTTCGATTGTGCGGGTTGAGATAACGGCTAAGCCGTACACTCGGGTAACAACGCGAGATGAATAGGTTATGAGTTGAGGCAGGCACCGATTTCAAATCAGAATCTGGAGGGAACGATATGGAACAAG
>CATOKC010000257.1 GCA_951800675.1 uncultured Oscillibacter sp.
AGCGGCCTTCGTATCTGCTTCTCGAAAACGTACCCGGACTCCTGTCACACGATCAAGGGCGGACGTTTGCGGCCATCCTCTCCACGCTGGGGGACCTGGGGTATCATGTCGAGTGGTCTGTGCTTAACAGCGCCGCTCACGGAGTCCCGCAATCGAGGAGAAGGGTGTTCCTTATCTGCTATCTTGATCCCCGATGCGCCGGAAAAGTATTACCTGTCTTCGGAAATGACCCAAAAGCTCTTATACAACTCATCGGAGGCCCTCAGGGATACCGGGTCTACGACCCGGAAGGAGTAGCCTGCACCCAAGCCTCCGGGGCTGGCGGCATGGGTGGTAAGACCGGGCTGTACTTAGTCGGTTTTAACCGGCAGAAGGGCATTGTTGGACAGCGGGAGCTTGCTGTATCCCTCAATGCCAGCGATTTCCGGGGAATCAATCGAAATCAAACCCAGAACGCTGTCTTTGTGGACCTGTGCAAAGGCCATCCTGAGCAAACAGATACCGCCCGCTGCCTGACCGCCCGCTATGGGCAAACAACGCTTTCCAATCATCAGCGAGAGCGGTCCGGCGTGCTGCTGATCAAAGACCCCACCAGGAAGGGCTATAAGGAGGCCGTCCCCGGCGACAGCGTGGACCTGGGCTATCCCGGCAGCAGGACCAGAGGCGGCAGAGTCAGCAAACTGGCCCATGACGCCGCCAGCGTCCAGGGCATTGTGGAGCGGGGCGGGAGAATCCGCCGCCTCATGCCCAGGGAATGCCTCCGCCTCCAGGGCTTCGAGGAGGACCAGATCGACCGGCTCCTCGCCATTACCTCGGACGCCCAGGCGTACAGACAGGCTGGAAACAGCGTCACCGTCAATGTAATTGAAGCCATAGGCCGCCGCATTCGTGCTGTGGACGAAGAACTCCGGAAGGAGGATGCCGCATGATCGGGATGAAGGAACAGTGCTTCGGCGTGGAAATCGAGATGACGGGCATCACCCGCGAGGAGGCCGCTCGTGCGCTGGCGGACTACTTTGGCACAGCACCCCAATATTGGGGACACACCTATGATGCCTGGAATGTAACGGACCCGTCCGGCAAGAAATGGAAGCTCATGAGCGACGCCAGTATCCACCCGGAGTGTCAAAGCGAAGATGGATATTTGCGGCTCGAAAAAGACTCCAGAGAAGGCAAGCCCTACAAGGTGGAAATGGTCACCCCCAAGCTGACCTATGCGGAGCTGCCCCGCCTTCAGGAGTGCATGCGGCGGGTAACGGCTATCGGAGCGAAGGTAAACGACTCCTGCGGCCTCCACGTCCATGTGGACGCCTCCAACCATAATCGCCAGAGCCTCAAAAACCTCATCGGCATCATGTACTCCAAGGAGGATATTCTCTTCAAAGCCCTGCGGGTCAACGAGGAGAGGGCGGCACAATGGTGCCAGAAGGTCCGGGAACCCATGCTGAAAAAGGCGCGAACCCTGTCCTCGGATGAGACGTCAAACCTTTCTCTGCTGGAGAATATCTGGTACGAGGGTTTTGAGGATGACGGCAGAACCCGCCGCGATCATTACAACGCATCCCGTTACTATGCGCTGAATCTCCACTCTGTCTTTTATCGCAGCACCGTCGAATGGCGGTGCTTTAATTCTACCCTGGACCCGGTTCAGGCGGCAGCCTATGTAAACCTGTGCCTCGCCATGTCCGCCCAGGCCATTGCCCAGCGGAGCACCGTCATGAAAAAGACCCACAGCGACAACGAGCTGTTCACCTTCCGGGTCTGGCTGGTCCGCCTGGGCCTCAACGGCAACGAGTTCAAGGAGACCCGAGACGTCCTTCTCTCCAACCTTGACGGCGACCGGGCGTGGCGCCACGATAAGGACAGCTACGAGGTCAACAGAAGGAAAAAACGACACCGTGAAAATGAGAGGTGATTGATTTTACATGAAAATCCGCATTGACACAAGGACCTATGAGGGAACCGGGACGGAGATTCTGGAACAACTCCGCCTGACCGCCTTCGACCCCACCGAGTTCCCCGACGCCGAGAGCTACCTCTGGCAGCTCCGAAGCAATTTCATCCGGGCCACGGACTTGAAGTGTCCCCTGCCGGAGGGCAGTCTGGAGCGGCAGGCCAGGGCCATGTTCACTCTGCTGGCAAAGGCCGGGGCCCTGGAGGTGCTGGAAAATGGCTGACGGACTGTACTTCGCCTACGGCAGCAACATCAACCTGGAGCAGATGGCCTGCCGCTGCCCGGACGCCTGTGTCGTTGGGCCGGTATTTCTGGAGGACTATGAACTCCTGTTTCGCCGGGGCGGCTTCGCTACCATTGCTCCCAAAGCGGGCGGCAGGGTCCATGGCCTGCTGTGGAGCCTCACGCGGTCGTGTGAGCGCTCCCTGGACCGGTATGAGGGCTATCCCCGCTTTTACGATAAGCGCACGGTGACTGTCCGGGACGGCCTGGGCCGGTCTCTCTCCGTCATGGCCTACATTATGGATGAGCGGTTCAAGGAACCCATGCTTCCAACCACCGGCTACTACAACGGCATCCTGGAGGGATACCGATGCAGCGGTCTTCCGGCAGCCGCTTTGAAGGAAGCGTGGGACCACGCTGTGGAGGAGATCCATGCGGAGACAGAGCGAATCAACAACGCTTTTATCAAACGCGGCAGACCGCTGAAAGGAGGAAATTCTCATGAGCGGTAAAAAGATTTCGCTATCCGGCGAGGTCCATATCTCCACCGGCAGCGTGTACACCACCGTGGACGC
>CATOKC010000258.1 GCA_951800675.1 uncultured Oscillibacter sp.
TGGGCGCTGTCCAGAACCGTCTGGAGCACACCGCCAACAACCTGAGCGTCATGGCGGAGAACATCCAGGACGCCGAATCCACCATCCGCGACACCGACGTGGCGGAAGAGATGATGAAGTACACCAAGAACAACATTCTGGTTCAGTCCGCTCAGGCGATGCTGGCCCAGGCCAACGCTGTTCCTCAGGGTGTGCTGCAGCTGCTCGGCTAATTTGTCCGAACAGACGCGAGTACCACAGCATTCTTATGGGGGCGGGCCTCGGCCCGCCCCCTTTCTCTGTAGAGGAGGGACGCGATGAAGCCCATCGAACTGGCAAGAAAGCTGGCCCAGGCCGGAAGCGTGGAGGAGGCCCAAACGGCCTATACGCTGGTGGTCAGCCAGGAGGGCGACCCCGCCGAACGCCTGGAGGCGGCGGTTTACATTCTCCAATTTGGGGGAGACTACCGGATTTCCTATACCTGCTTCCGGGAGCTTTATAACCAGGGACACTTCCGGGAGGAGGTGCTGTCCCTGATGACCGGGGCTTTTTATGAGCCCAACGCGCGGGAGCTGCGGGACCGCTATGAGCGGAACTGCCGGCTGCTGAAAAAATACCCCTATTTGTTCCGAAAGGATTTTCCCTCTTTTGAGGAGCTTCCCATCCGCTTTTTCCCCTATGACGAGGAGGGCTATGTGCCCTTTTACCCGGCGGAGGAGCGGTTTGGAGAGTATATCAACTTTAAAAATCCCGTCGTCAGCCGGAATTTTTTCAAGGATTTGGAAAACCCGATTCTGGCGGATGACGTTTACAGCCAATACGAATTGGAATATTTGATGGACACGGTGCGCAGGAGCGAGGACGTCGGCCGGGAGAACCACGTGTATCTCCACTATGCCGGCTGGGAGGACTTTTGCGCCTATTTGCCGTGTCTGAATATGAAGCCGCTGTTGGCGGAGCAGAAGCCGGTGTTCCTGATAGGGGACGAGATCGGGCTGTACCCCATTGATTTCAAGAAGCGGTTTGGAATTGATTACAGTAAGTATTCTCCGCGGCCCGTGCGGGTGCGGGAGGTCAACCGGCTGATCTGGCATACCCAGCTGTCCAGCCACAACGGCGGCGACTTCTTCAACGAGGTGCTGGACAACCACCCCAATCTGCTGGTCCTGCCGTCCATTATGATGGATGATCTGGAACGGCAGATGAAGCAGCTGGAAGAGGCGATGGACCGGGCCAAAAGCCTGAAGGAGGCCCGGGAGATTTTCTTCGGCTGGACGCCGGAGACGGTGGAGGAAATCTACCGGATGAAGGGCCGCACGCCCAAGGACGTGATGGTGGCCTCGTACCTGAATACGGATATGGCGGTGACGGGGCTGGACCGGGCGTCCCGGATTGCTCCGGCGGTGTTTTTCCAGCCGCACTTTGAGAACATTATCTACAAGCTGATCGTGGACCCGAAGGGGAACGCGGTTTTGGACGCGGAGCCTCTGGAGGTGCTGCACCGGACGCCCTTCCTTCTGGGCTTTAAGTATATCAAGACCTTCACGCCGATGCGCCGCTTTACCACCAGCCACGGGGCCAGCGTGCGGTTTATGTATTACTTTTCTCTGCGGCGGCAGCGGGAGCTGGCGGCGGGAGAGGACGTTCCCACCAACGTGGTCAGCGACGTTATTTCCGAGCGTGTCTTTAACCGCAGCTTCATGGTGGACCCGGAGGACCGGCTGTATAAGGACAGCATCCTGGTTCGCTTCGAGGACGGGAAGCTGAATCCCAAGGCGACCTTCACGGCTCTGGCGGCGTTTTTGGACCTTCCCTATACGCGGAGCATGACCTACTGCTCCGAGGGGGGCAAAACGGCGGACGGAACGCCCTTCACGCCGGGCAACGACATGGACTTTGACCCGAGCCCGGTGTACCGGACCTATGACGAGTTCACCAACGACAACGAGCGGTATTTTATCGAGTACTTTCTCCGGGACGCCTACGAACGCTATGGATACAGCTTCCATTACTACGACGGCGCGCCGGTGAATGAGGCGAAGATCAAGGAACTGGTTTCCGGCTTCACCGTGCTGGATCATTACATCCGTCAAACCTGGTGGTTCCTCTTCCGGGATTTGGACCTGACCGTGGCGGAGGACGGAAGCCCGCTTGCTCCGGAGCAGCTGGAGGAAGCGCGGCGGCAGGTGCTGGAGACCTATGTGGAGAGCTTCCGGGAAAAGCGCCTGAACCATGCGCGAACGCTGATGTCGGGTCTCCGGTTTGTCAACAAAAACGGACAGCCTCTGCGGTTTATGCGGCTGCTAGAGCCGGACCCGGCGCTGATAGAGCAGCCGCTGTACCATTGAGCGGATGGAAGAGATTACAATTGACGAATTGGATCGGGCGCAGTATCTTTTAGAGCGAATGTTGGATCTGGCGAAGATATCCGCCGGCGACGGCTGCACGGATGAGCGGAGGGCGACGCTGCAAAAGGGCTTTGCCTTTTTGCGGGAGGAAGTTCTGGAGATATTGGACAAGACCAACGAGGGGGATACATAGGAGTGGAACAAACGGGAACCGTCTACTTTTTCACCGGCCTGGCCGGAGCGGGAAAGACGACCATCGGCAGCCTGTTTTACGAGCGGTTGAAGGAGCGAAGCCCCAGCGCGGTTCTCTTTGACGGGGACCAGCTC
>CATOKC010000259.1 GCA_951800675.1 uncultured Oscillibacter sp.
TTTTTCCAGCGCCCTCATCAGTTCTTCGGACAGCCCCAGGCTGTCGAAGCGGACGCCCTGTGTGATTTCCATATGTTTTATCCTCGTGTGTTTTCTGTGTTGTTTTGTGGCGTTGACCCTCCTATTTTAGCATAAAAAGCCGCCCTCCGCAAGGGCGGCGGGCGGAAAATGAAAAATTTTAGGGGGCCATCCGGCCGGCGGCGGGCGTCCTCACTCCAGGTCCACGCTGATATGGTCCGTCCCGTGGGCCTCGAACTCGCCCATGTACTGCTCCATGCGGTCCATGACCTCGTCGTAGTTCTCCTCGGTGGCCCGCTCGGCGTCCAGATCCCGGAGGGCCAGCTCCTCTGCCAGGATCTCGAAGAAGGTCACGTCCTCGTAGGCCATGATGGCCTCGTGGATGCCTCCCTCCGCGAAAGCCCGGGAGGGGATGACGTCCCCGTTATACAGCTCCACCAGCGGCGTCATGCCGTGGTCCAGGCAGTGGGAGAACACCAGGCTCTCCACCTGATCGTAGTCCCGGATGCGGTCCTCCCCCCGGGTGGAATTGAGTACCCAGTTGCCTATGTATACCAGGTCCAGCAGGCGGCGGAATTGCTTCCCCGTCAGATGCAGCTCCATATTGCGGCCTCCCTCCGTTGATGGATCGACAGATAGTAAGCACAGTATAGCAGAAACCTACGGAAAATTCCACAGAAAATACAGGGCAAAAAGCCCAAAATTTTACTTGTTATCCCCGGCGAATCATAGTACAATAGTAAAGCTGCCCGAAATGGGGGATACTGGACCCCAAGGGCTTTGAGAGGAGGGGGCTGCCGTGGACCAGCGGGCCATCGGCGTTTTTGATTCCGGCCTGGGGGGGCTTACCGCGGTGCGGCAGCTGCGGCGGCTGATGCCCTCCGAGAACATTATATACTTCGGCGATACCGCCCGTGTCCCCTATGGGAACCGGAGCCGGGAGACCCTGCTGCAATACGCCCGGCAGGACCTGCGGTTTTTGAGCGGCTTTCGGCTCAAGGCGGTGGTCGTCGCCTGCGGCACCGTCAGCACCAACTGCCTGGAGGAGCTGCGCGCCGGGAGCGCCGTGCCTATCACCGGCGTCGTGGAGCCCGCCGTGGAGCGGGCGGCGCGGCTGACCCGGTCCGGGAAGGTGGGGCTGGTGGCCACCCGGGCCTCCGTAGCCAGCGGGGCCTATGAGCGGACTTTCCGGCGGCTGGACCCGGCGCTGGAGGTCCACGCCCTGGCCTGCCCCCTGTTCGTGCCCCTGGTGGAGGAGGGGAGGTACCGCCCCGGCGATACCGTCATCGAGACGGTGGCGGAGGAGTACCTGGCCCCCCTGCGGGAAGCGGGGGTGGATACCTTGGTGCTGGGATGCACCCACTATCCTCTGCTGTCGGAGGTCATCCGCCATGTGATGGGCCTCCGGGTGGAGCTGGTGGACGTGGGGGCCGAGGCGGCCAGGGACTGCCGGGACCGGCTGGCGGCGGCGGACGCCCTGGCGGACCGGGCGGAGGGCTCGGCGCGATTCTATACCAGTGACCGGGCGGTGGATTTTCAGCGTCTGGCCGCGCTGTTTCTGGGAGAGGAGGCTGCGGGACCGGTGGAGCAGGTGGACATCTCCCAATATGGAGAGTAATGGAAAAAGAGATCATATTATTTGTCCGGGGGGAGCAGACCTACGACGGCGTTTCCCCCGAGGTGACGGAGCTGGCCACGGAGGGCGTCATGACCATCCGGGAGGACGGGGAGATGGTCCTGACCTATCAGGAGAGCGAGATCACCGGCATGGAGGGCACCACCACCCGCTTCACCATCCGGGGCGGTACGGTGGTGCTGGAGCGCGCCGGGCTGATCGTCTCCCGGATGGAATTTAAGCAGGGGGAGCGCAGCAGCTCCTTTTATGAGACCCCCTGGGGGACCATGGAGGTGGATATCGTCACCACGAAACTGGCCCACCGGTTCACCGAGCGGGGCGGCGTGATGGAGATCGCCTTCACCATCGCTGTCAACCACCAGGTGACGGGGGAGAACCGGTTCAAGGTGCGGGTGAAGGAAGCCGCGCGGTAAAGGGCGGCGGCCAATAAAGATGCCAAAGAAAAGTATTACGGAAATAAAAGCGTGACTCGTTACCCTTGTTCGCCGGGCAGGCAGGCGGACAGATCTTGCTGTCAGAAGTACTTTTAGATATTTTCATAAAGGATGAGTAAAGAAATGATCAACATGATCCAGAACGCCAAGGACCAGGTCCTTGAACTGACCCAGAGGGCCTATCAGGCGGCGGTCTCCGCCGGACAGCTCCCCGGGGACGTATCCGTCCGGGCCGGGGTGGAGATCCCCAAGGACGCCGCCAACGGCGACTACACCACCACCTTCGCCTTAGCCGCCGCCAAGGCCATGCACAAGAGCCCCCGGGAGATCGCGGGCATCCTCCTGGAGCACATGGACCTCGGCGGAAGCTATTTCGCCTCCGCCGAGATCGCCGGGGCGGGGTTCCTCAACTTCCGGCTGGATCCCGCGTGGTATGCCGGGGTCCTCTCCGCCGTGGAGGGCGAGGGGGAGCGGTACGGCCGCTCCGACGCCCTGAAGGGCCGGAAGATCATGGTGGAGTTCGTCTCCGCCAACCCCACCGGCCCCATGCACATGGGC
>CATOKC010000260.1 GCA_951800675.1 uncultured Oscillibacter sp.
CGCCTGGGCCATCACCCGCTGGCAGTGCTCCGGCTTCACGTCCCGGACCCGCATGGCCCCGATGACCGGGCAGATGTGGTGGTTGATCGCGATGCGGTAGTCCCCCTGCCGGGCCGCCGAGAGGCCCGCGCTGCGGTTCGTATACCACTCCACCGCCAATTCCGCAACCGTTGTTTCGGCATCCAGCACCAGCCCCATGCGCTGGGCCGTCTCCATGTCGTAGAGCTTGGAGCGGAGCTCCTCCTTCGTCCTCGCCCGCACGTCCTTCCAGCGGCCGTCGGGGAGCTTGATCCGCTTGCGGTAGTATGTACCGTCAAAATAGAATTCGGCGCGCCTCGGCATCTTGATTTTCCCTCCTATTTTGTGGTAAAATAGGGGTGCTAAGGCTTTCCCAACTTTAGCACCCCTTATGGCCGTCTCCGGTGTTGGCGCACCGGGGGCGGTTTTTTTGAAAAGGCAGGTACTTAGAGAAAAATCAATCTACATTCCGGTTGTTCCCATAATATACCCTTCCAGAAGCCAATATCTTTCTATAGCCGCATTTCAGCGCGAAAGAAGGTTCCGGGTGGACGCACTGCTTCGCGTCACTGCACTCCATATACCGTGAACAGCAGTCCCACTCCTTGGGCAGGCGGCCGACCGCGTCCCGCAGAACATCGGCCAGCTCCGAGGCATGTTCGGTGACCGGCTCAGGCCCCAGCTTTACGCGCCAGAACCCGCCGGAGACCTCCTTCTGCCCCTCTGCTGCCCCTAACTGCTGTACAGTGGATTTTGATTCCAGCGGGACTTCTATGTATCTGGCATCCTTGCGGAGTTTCAGCCTGAAAGCCATGATGGAGCCATACCAGATAGAGGAGTATGTTTTTCCGTGCTTGATCGCGACAGCCGCCGGGTCGGCGCCAGCCCCCGCAGCGGCCGCCTGGAGGCCGGGCAGGATCTCGCGATAGGCGGCCAGCTCCTTCTCGTGCGGCGCCTCAAATCCTGCAAAGGTGACCTGTTCGCTCATAGCACACCTGCTTCCAATCGAGGACCTGCCAACCGGAGAAAGTCCTGTTCTGTAAGAATCTGGATGCTTCCTTTTCCGGAATCGTTTATTTTCTGCGCCTTTCTCTCCCTTGCGCTGGTACCAGAAGCTCCAACCAGCGCCCTGTCCTGCCGACCCACCACCAGGAAGTCCGTTTTTGAGGATACGTCAGTCTTCACAACAGCTCCCACATCCGCCGCCATTTGTGCGGCATCGGCTCTTGGCATGTGGAGCTCACCGGTAAACACGATGGATTTCCCGCATAACGGGTGGGATGGGTCAACCGTGCCGGGAGCGGCAAGCTCACTGGGCCGAATTCTCTTCTGAGCATAGAGTTTCTTCAATGATCTGGCAGAGGGCTTCCAGGCGGGGTCCGAAAAATCCCTTCTGAATTCAGAGACCGTTGTTGTCTGCAAAACAAGCGCTTTCATTGCCTCCAGGCATTTCGCCGTTGTGAGGGCGTCCGATTCGGCGCGGTGCGCAGTTTCGTTTGTGATATTGAAATGCTCTGCTAGGCTGGACAATTTATGGTTGGACAGCTCCGGCAGTAAGCTCCGGGCGAGCCGCAGTGTGTCCACATAGTCGTTTTTTAACAGGCGGCCGCAAGTCTGGCAGGCAAGGCACAAAAAGCTTACATCAAAGACCGCGTTGTGGCCGACTAAAATGTGGTCTCCTACAAATTCCCAAAACTTCGGTATCACTTCGTCAATCGCTGGCGCGTCCCGGAGCATATCGTCTGTGATCCCGGTCAGCTCTACAATCTCGCCGGGGAGGATCCTCCGGTTGGAAAGGTCCCGGAAAACGGAATAGGGAACGTCGAAAAAGGACGTATATCCTCTCTCCTGTATTTCTGCGTATGTCCAAGGGATATGGGAACACGAGGGCTTTACAAGGGAGGTGAAGGTATCGCAGACAGCCCCGTTTTTTACGTGCAGGGCCGCTATTTCGATGATCTCATCTTCTGAGTAGCTCCGCCCTGTGGTCTCCACATCCACGCAGACATACTCATCCGGGAAGTCGATGATGCTGGCGCCCTTATACAAGCCATTCTTTTTTCCTGCGGCATCCAGACTGCCGTTAAACTCATCAGCATCTGGAAATTCCTTTTTCGCGGCAGAACACTCCGGACAAAACGCCGTTTCGGAAATGACAAGATCTGCGATCCTGTCGTGGCAGATCGAGCAAACCGGAGCGTGGATCTCCCTGTTTTCTTCATCGAAAAACACGACATTCCTTCTGAGTGTCGCGGGGACCGGATTATCCAAGGCCTTCCACATACATTCCTCGCAGAACCAGCGGCCGCATAACAGATATTTCGCTGGCTCCCCACAGGCGCATATTGCCATAGTGCTTTCCTCCCTTACATATGGCAAGATCAATCTCATTCCGTTGTTTACTGCTGTTTATTTCAATCCACTGATTTTATTTTCCATTTATGCGACCCCCGCCATTTGGCATGAGGGATGTTTTATGGTCTGCTTTAAATTGACTTTTGACAATTACAAAACTAGAATATAGCTGCAGGCAAGCTAGCCCCAAGCAATCAGCCAAAGCAAACGGAACGGGGGTGAACGCTAGAGACGCCGTCATTGGTATGTCC
>CATOKC010000261.1 GCA_951800675.1 uncultured Oscillibacter sp.
GCGCTTTTTCTCTGCCATAGTTGAAAATCACCTGTTACTATATATTTGCCCCATGTTCGTGGCAGCCAGCCACCGGCGAGGGACATCTTAATGCCTAAGTTGTAAAATGGAAGCGCTATGGCCTGAGGAAAATCTCCAAGAGTTTCGCGCTCGCAGGAAAGACAGCCAGCCGGCCTTCCATTGTGCAACGTTCGATTTGCGCAGGTTGAGCATCCATAAGGGTCGCTCGTGTCAGCGAACAGATAGAATCGGCGATGGGTAAAGGCGGCCTGCCATTGCAATCACACAACAGGAGGAGTCCATATGTTCGCTGTAGGTGTCGATGTATCCAATGGGAGGAGCACAGTTGCCGTGCTCCAGTCCAAGACGAGCGCCCTGATGAAACCGTTTGAGGTTCCGCACACTGCCGAGGGATTTGCGGGTCTGGCCGGGAAACTGGCCGGCTTAGACGGCGAGGTCCGGATCGTCATGGAGCACACGGGAAGGTACTATGAATCGTTCGCGAGGGCCATGCACAGCGCTGGCTTCTTCGTGTCCGCGATCAATCCGCTGGCCATCAAGAATTACCAGGACGGGATCAACATCCGCAGGGTCAAGAAGGATAAGGCGGACGCGATGAAAATCACGCGCTTTGCACTTGACAAATGGGAGATTCTGCCGCAATATACCCCTATGGATACGATTCGTTACGACCTCAAGACCATGCACCGCCAGTTCCAGCTGTCGAGCAAGACCAAGACCGCACTGAGCAACAATCTGGTCGCGCCTCTGGAGCAGAGCTACCCCGGTACCCACCAATACTTTGACAGCCCTGTGCGGCCTGACGGCAGCCAGAAATGGGTGGACTATGTGGACGCCTTCTGGCATGTGGACTGTGTCGCCAAGGTCAGTCAGAGCGCCTTTGTGGAGCGATTCCGGAAGTGGTGCAAGCGTCACGGCTATCACTTCTCCCAGCAGACGGCCATCGACCTGCACACGGACGCCCGGCAAAAGTTCCCGCTGGTGCCCAAGTCTGACACCTGCAAATTGCTGGTCAGGGAATCGGTTTCCCAACTCAACGCCGTCTCCCGTACGGTGGAGACCTACCGCACCGAAATGGATCGGTTGGCTTCTCGGCTCCCGGAGTATGAGACCGTCATGGCCATGACCGGCGGAATGACCAAATTTCTCCGCATTTACTACGGAAAAGTCCGTGACGGCCTCAAGGAACAAGGCCTCTGGGAGCAGACCCCCGGCGAGCCTGGCAAGGCTGACTGATACAGGCCGCTTTACGACTTCCTGACTCCCGCAAGGCGCTGACAGCATGGCTTGTCAAGGATGCCGCTGGCGCGGTGTACTCGACCCCAACAAACTGGATAAAATTACCAGACCGGCGCTGACGCGGCGGTCTATTTGTAGTTCCCTTCACCGCCCTTTCTCCGCCTGAAAATAATCTGCCGTCAAGTCCATTTTGGGGCTTGACTTTTTATTCGCAGGCTTTATTGCTCATTGCCAGGCGGTATGAGAAAACGTCTACTGTTTTCACTTCAAACAAGACCTTCTCTCAGTGGAATGAGGTCTTTGCCGGCGTTACCATCGCCTCCGCCATCCTGGATCGCGTCCTGCATCACTGCGCCGTCATCAATATCAAGGGTGAATCTTACCGCCTGAAAGAACGCAAGGAATTTATGCGCCAAAAACAGCAGATCGTGAACTCTCTATTTGAGCAAGGAAACGCTTGATTTTGTTACCCGCCTTGCCGCCGAAAAACTACAAAATTTCTTCGGCGTTTTCTTACATTTTCAGATTGGCGTTGACAGTCTCCTCTCTATGGAGACAGGCTGCGGAGCGTAGGCGGAGGAGGACGAGAGTCCGAAGGGCTCCTGGATATTTTGTTTCGTAAACTGAGAGAACTGTCCGGTCAGGCTCCGGTAGACCTTGCTCACATCGCCCGCCATGGTTTTTGACGCGTCGTTGACCCACAGGCGCAGCTGCTCTGTGAGCTGCCGACATCCGCAGGGGCAGAAGTCCTCCTCCTGGGTGAACCGGCGGTAGATGCAGCCGTCCGCATCCTTCTGAATGGCCGCCAGCAGCCGGGCGCGGTACCCCCTGCTCCAGCCGCCGGGCCAGCACCTGCCGGAAGGCGTCGAACCAGCTCCTGCGGCGCAGTTCCTCCTGGGAGGGGGAGCCCTCCGGATGGAGCATCCGGGTGTAGAACGCGTCATCCACCACCTCCAGCGACTTGAGGAGTACGGTGAATGGACCTCCACGGTACAGCGGGGAGAATTGCGCAGGAGTGTGATCGCGCCGTAGCCTCCCGGTCGCTCTTGTAGAGCAGCCGGCGGCCGATCAGGGCGTTGAGAAAGGTACTCTTCCCGCGGGAAAACATGCGGAGGACCACCACCCGGAACGTGCTCTCCTCATAGCGCTGTTCCAGCTCCCGGCAGGCATCCTTCAGGTCCTCAGGGAGGGCAGGGGCCGCGGTTTGACACAGCTCCAGCAGCTGCGCGGCAAGCCGCTTTGTTTTTTCAAATCCCTCTGATGGCTTTCCATAAAATTTTTCGGGCCTCTCACCCAAATACGGCAGGATTCGTCCGCATTATTATGATATCTTCCCCATTTTGTCCAGAGCCTTTTCCTC
>CATOKC010000262.1 GCA_951800675.1 uncultured Oscillibacter sp.
GCTCTTTCCGCATTTTTAAGGAGGTCCTTTCCATTTTGATTTTCTATTCATTATCTTTTCCACCAGAGAGGGAGACCGCCGAAAAGGTTTCGCTATTGTTTACAGCTCCCATGCCGGGAGGACTGCCTTTTTTCGCTCCTTTCCCGCCGTTTACAGCTCGTAAACGGGAATCTCATTTTCATGGACGGGCCAGCACAGCTTGTCCAGCCGGTCCGTCAGTTCCTCCAGGTCCAGACACATGCCGCTGGCCCACGGGTCGCCCCGGTCCTCCCGGTACTCGGCCACATACGCGCCGCCCTCGCAGACCACGGACACGCTGGCAACAGCGGTGACGGTCATATCCTCCAGCAGCCACAGCTCCACGCTGCGGGTGGTCAGGACGGCCTCGGCGGTACTCTGGTCAAAATCGTCATACAGCAGCGTGGCCCGCTGGCCGAACAGCTCCACCCCCCGGTAATTGAAGGACTTGGGCTGGTTGCCCTGGGTGGCGAAGGCAAAGACAGTCTCGGCGTGATGCCGGACGGCCTGGAGCAGAGCATGGAAGTCAATGCCGTCCAGCAGCTCCGCTACCTCGTCGGCGGAAAGGCCGCTGTTCTCTCCGATGCCGGAGCGGTACAGCTCCCCAATGGCGTACTCCAGTGAATCCACAGAATACATGGTGATCTACCTCCTATCAGTTTTTGCGCCGTTTTCTCGGCTTGTCGGGCAGGATGTGCCCCTCGATGATGCTGGCGTGTTTACGGATTTGGATGCAGCCCTGCCGCGCACAGGCAAGGGCCTCCCCGTAGCCGCCCTCGGTCAGAAAGCGCCGGATGTACTCCCCCGGCTTCCCCAGGGGACAGTCAGCCAGCACCAGAAACTCGATCATGTGGCGGGTGTGGTCCTGGAACCGCTCCACCGCCAACAGGTCATGCCCGGTGATGGGCAGATGGAGGGGCTTCATTTCCGGCTCCTTTCCTTAATCTCCAGCACGGCGGGGCCGTACCGGGCCACCAGAAGGGCGTTGACGATCAGGCTGAACGCCAGGGTGTCCACCACTTCGTTGTTGGCAAGGTTGGCAAGGTCGGCCAGGGCCACGCCGGACCCCTCCGCGTAGATGTCCCGCGCCGCAGAGAACAGAGTGTAACAATGGGGGGAGATGTCTTTCAGCGTCCCATAGTCGAACTCAATGCCGTGCCTGCAAAAGCAGTTGGCGGACCGGAGAAAGAGGTCATCGTTGGCGGTGAGCAGATACATGGCTGCGAAGTAGGCCGGGGTGTCCCGCTTCCGGCGGAAGCCCTCCCGCGCTTTCAGCCGCTCCATACGGCCCCGGTGGGCGGGGGAGAGGAATAGGGACCCAGTAAAGCGCCGGATGGCCGTGTGCAGGCGTGCGTCCAGATGGGCGCTGCGGGGGAATGTCTCCATGACGGCTTCCTCATACCCCACCACTCCGGCCTCGATTCGCTCCGCCAGCCAGGGACAGCCCTGGGCGGTGCAGCCCTTTTTCTTACCGGCGTACTCGGCGCAGAGGCGGCAGTCCACATGCTCCGGCTTGTATTGGAATGTGTTGATATACAACGTGCGTCTCCTTTCCCGGACACGAAAAAACCGGGCAGAGAGATTCCCTGTCCGGTGTGCCTGTCCCGTATTTGATTAGCGTTCCTGACTGCGCTGGCGCTTCTTCTGCCACGCCTCCAACAGTTTGATGATGGTTTCCTCCATCTTCCGGGGTGTGTAGGAGCGGGGGAAGTATTTGCGGAGGGTATCGCCAGTCAGCACGATTTTGTCAACCTCCGGCTTCTTCTCCGCCGACATGATGGAGAGCATGGTGTCCTCGTTCAGCTCCCCGGACTGGCTTAATTTCTTCATGCGCTGGGCCTGGGAGACGGAGGGGTGGCCTGTTCGCTTTCGGTGGTCTCCACCAGAAGCGCCTGTTCCTCCGGCTTCAAGGCGGCGATCTGATAGGCCGGGGTCACAGCGATTTTCTTATCATCCACCATCTGCTGAAGCTCCGGGACCAGCTGGGTCAGGGAAATGTAATTGCGGACGGTATCGCCGCTCATACCTATCGCCGCGCCGATTTCATCATCGCTGCGGAAATTCGCCGAATTATTCGGCAAAGTTAAATCTGTTCTCTCTCCGCGCCGCTTGATGGCTTCCAGCTTCATCGTGTACGCCTGCGCCCTCTCGCTGGGCAGGATGTTCTCCTGCTGGATATTGCTGTCCACCATCAGAATGGTGGCGGTGTCATCGTCCAGATTACGGACCAGGGCGGGCAGAGCGGTCAGGCCAGCCAGCTCACAGGCACGTTTACGGCGGTGGCCCGCCACGATCTCATAGCCGCCCGCCTCGCGGGGCCGGACAATGGCCGGGGTCAGCACACCATACTCTTTCACACTCTCCGTGGTCTCCTTCATGGCTTCATCATCCCTCACTTTGAACGGGTGGTTAGGAAATGGGTGCAACTCCGTCAGGGGGATGGGGACAACCATCTCGCCCTGGGGCGGGGGTGTGGGGGCGGGGGCCTCCTTCGCCTTGGGCGGTCTGCCCCGCCGCTTGGGGGTCCCCGCTGTGGACATATTGATATGCTCCCTAAAAGGCAGACAGGGAAATAATAAGAGGGAGAGGGAGGAA
>CATOKC010000263.1 GCA_951800675.1 uncultured Oscillibacter sp.
CCTGACAGGCAACCCTGCTCGGCGCTGTGTCGTATGGCTTCCCTTGGCCCGCTCCCTCAAACTGAGATCATGACAGGCTTCCCCGAAAAAGTATCCGATTGGACGGTCATTTACTTTTACCCCAGACACAAAATGTGCCTGGGGTACAGCGTTAAGCCTATAAATGATTTCCAATCTCTTTCGGGAAAGCCTGATTAATGATGATACAAAATTAAAATAATATTATCCAATCAAACTGCTGTATCGCACAGTATAACTCACTGTTGATGGCTTGTCAAGGAGAAATTTGGCAGCCATTATTATTGGCGCAGAAATATTTCCTTTTGAAGGCCAATCTATGCCAGTCTACGCCTCCTCCAGCAGTACGGTATATCCCTGCTGTACCACGGCGGCGCGAATCACAATATGATTCAGCAGTTTTAAACAGGACGGCGAAGTGCTGCTTTCTGCCGACAACAGCGCACGGGGTTTCAACCTGGAGGAGGCCGCCTCTGTGATTCACTACGACTTGCCCTATGAACACACTGAAAATGGAATAGCGCATTGACCGCCGCCACCGTCTCGGTCAGGAAAACGATGTGCTCTCCTTGGCGTTCATCAACCAGTGCAGCCTTTCAGATGTGCGGAAGCCGGAGCTGGCCAGCAAGTGGATGCTGCCAGCATCAATGTGGGTGGCGACCACACCTCGAAATCCGGGAACTGTTTCTGTGCAAACTCCAGACCGATGGCGTCGATCTCCTGGGGCGTGATGTCGTCCTCTGTTGAGAGAGACTTAGAACTGTGTCCCGCCTGTCTTGCGGAAGAGTTCCTTGGTCATCTGTATCTCGATGAAGGCGGACTGCTTTTTGCATCGGATCGTGGTAAAGGTCGCCATCAGCGCACCTCCTGAACCAGCGCACTCACCGCGTTACACAGTTTTTGTGCTCTTGGACGAGGTCGTCCCCACACAGAATTGTGAGCCGCTCCATCACCCGGCGGTAGGCATCTTCCACTCCGCCCAGGTCCCGGCGGAAGCGGTCCTTGTCCAGCTTTTCCCGTGTTTTGGCGTCCCACAGGCGGCAGGTATCGGGGCTGATCTCATCCGCCAGCACGATGGTCCCATCGGGCAGACGGCCAAACTCCACTTTGAAGTCCACCAGAATGACACCCCTGTCCGCCCAAATCTCCCTGAGCAGCCGGTTGATTTGAAAAGCATAGCCCCGGATCAGGGCCAGCTCCGCCCGTGTGGCCAGCTTCAATGCCGCCGCGTGGTCATCGTTGAGCAGCGGGTCACCCAGTTCGTCATTTTTGTAGGAAAATTCCAGAGTCGGCTCATCAAAGGCCGTCCCTTCCTCCACACCGTATCGCTTGGAGAAGGAACCCGCCGACAAATTTCGCACAATGACCTCCAGCGGCACAATGGAGACCCGCTTCACCAACGTTTCCCGAGGGTCCAGCTCCCGGACAAAGTGAGTGGGGACCCCCTGCCTTTCCAGCCGCGCCATCAGCAGATTGCTCATTTGGTTATTGATGACTCCCTTTCCCTGGATGGTCCCCTTTTTCGCTCCATTGAACGCGGTGGCATCGTCTTTATAGGACACGATGAGCAGTTCGGGATCTTGGGTCGCATAGACCCTTTTTGCCTTTCCCTCATAAAGTAATGTCTGCTTTTCCATTCTCTTTCCTCCATGTATCTCAAATTTCGGAATCGGCCTTGCGTTTCCGTTCCATCGACGCGGCCACGAACTCCCGAAACAGCGGGTGGGCCCGGTTGGGCCGGGACTTCAGCTCCGGGTGGAACTGGCACGCCGCGAACCAGGGGTGCCCCGGCAGCTCCACCACCTCCACCAGCCGCCCGTCCGGGGACAGGCCGGACAGGGCCAGCCCCGCCCGGGTCAGCTCCTCCCGATAGCCGTTGTTGAACTCATAGCGGTGGCGGTGCCGCTCCTTGATCTCCAACGTGCCGTAGACAGCCGCCGCCAGAGACCCCTCGGCCAGACGGCAGGGGTAGCTTCCCAGCCGCATGGTGCCCCCCTTGGCGGTCACTCCCACCTGATCGGGCATCAGGTCGATGACGGGATAGGGTGTCCGGGGGTCCAGCTCGGCGGAGTGGGCCCCCGTCAGGCCGCACACGTTCCGGGCGAACTCCACCACCGCCAGCTGCATCCCCAGGCAGATGCCCAGGAAGGGCACCCCCTTCTCCCGGGCGTACCGGATGGCCTCCAGCTTCCCGTCAATGCCCCGGCTGCCAAACCCTCCGGGCACCAGAATGCCCTGAACCCCGGCCAAGAGCCCGTCCGCCGTCTCCGCCGTCACCTCCTCCGAGTTCACCCAGCGGATCTCCACGGACACACCGTTCCCGATCCCGCCGTGGGTAAGGGCCTCCGCCACCGACAGATAGGCATCGTGGAGCCCCACGTACTTGCCCACCAGGGCGATGGTCACGCTCCCCTGGGGGTGCTTGGCCTTGTGCACCATGGTGGCCCACTCGGTGAGGTCCGGCGCGTGGCAGATCAGCCCCAGCCGCCGCACCACCACATCCGCCAGCCCCTCCCGCTCCAGCATGAGGGGCACCTCGTACAGCAGCTCCGCCGTCA
>CATOKC010000264.1 GCA_951800675.1 uncultured Oscillibacter sp.
GGCTTCCCGGAGAAGATGGACCAGCAGGCCCCCGAGGCCCTGGAGCGCATCCAGCACGAGCTTTTGAACAGGTAACGCGGGAAACCGTTTACCATACTTCTTTTCCCTGCGAAACGCCCAATCGACAGCGGCTGGGCGTTTCGCCCCCCCTTGAAAAATCGAGGTGCCCCCTATATAATATAAGGAGAACATGGAGGATCACGCCATGAAAATTGGATTCAACGAAGGCTGCAATCGCTTCTGCGAGAACCATTCCGTACTGGAGGACCTGGCCTTGTGCGAGAAGTACGGCTTTGACTACATCGACGTTCAGTCCGAGTGCCTGGATCGGGAATTGGCCGCCGGGAAGTACACCCTGGAGCAGCTGGGGGACTTCTTCAAGAGCCACAAGCTGAAAATGCTGTCCTACAACGCTTTGATTTTCTTCAACATGAAGCAGACCCAGGCGGAGAAGGACGCCGTGATGGCCCAGCTGGACGAGATCATCCGCCGCTGCCAGATTCTGGACTGCAAGATGATCGTCGTGGTGCCCTCTATGGACCTGACGGTCCACGCCACCGTGGACGAGATCAAGGCCGACGCCGTGGCGGTGCTGAAAGAGATGGTCAAAAAGGTGGAGCCTTACGGCATCAAGCTGTCTCTGGAGTTCTGCGGCGCGCCCACCATGTCCATCAACCGCTTTGAGTACGCCTACGCCATTGTGGAGGAGGTCAATTCCCCTCTGGTGGGCGTGACCCTGGACCAGTTCCATTTCAACGCCATGGCCTCTGGCTGGGACGCCCTGGAGAAGGCCGACGGCAAAAAGATCTTCGTCTGGCACCTGAACGGCACGGAGAATATGCCCTGCGGCGCGTCCTACAACAACGACGAAAAGCGCCTCTGGCCAGGCGAGCCGGGTGACTGCCTGGACCACAAGCGCTTTGCCGACACACTGAAAAAGATCGGCTTCGACGGGGATGTTTGCACCATCGAGGTGTTCCGCCCCGACTACTACAAGCTCTCCAGCGAGGAGAACATCAAGAAGGCCGCCGAGGTCACTCGTGCCCACGTGGAGAAATACTGGTAAGCAGGCAGACTGCGCCGCCGCCAAAGCGGCCCCGGCACCGCCGGGGCTTTTGGCATATTCCATTTGAAAAAGGAGCGAGAATATGAGTAAGGTATTTGGCTATCCCAGGTTCGACCCCTCCGGCGAGATGGTGCTTACCACCTATACCGGGGACTACGCCGCCATGCTGATGGACGTGCGGGTCTACCGGATGAAGGCCGGGGAAACCCGGACCTTCCGCCGGGTGGGGGAGGAAATTGCCGTCCTGCTTCTCAGCGGAAAGGCCGTCTTCACCTGGGAGACCCAGCGGGCAGAGACCTCCCGCCGGAACGTCTTTACGGAGGGCCCCTGGTGCGTCCACGCCTCCAGCGGTGTGGAGATTGCCGTTGCGGCGGAGAGGGAAACCGAGCTTCTGGTTCAGCGCACCAGAAACGAAAAGAGCTTCCCCAGCCGCCTGTACCGCCCGGAGGATGCGCCCTGGAAGTACTCCTGCGTGGGCAAGTTTGGCGGCGTGGCCCAGCGGCGGGTCAACACCATTTTCGACCACGACATCTGCCCGGACTCCAACATGGTCCTGGGGGAGGTGCTGAACGACCGGGGCAACTGGTCCGGCTATCTGCCCCATCGGCATCCCCAGCCGGAGACCTACTTTTTCCTCTTCGACCGACCTGAGGGCTTTGGAGCCAGTTTTGTGGGAGACGAGGTTTTTAAAAGCGTGGACCACAGCTTTTCCGCCATTCCCGGCGGGGCCCTGCACCCCCAGGCTGTGGCCCCGGGCTTTCAGATGTACACCACCTGGATGATCCGGCACCTGGAGGGCAATCCCTGGCTTCAGACCGACCGCTGTGAGGATAAGCGGTATACCTGGCTCCATGAGATCTGATGGATTCATTCGGGAAGCGCCGAACAGAAGCTTGTAAACATTGCATAAAAAATATTCCAATGATATGTACGAAACGCACAAATAAAGAGGGCCTTTGCCGGGAGAAACCGTGATTTTCCCTCTGGACTTCTTCTGAAAAAGTGCTATCCTTGTGGTACACGAAAAGAAAGGAAGAAGTGAGCTTGATGTTTCGTAAACTGTTTCAAGGTCTGGTGAATCTTCACTATAACGAGCTGAACCGCATGCGGCAGGAGCTGAAAGCCGTAGAGAACCATCACTAAGTAAACACGCTGTGGAGCAAGGGGTGTATGCGCCATGAGGCCTGGCCTTCCCCGCCCCTCCCGCCGCTGGCTGAGTCCCCCTGACGGGGAAGCCGGGGCACAATAAGGAAGTATCAACACCAACTCAGCCGAACTCTAAAAAACAGAGAAACAGGAGGCCGAAACCCGGCCCCCTGTTTTTTCATGCTGTCCAGCGTCCCCGCCTCAAAATCCATGGTCCACAGACCATCAAAGCGACGCGATTCCCACGGGGGCAGCCTCCGCCATTCCGCAACCTGTCGGCGGGGGATTGCATGGAGCGGAACCAACCGCTGCCCCCGCCTTGCGCCCAGCCTTCGACAACCTCCCAGCCGTCACCCGTG
>CATOKC010000265.1 GCA_951800675.1 uncultured Oscillibacter sp.
CACCGAAGCAGGGACAGCAGGATATAGTAGGCGCAGATGCTTTCGTACCAGAGGGAGGCGTACCAAACGCCCAGCCCGCCGTTGTAGAGGGCAAACAAAAGGGTGGAGACAAAGCCCCCCGCCGTCCCCACTTCGGCAAGGAGCGGGCGGGCTTTGCGCCGGCGACTCAGAAGCCTGTTACTCCGTTTTTTCATCGGCGGTATGACCCACACACAGCTTGATGATCTCTGAGATTTCGGCGGCGCTCTCCCGGCAATCGGACTCCACCCATTTCAAAAGAATGGCCACCAGGCCGTGGCGGTAAAAGTCCATCATGTACTCATGCTTGTCCTCCGCGACGCCGTATTGGGACAGGACTGGGGAGAAAACGGCCTGAAAGTAATCCCTGTAAGTACGCTCCACCCCGAACACATCCGCTTGGGCATGGATCGCTTTGTAGACCCGGCGGTTTTCTTTTACAAAATCCAGCCATGGGAGCAGCCACTGGTCGTTCATAAAAAACAGATCCTCTTTCGGCCGCCCGGCGATCGCCGCGGGTCCCAAATCCGCGAATTTACTCTGATAGCGCCCGTTGATCATGGCCACAGCTTCCGAGAGAAGGTCGGCGGTATTTTCGTAGTGGAGGTAAAAGGTCGAGCGGTTCACGCCGACGCGGGCGCAGATATCTTTGACCGTGATATACTCAAAATCCTTTTCCAGCAGGAGGGAAAGCAGCGCCTCGTCCATGCGCTCCGCCGTGTGGAAGTATTTGCTTTCCGACTTGTTCATCCGCTTTCCCTCCCTTGCCGCGCTCAGGCGTTTTCTGCCGTGATCTCCTTCGCCAGCTCCATGACCTCGAAGGCGTATTTTTTCTTTCCCTTTTCCAGCAGCCTTTTGTAGACAGGGTAATTGATGGACACCACCCCGATCCCGATCACGCCGGTCACAATGCCCAGCGGCATGGCCATCGGCAGGCCCTGCTCAAGCACGCCCATACAAAGGCACATCCCCACGCCCAGGATCAGCGCTCCGGCGATACCGAAGGCGTAGGTGAAGATTTGGGCCGGCAGCTTGGCCTTCCGGTCCAGCTTTTTCAGGGCAACCAGCTTGGAGGCGGGCCGTTGGGCGTACTCTGAGGCGATCCGCTCTGCGTAAACAGTATCCAGGTTTTTCATGTGGGACATCTCCTTTTTTGATGATGTCCTCATTATAGCGGCGCGTTGCCCGGAGCGGAACGACAAAGTCGGTGAAAAGTGTTGTGTTCTACAAAGATTCGGCAAACTCCGCATGAAGCATAAAACTCATGTGAAAGGCCCGCATGATATAGTTGAACAGGCGGGTAACGGGCGTCTTGCGGTAGCCGCCCTTGAGATAGCCGTCAGCATAGTCCTTCTCGACCACATTGACGATGCCGGGCGACCAGCTCTCCAGCTCCTCCTTGGGCCGCTCCAGGGAGAAAAAGGACTTTGTGCTGTTGTTCCCCGCCAGCTTTACCTCGGCGTTAACCCCCTTCAGCCCCAGGGCGTTCACCCCGTCAAAAGCAATCATGCCGCCGGGGAATTTCTCCGCCATAGCGCACAGCAGAGAGCGCACCTGCTCTTTTTCAAAGTAATAAAACAATCCTCCAGCGGTGAACACGATGCCCTCCGCCGGGTCAAAGCTGATTTTGTCAAACCACGAAAAATCGTTAAGGTCGCAGATGATATTCTGCTCATGCGCTCCCTTGGGGATGTGCTTCTCCCGCAAGGCGATGACGTTCTCCATATCCAGGCAGTACCAGGGATTTGTCTCATTGTCCATCTGCCGCCGCAGGCATGAGAGGCCCGCCCCCAGCTCCACTAGTATCCCTCCTGAGTAAGCAATGATTGTCGTTTTGTATTCCGCATTATACGCTATATTTGACTTAAAGTAAATAATCGTTTTCTTTATAGAAATTTTAATTGCATTGTGAAATTGGTAGCATACTATCAGAGAGTGATGCCGTATGCAGACCGAATTTCCGGAAAAGTACAGAATACTTGGCTTGAAAATCGCTTATTACAGGAAGAAAGCGGGCTACACGCAGGAGGTCTTTGCAGAAAAGATCAACAAAAGCGTCAATTTTCTTGCGCAGGTTGAAGGGACAGGTACAACGAGGGGCGTATCGCTGGAAACGCTGTTCAAAATGGCTGCTGTCCTTCAAATCCCGGCTTCAAAGCTGCTGGAAGATGACTGAGCGCAACTGCCGGCGGCATAAAGCTGCCGTCCCATTGGAGGGCGACGGCTTTGCTTGCTCTGGACAAGTCCTTGGTTTATACATAAATTTCTTCAAGAGTATCCAGGCATAAGCAACCTAGCCGACCGCACGGGAATACGCAGCCACAGTCAATGTCAATGAGATTCCCATTGCGATAGATCTTTGCCGGGGTTTCTGCCACATCATCCCCCATATCAAGAAGTTGGACAGGGGTATGACCGAATACAACGTACTTGTCTGGGTAATAGTCAGCATCCAAATCAGGACGGCACCATAGGATTTCGTCCGATTTGTAGTCGCTCAAAGGACGAGAGGGCGAGAAGTTCTCCAGACCGCCATGCACCAAGA
>CATOKC010000266.1 GCA_951800675.1 uncultured Oscillibacter sp.
GGACTTGATCCCGTCATACGAGATGATATATTAGACATCTTATTGGACTTTGCACAGGACGAAACTCATTCTATTTTGATTTCTTCGCACATCACTACGGACCTTGAAAAAATTGCTGACTACATTGTTTTCATTCACGAAGGGCAAGTAGTATTCTCAAAGCCGAAGGATGAGCTGATAGAGCAGTATGGTATCATTAAGTGTGGAGCCGCGCAGTTCGAGGCATTGGATAAATTGGACATCATCGTATATCGCAAGATGGATTATGAATGGCAGGTGTTGGTTACTGATCGTGCTGCCATGAAGAAAAAATATCCCAAAGCACTGATCGTTTCAGCTTCGATTGACGAAATTATGCTTCTCTATGTAAAAGGCGAAAGGTGGAAATAAATGAAAGGCTTATTACTTAAAGATTATTATTTGATCAAGTCTGTGCTGTATATCATACTCGTAGTTTTTGCAGTGGTTGGAATAGGAATGTCTTTTTTGACTTCCACATGGGTTTTAACTGTAATTGCAGCTGTTATGCTCGGAATGATCTCTGTAACAACGATAAATATGGACAGAAACTCCGGTTGGAAAAAAGTTTCGATTGCTTTACCTGTATCCAGAACAGCTGTTTTGGACTGTAAATATATCTTGTATTTACTGCTTAGTGGGATCGGTTTGCTTTTAGGTGTCATTCTGGGTGTTGCGGCCTCCATTATAAAAGGTCAAATTGACTATCGATCTATGATGCTGTTTGTTGGCATCAGCGCTGCTATGGCATTGTTTTCTGGAAGCATGACAATACCACTCACATTCCTGCTTAGTGAAGAAAAAAGTATGTTGGCTTTGATCATTGCGTACCCGCTTTCCGCTTTCGTATTTGCAGGAGCTGCGTTGCTGATGGATAACAAGCTGCTCGCTTGTGGTCTTGTGACGATTGCAGGCGTATTGCTTTATGCGATTTCGTGGCTGATCTCGAGAAAACAAATTATGAATAAGGATATGACTTAAAAAGGAGAATGAATATGGTAAATAAAGAAAAGCGGTTTGAAACGATTTATACACAAGGAACTTCGTGGAGCATAGTCATTGATAATGAAACAGGCGTTAATTATCTTGTCCATGATACAAGTATAACCCCTTTATTGAATAAAGACGGGAGTATCGTCATTACTGATACCAATAAGTAACTGATCTGAGGTCATTCTGAAAGGGCAGCCTACGAGAAAACGCCGGGCGCGGAGATGTCAAAATCTCTGCGTCCAGCGTTTTATACTCGGTTATGATGGCGTACAGGTTGGGGAGCTTTGTGATCCCCGTCTCTTTGAGCGCCTTTGCCGCCGCCTCATACAAGATCAGTTGTCGGAGTTTTTTCAGCTCATCTTCAGAATTTCCTTTTTCAGCCTGCTGATGATCCTCTTCTCTAACCGGGAGATATACGATTGAGAGATCCCCAGCCGGTCGGCGACCTCCTTCTGGGTCTGCTCCCGCGCGCCGCCCAGTCCGAAGCGAAGCGTGATGATCTCCCGCTCCCGGTCCTCCAGCTTGGCGATGGCGGCGGAAAGGAGCTGCCGGTCTACGTCATCCTCGATGGGCCGCATGACGGTATCGGAATCGGTGCCCAGCACGTCGCTGAGAAGGAGCTCGTTGCCATCCCAGTCGGTGTTGAGGGGTTCGTCCAGGCTGACCTCTCCCCGCTGGGCGGCGTTTTTCCGGAGATACATGAGGATCTCGTTCTCAATGCACCGGGAGGCGTAGGTGGCCAGCTTGATGTTCTTGTCCGTCCGGTAGGTATTGACGGACTTGATGAGGCCGATGGTGCCGATGGAGATCAGGTCCTCGATGTTGATGCCCGTGTTCTCGAAGCGTCGGGCGATATAGACCACCAGCCGGAGGTTCCGCTCGATGAGGATCTGCCGGGAGTCCTCGTCTCCGGCGTCCAGGCGGGCCAGGACCTCGGCCTCCTCCTCCCGGCTCAGGGGCGGAGGGAGGGTGTCGCTGCCGCCGATGTACTGGATCTTCCCGGGCCGCAGAAGGCCCAGGCTCTCCAGCAGCCTGCGGAGCAGGGCCAGCGCTTTACGCGGCATAGCTCTCCGCCCCCTTTCCTGCGTCTCCGCCCCAGAGGGCGGCGTAGCCGCCGCCATCGGAGACGGGAGTGGGCGAGAGGGCCACGGTGACGGACCCCAGAGACCGGCCCTCCAGTTCCGCCCCGTCCGCCTTGAAGCAGAGGAGGAGCCCGCTGCGGACCCCCACCGCGCGGTAGGGCAGGAGCCGGAAGCCGCCCCCCAGACGTTCCAGACAGCGGGCGGCGCCCTCCCGCTCCAGGCGGGAGAGGACGGAGCTCTCCTCCGGCGTCCACAGAGGCTCCAGGGCCGCCCAGTGGACCGTCAGCACCGGCGCGCCGGACAGGCCGTCCGTGAGGGTGCAGCCGGTATCCAGCAGGGCGGTCAGCTCCGCCTCCCGGCCCCGGCGGCAGATCCGGCACCGGCGCAGCTGTCCCGCCGCCGTGTGGCGCGCGCCGCCCCGGAAGACCACCGAGAGCAGCAGGAAGCAGCCCCCGCCCGCCAG
>CATOKC010000267.1 GCA_951800675.1 uncultured Oscillibacter sp.
CTTATGCGCTGACTCCCTCATCCTTCTACCACAACCTCTGATGGCTGAAACCGAACTCTCCTATAAGTGAGTTTACAAAATGTTTACCAATTCAGAGAGTAGCTCCCCACATTCATTTACTACAACCTCCAGAGTCCAAAAGCGAACTCCTATTTTTCATATGCCGAAAAATTTTTGCTGTAGAAAAAATCACCCGCCAGAACTGAGTCTGACGGATGATCGTATCAGATGATTTGATGGGTGTTTGATGATGGCCTGTATTTCTTTATTATGAAAACCCACCTCCACCAGGGCGCAACAAAACGACCCGCCGTGGCAGAGTGCGCCGGGCTGTCAGGAAGCGGATGTTTCAGATAGAGGCGGGTGAGGCATTCGGTTCCCATCCCAATGCTTGCAAGCGTTTCAGATAACTGCGGATCTTGTGCTCCCGGTAGAAACCGTCGAAATAATCCGCACCCAAATCACGGAAGGGAACCTTGTTCTTGAGAATGTGGTAAATGGCAATGAGCATAGAGTGCGCCACAGCCATTGCCGCGCGGTTCTTTCCCCGCCTGGCCGCAATGCGCTGATACTGTGCGGAGAAATAGGAGCCTTTACTCCGGCTGGCGGATTTGGCGCACTGCACCAGCATGGATTTGAGCGTTGGATTGCCTTTTCGCGTTCTGCCGTGGTAACGCTTTCCGGCGCTCTTATGATTGCCCGGACAGACCCCGGCCCAGGAGCACAGGTGAGCACTGGAGGGGAAACGGCTCATGTCTGTACCAATTTCAGCCAGAATGACCTCCGCGCTGCGCTGTCCAATTCCGGGCATCCGGCACAGTTCTACGATGTCCGGCTGGGCCTGTGTCATGTACGCTTCCGCCATCCCGTCCAGCTTATGGATGCGCTGGTCCAAATCGCTGATGTGGTCAAGAATCTGGGCCAGCAGTTCCCGTTGCAGCGGCGTGATGATTCCGTCCAGGGACGCCATGATCTCATCCAGTTTGGGCAGAAGGCTGTGGTGGAGCAGCTTGGCAATCTCCCCGCAGTCATCCAGTGGCTCTCCTGCGGCCAGCCGTTCCAGCAGGCGCCGGGCGCTCTTGCCCTGAATGTCCTTTATCACGCTGCCCAGTTTGATGTTGGCCCCCTCCAGCACCTTTTGCAGGCGGTTCAGCTCCCGGCTGCGCTCCTCAATGATGCTCTTACGGTAGCGGGTCAATTCCCGCAGCTCCCGCTGCGCCCGGTCAGGGACGAAGCTGGCCCGCAAAAGGCCGTGCTGGAGCAGGTCCGCGATCCACTCCGCGTCCTTTACATCGGTCTTCCGCCCCGGCACCGCCTTCATATGTGCGGCGTTAACGATAATCGCATCCAGGTTCAGCAGCTCGAACAGGTTATACAGGGGCTTCCAATAGGACCCTGTACTTTCCATGGCAGCCATCTCGCAGCCCGCCTCCGACAGCCAGCTGGCCAACGCTTTGATTTCGCAAGTCATAGTACCAAACTCCCGCAGCTCCTGTTTCCCGCCTCTCCGCAGGCAAGCTACGATAAGAGATTTGTGTACGTCGATCCCACAACAGCACCGATAGACAACTTCCATCTTTGGGCCTCCACTTCTGTTGTCACGGTGTGCTCTCCTATAGCTTCACTTTACTATGCGTCCTTCTGCCCTGCTGGACGGGACAATTTGTGGTTCAACGGGAGAGCATTTTGCCAATTTGTTTAGCGCGCTCATGGCGGCAAAGAAAAATCGGCCTTGTACCGTGCCCCTTTATTCTACCACTCCTCTCCCGTTTTCGTCCCTCGTGATGCGGACCTCCTGCGTGATATTTGTTTAGGCGAAGCAGATTTTGAGTATGCCACGAAAGAGCGGAATACTAAAAATCACAGTTCCTGAAATCGCTGAGCCAGCTGCATGAAGGAGGAGCTTGGCAGGACCTGTTTGGATGGGATAAACAGGTAGCGCCACTCTTTATAGCCGTTGGCTTTGCCCCAGCGGGAAGCCGCCTCGCAGTACTGTATACCGCGTTTTTTCTTGGCGATCACATCAGGATCGTTCAGTTTATCCTCGCCCTTAACCTCGACCAGGTAGATGATCTGCTCTGTTTCCACAACAAAATCCGGCTCATAGATGTGGCCGCAGTTGTAGGTGATGTTGAACTCTCTGGGATGAGGGCGGAGCCAATTCAGAACGTCATAGTCTGATTCCAGCACACGGGCAAGGGTCAGTTCGCCCTCTTTGCTGTCGAACTTCGCGGTGGTGAAAACGCCATTCCTGATTCCGGTGAAAAGAACCGACCGGATGTCCTCAGTGAACTCCTCATACAGACCGACCCTTTCTTTGAACTGGTAGCTCTGCTGCATGTTGTAGTTCCTGATACCCACGACCTCCTCTTGGAGGAATCCGTTCTCACAGTAGAAATGCCGCATCATCTGCTGATAGATCTTGTTCCCGATATCCCGCTTGTACATCATGACGATGTTTTGCATCCCGTTTATA
>CATOKC010000268.1 GCA_951800675.1 uncultured Oscillibacter sp.
GAAAGCTGTCAGAAGATTTTGCAGAGGAGGTGTGCAGCTATCAACTACTACATCATCAATGAGGAGCTGGCCCGCCGGGCTAAGGAGATGAACAGCTATTTCGACTACAAAGCGGGCAGCGCAACGGCGGAATACCGTCAGTCTGTGGACAAGGCCGCTCAGATCGCGGAAGCCCAAAAGCGGAAAGTGGACCCCATTCACCATGAGCGGATTGATCGTTTGCTGGACGTATACGCCCGCAAACTGGCGGAGAACATCAATAAGCAAAACGCCATTGCCGCCCGTGTTCCGTCCATTCTGGTGGCCGGAGGGAGTAATTTCCCTGTGCGTAAAAAAGAGAAGCAGAATCGGGCGGACGATGCGGCCATGGCGGAGTGGCGGGAGATCCAGAGAATCCTGGACAAAATCCGCGGCACAGGCAAAGGCGGCATCAGCTCCGACAATCCCGAGGCTGTCCAGAAGCTGAAGCTCAAATTGGAGGGCCTGGAACGGGACCAGGAGTCCATGAAGGCCGTGAACGCCTACTACCGCAAGCACAAGACCCTGGAGGGCTGTCCTGGTTTGGACCCGGTTCAGATCGAGAAGCTGAAGGCTTCCATGGCTCGTGACTGGCATCCGGAACCGAAGCCCTATCCGAGTTTCCGCCTCACCAATAACAACGCCATGATCCGCCAGACGAAAAAGCGGATTGAGGAGCTGAGTCAAAGGGCCGAAACGGAGTATGAGGGCTGGACTTTTGACGGCGGCAGGGTGGAAATGAACCGGGCGGCAAACCGTCTGCAAATCATTTTTGATGAAAAGCCGGACGCTGATACGCGGACCGCCTTGAAAAACGAGGGCTTCCGTTGGTCTCCCAAAGAAGGAGCATGGCAGAGGCAGCTCAATGACAATGCCATCCGGGCGGCGAACCGCCTGGAGTGTCTCCAGCCCCTGCCCGAGCGGCAGCCGGAAGCAGCCGCCCCGGAGGCTGTGAGCGGCTGGGGGTTCTACATCATCCCCGATCTCAAGACCTGGGCGGACAACGCCGGAGATCGTTCTCCCATAGAACGTTTTGCCTCTTTGGAAGAAGCAAGAGACCGTTTCCTGGAACTGCGGGCCCAGGACTACAACAGCGAAGCCGTCGAGCCCAGCCCGGACGGACGGCCTCCAGCCCGGCTGACTCTGGGCATTGAGAGCTCTGACGGTCTCAGCGCCGCCGACATTCTCCATGTGCGCCAGGGACAAAACTACCTTGTAACCGACTTCACCTGTATGGACCGGCTGCGGGCGGACCCGGCTGTGTCGGAAATCCTGGGTCAGGTTTCTCGGGAAATCGGCTTTGATCTGGTGCAGCCTCCAGGTTGTGCGCCGGTTCCCTTTGAGGCGTGGGACAACCCATATTTCCCCGCTGCTACAGCTGGCAGCATCGCCGCGCGTATCTATGACCTGGGCCGGCAGTGCATCCCCGAAGATTTTGCGGGCGAAACATCCCGAGAGGGTACGGTTGCCGTTTTTGCCCGGATGCTTCAAAAAGGAGGAACCGGCTCCGCCAGGGAGATCGCGCTGGCCGTGTCCGGCATAGCGATGGATGGAGACGAGGCTGTGCGGGCAGAGGCGGATTCGATCATCCAGGATATTGCCGCATATGGGCTCAAAGAAAAAGCGCCGGAAAAAGCGCGGCGCAAATCATCACAAGAGCGGTAACGTCAGGGAGCCAGGTGTTATGTACTAGCACCCTGTCTGCCAAGGGGGTTATATGTAACACCCTCGCTCTGGAAAAGGAGGATAAGATGGCGGTATCCGCAATCTATACGCATTTTCATTTCAAGGCCAACCGTCTGCAAGATTTGCAGAACAAAACAAAGGACAATCCCGTTCGCGTCGAGGTTGTCAAGGTTGTCGAGCTGACCGAGAAGCAATTCCGACATTTTTCCACACATATGCTGGATGACATGCCCTTTATTATCGAAAACAGGAACTTGATGCGGGAGGTTGACGGCGTGTACCATTGTCTCTTTGTATGCGCCAAAAACCATCGGGGCGGCATTTTGGTGGAAAGTGAGGGTTATGACTACGCCCGCTATGCGGCAGACGTACTGGATAAATCAGCCCTGGACCTGCGGGATGTACCCGTGGACCACTACGATCTGAAGCTCCGGCAGCTTCGCTTGGGGCCGGAGCGATGATGTGACCTCTTCGAGGCCGCGGGCTCCGCCCGCTCATTCTAATCAACCTACCGCTTAGAACGAAGCCCCGCCAACGGCGGGGCAGGGACTCGCCGCCCCCAGGCGGCGAGTCGCAAGCATAGCGCAAATG
>CATOKC010000269.1 GCA_951800675.1 uncultured Oscillibacter sp.
CTGGCTGGCGGGTTCTATATCGGGTGCGTGTCCGCAACGATGGTAGGATGAAAGAAGAGCCTGCCCTATTATGTAAAGGAGGATATCATGCCAGAAAACTGCAACCCCAAAGACTGCCCGGTCTCCGCCCGGGTAGAGGCGCTGAAGGAGGAGTTCAACACCTACCGCGCCAATTCCTCTTCCACCCACAAGGAGCTGTTCCAGCGTCTGGGAGACCTGGAAAAGGCGGAAGCCGCCCAGGAAAAGCATTTCGAGACGGTCAACGAGAAGCTGGACCGTTTGATCGAATGGCAGGAAAATCAACGCGACAAGCCCGTCCGGCGCTGGGAGAGCCTGGTGGAAAAAGCGGTCTGGGCGGTCTGCGCGGCGGTGATCGCCTTCCTGCTGGGGAGGGTGGGGCTGTGAAGACGTCCAATGTGATCCTGGGCCTGATGGGCCTGTTCCTGCTGGCGTTCATCGCGGCCATGACCGTGATCTTCTGCGTGAAGGGCGCGGTGCCGGATACGCTGATCCAGTACACCATGGGCGCTGGCGGCGTGGAAGCCCTGCTGCTGGCGGGGATCAAGATCAGTAAAATTTTATCCGGGGACAAGCCCGGGGAAAGTGAGGAATAATATGGAAAAGTTGAGTACCATCCAGAAGCGCGAAAACCTGAACGCAGTATATCCCTACGGAGAGCCCGGCCCTGGCGGCGCTTATCACGATTACGACATCTATCCGGCAAATATGTCCGATGTTGACGGGGAGCCGATTTTGCGCATCCAGTTCCAGCGGGGTCCTCGCAAGGACCCGGACAGTCGTCCCGGTATATTGGATACCGATTTGCTGGAAATTGTTCGGGACCGTCTGCGAACGTTCCAGGCTGGACCATTTTCCTGTAGAGAAAATGCCTGCGCCCTAACGCACATTGAGGAAGCTTTAATGTGGCTTAATCGCCGGGTAGAAGATCGCATTGAGCGTGGGACGCTTGGAACCATGAGAAAGTGAGGAACCATATGAATGAGAGCATCATCAAGCGGCTGGGGAACCTGCTGAGCGTCAAGAGCCTGGTGACGCTGGTGCTGACGGTGGTGTTTGCGGTCATGACAGTCCGGCAGGCCATTTCTCAGGACTTCATGACCATTTACGCCGTGATCATCGCGTTCTACTTCGGCACCCAGAGCCAGAAGGTGCAGGACGCTATGGAGGGCGGCAATGGGTAGAGACGTGCTGAAGATCGCCGCCGGGGAGCTGGGGACAACCGAGAGACCCGCCAACAGCAACAACGTCAAGTACAACACATGGTTCTATGGGCGGGAGGTTCGGGACACGGCGGACACGAAGTATCCCTGGTGCATGGCGTTCGTTCAGTGGTGCTTCAACCAGGCGGGGCGGAGATTGCCGTACACCACGGCCAGCTGTTCCGCGCTGCTGAACTGGTACAGACAGAACAAGCCGGAGTGCATCGTCACCGTACCCATGCCCGGGGACATCATCATCTACAATTTCGGGCACACCGGCATCGTGGAGAGCGTGGCGGGCTCGACCATCACGGCCATCGAGGGCAACACCTCCGCCGGGGAGGCCGGTAGCCAGTCCAACGGCGGCGGGGTGTTCCGGAGGAAACGCAGTAAGACGCTGGTGACAGCGTATATCAGAGATTTTGACTACAATGAGGTGGATGACATGGATATCAATGCAATGATTTCTCAGATGACCGATGAGCAGGCATACAGGTTGCTGCAAAAGGCCAAAGACCACGCCGCAAAGCTTGCAGAGCCCGCTTGGAGCAAGAAGGAGGGCTACTGGAAGCAGTTGGTGGACGCCAAGATTCTCAGCGGCGCTCCAGAGGATATTCTGCGCCGGGATGAATTTGCGGTGGCGCTCGGGAGAGCGGGGCTGCTGTAGGCGGAGTATGCGGAGACGATCTGTCTGGGCATCACCAATGGTAAGGAGCCTATGGCGCTCATCCCCCGCTACCAGGCTGCGATCATGGCGAAGCGGGCGGCGGAGAAGGCCGGAAGAGCGGTACGATAATTCACGTCCTCGCTGCTTCCCGTTGCTTGTGGGACGGGAAACCGTGAACGTATATCCTCGAAAAGAATAGCTGACCGATTTGGTCAAGGATATCCCCCGGCGTGGTTTCAGGCCACGCCGGGGGATTTTTTGCGTCTGAAAGTGAGCGGTGAAAGAGCTAAACAGCAAATTTCCTGTAGGGATTTTGTATGATACTAACAATATATAGCCGGAAGATTGGGACTATACGTTAAAGGGCCTGGCCCTTATCAACCGGGAAAAGA
>CATOKC010000270.1 GCA_951800675.1 uncultured Oscillibacter sp.
AACCGCCAACGCCTTCTGTCATAATGTAATTAACGCCTGTCTTTGTATCAACGATGATCCGGATGGTTCCGCTTCCGCTGTAGCTTTCTGCTTCTTTTACGCTGAATCTTTTTTCTTTCTTTCCGAACATAATCATTCCTCCGCTTTATATCATCGTCTGCAACACTATGTCCCAGACCTCCACGCATGAGCCTCTTTCAGCAAGCGGTCTATCAGTTCCTGCTTGCCTGTGGTATAGCTCCCTCGATCATCTGCAAATTGCGCCGCCAACTTTTTCTTGTAGGCATCATACTGCATCGCCTTATCAGGATAACGGTTCAAATAATCCCGAAAATTGACATAGTTATTCCATTCGGCTTCATTCCATCTGACCACATGGATGTGGTGTGTACGAGTATCCTTTTCAAAGTCGCCCATTACAAACAGCAGCTGCCCCGCAACATCTTCTCCGCGAAACACAATATCATGTTGTTTGAGCAATTCGACATAAGGCAATATATCGCCCAGGTTACGAACGCCTACGACAAGATCAATAATCGGTTTTGCATGAATGGAGAGAATGGCGGTGCTTCCAATATGCTGGATGTCAACTGCAACAGGTTCTAAAAGCCGCTTTAATGTTTCAATCGTCCTCTCCGCATTTTGTGTCCATTCTTCTTGATGCGGCGCCAGCATGACTGTTCCTCTCTTCAGCCCTGTCACACTCATATCCTCTTAAAAATAACCGTCTGCTCTTTCATGGAGATTTTCCCAACCTGATACCCGTAATCCGTCAATTCCTTTTTGTATTGCAGGAAAGAGTGGTCAATGGGGATGCCCGCAATCTCCTGGATCTGCCCGAAGGTCAATTTGAGGGTCGGGCTTCCATCCTTTTGCACATAGGCCCACAATGCGTCGTATTTACTCATGAATATCCTCCATTCCTTGATAGGACAGTATAGCCACCGCCCGGAAAACCTCCCCGGAGACACCGGCCTGCACCATTCCATCGTACTTTTCCGCGGCGGCCTGGGTGCTTTTCAGGCCCCAGCCGTGGAGGCCGCCCCCGGTCTTGGTGGTTTTCAGTTCGCCATTCTCCCGGACAGGGGAGGCGGCGAAGCTGTTTTCCACCTTAATGACCAGCATCTGGTGGATACGGCGGATGGTGAGGGTCACCGTGCGGCCCGCCGGGTCCGGCACCTGCCTGGCTGCCTCAATGGCGTTGTCCAGCAGGTTCCCCAAAATCGCGCACAGATCCACGCTGCGGATGTTGGTGCGGCGAGGAAACTCCACCTGGGCCTGGAACCGGATACCATCGGCCTCCGCCGCAGCCGCCTTGCTGTTGATCAGGTAGTCCGCTGTCTCGTCCCCTGTCCAGACGGCGGCGGTGAGGTCCCGCACCGGGGTCTGCAACTCGTCCAGGTAGCGGACGGCCTCCTTGTACTTCTCATGGGTGAGAAACTGCCGCAGGACGCCGATGTGGTTGTGGAAGTCGTGGAACAGCTTGGCGTTGACCTGGTAGGCCCGATTGACAGCGGTATAGTCCCGCTCCAGCAGCTCGGCCTGCTCCGATTTCAGCCTTGCCAGCTCCTTTTCCACCTCATACTGCCGGTTGATGTTGAACACCAGCACCGACATCATCAGCACCACCGCCAGGATAGTCCACATATAGAGGGTATCGTCGGGGATCACCAGAACTGTCTGCTCCGACAGCGTGATGACTCCGAGGAATCCCGCCAGCGTCAGCGCGGAGACGGCCCGGAATGCGGATTTGCGGTTGATCTCCCGGCCTCTGGAGAGCCAGGCCGCTAAAACGGCCAGCAGTCCGTGGAGCAGCCAGAGGGCGGACTGTCCGGCCAGCGTTCTGGCGCTCAGAAAGTCCTGGGAGCGGAACAGCACGCCCATCCATGCCGGCAGGAGAAACGACCAGAAGGAGACGCCAATTTCGTAAAAGATCCCGACAAACAGGCCCATTCTTAGGTCGGCCCCTTGCAAGTGGTGGGTACAGACGGCAATCAGAACCGCCTCCAGAGCCATCAGGTAAAAATCCGGCGCATGGAGCAGAGACAGCAGAACCGTGAGGGCCAGCGCCCCGGCCAGCCCCGCCGCGATGCTTTTTCGATCTGGCCTTTTTATGGACAGCAACCGGTGAACGAGGAACAACCCTACAAGAACACGCACCGCCCCGGCCAACAGGCCGGAGAACAGCAGAAACACGTCCGTCATATGTGTGCCCCCCAATAGGCGTTGATCTGCGCCTTTACCTCTTGCAGATGGGAGCGGCTGATGGGCAGCG
>CATOKC010000271.1 GCA_951800675.1 uncultured Oscillibacter sp.
GGAGAAGGTGGTTGCGAAGGACGCCCTCTGAAAGAGAAGATGAATGGGGGAAATGCAGGGGATTTTGATGGGGGATGCCGTGTGCGAAGATGCCATCTGAATGGGAAAAACGCAGGGGCGGACAAGCAGAGGAAAGTGGGGGAAAAAGTTGCAGAAATTGAGTTTTTTTGAAGTTGGAAATCATGGGAATATCGTGATGGGTGTATTCGATGTGGCGCAGAGCGTTGTCGCCAGCGCATCCGGCGTAATTGGAGGCAGTACCAGTATAGACCTCGAAACGATAGTCCCTGATATGCAGGCCCAGCTGGAGGCCATGGATTTGGGGCCGCTGCTGGGACTGTGGGTACAGTCCCTCTTTGTCGGCTTAACGATGTGGGCGCTGACCATCTGCATTTTCCTCATAACTTTTGGCCGGATGATCGAGATATATCTTGTCACCAGCGTAGCGCCCATTCCCATGGCGGCGATGCTGGGCAAGGAATTTGGCGGCATGGGTCAAAACTATCTGAAATCGCTGTTTGCCCTGGGTTTCCAGGGCTTTCTCATTATGATCTGTGTTGCGATTTACGCAGTGCTGGTACAGGGTATCTCCACCAGCTCCGACATCATCTACGCAATTTGGACGTGTATGGGCTATACGGTATTGTTGTGTTTTACCTTATTCAAAACCGGAAGTCTGACAAAAAGTGTGTTTTCAGCGCATTAGACCGAGGTGTATCTATGTTGACACTTATTTCTATATCGCTTAGAAACGCCAACGCCTTTGTCTCGGAACATCACCGCCACCACAAGCCTGTTACCGGCCATAAATTTTCTGTGGGATGCGTCCGGGACGGGCGGCTGGTTGGGGTGGCTATCGTGGGCCGCCCCGTGAGCCGCTATCTGGACGATGGCCGGACAGTGGAGGTCAACCGCCTTTGCAGCACCGGAAAGAAAAATGTGTGCAGCTTTCTCTATGGAGCTGCGGCGCGGGCGGCAAAGGCGCTGGGGTATGAGCGGATCATCACCTATACCCTGGATACGGAACCGGGGACGAGCCTCCGGGCCTCTGGCTGGACCTGTGCCGGTCCAGCTGGCGGCAAACGGTGGACCGGGAAGCGTAAGCCCATCACCTTTCCGCCCATGCTGCGGATTTGGGGTCTCAGACGACGCAAGCTACACCCCGGGAAGGTGCTCATCCTGATGGCGGGGCCATCATAGGCTCATAAGAATATAAAAAAGAAACCCATCCATCATTGGGGGAGTTGCTTGTGGATTTTCTCGTTTACAGATCGTATCAAAGGCGGTTTGGGAAAGCAGCCGAAAAATCTGTTGGGATAGTGCGACTAGAAAACTGTAAACCGCTGGTCTGTTTGAAGGAACAGGCCAGCGGTTTTTCTCAGTGCTCCGCCCTGGCGTCCGCCGGGAGGTCCCGTAGCAGCGGAGCCTTGCGCCGGGTGCAGTTGCTCAGATACCAGAACTGAGGGGAAACGGTCATGTCCCGGGCGAAAAAGAGGAAGAAGATAAAGTATTCTTTATAGGTAGGCCGGTAGAGGAGCACCGGACCGTCATCCATATCGGCAGTCTCTTTGGCCAGCCAGCCCCGGCACTCAAATTCATCCAGCACCTGTCCCACCTTCTCCTCCACGATGCCTGTAGACTGGGCGGCCAACCGCTCGGAGAACAGGGTGGTCCGGGTACAAAGGAAGAGGAACAGCCGCATAGCGTCCTCGTCGCCCAGGAGCCGGAACAGGGCCACGTAGTCCTTCACATCGCCGAGGGCCATGTCATAGCCGTCCTTCGGCTCCGGCATGATGGCCATCATGGGCGCGTCCTGGGCGGCGAAGAAATAGCCGATTCCCTCGTCGGTACTGACGCGGCAGCGGGAGCTCTCCGTGTCGCCGGGATGGGCGGTGCTGTAGTCGTAGTCCCTCACGCCTGGGATGCCGCTCATGCCCTTGAAGATCGCCCAACAGTAGCGGCAGGCCTGCTGGATCTTTTTGTGCTCCGGCACCTCCTGCATGGCAGTATACAGCACGTCCTCAAGCCGCCCCGTAGAATTGACGGTGCGCCCAACCATCTCGTCCAGGGAAATGTTGAAGTACTTCGCCACCGACAAAAGCACGTCGATATCCGGCGTACCGCCCCGCTCCCACTTGGAGACCGCCTGCATCGACACACCGACAAGCTTTCCCAGATCCGCCTGGGTCAGGTTGTTGCGTGTCCGAAGTTCCCGAATCTTATCACCGATTTGGTTGTGTTCCATATACAGCCCCTCTTT
>CATOKC010000272.1 GCA_951800675.1 uncultured Oscillibacter sp.
CTTCCTGGGGCGCTCCAAGCCCCGGCGCGGGGCGGGGTAAGGGTTTTATACTACCCGCCCCCAAAAACGGCTTCTAACCGTCCACGGGACTTTTCCCGCTTGATTTTTCCCATCCCTTGAAAAGTTCCTCTTGACAAAAAGCCTAAAGGACTGTTTAGGGAACTACCGGCCCGGCATGAGCTTTGCCGCCAAGCGGGATTACCAACGTGCTTCTAACATAGCCGGAGGATGATATTAGCCCTATGGCTTTGACGACAACCTCCTCGTGACGGCAGAAAGCAGAGCACAGGCAGAAAAATATAACGCCGAAGGCCACAGATTTACTGCTCAGATATTGCGTAACCGAAAACAAAGAATGAAACCCTTTCCGTTGACCCGCGCAAGATTCAGGCCGACTCTTGGCAAAACAATATAGGATGTGGTAAAATAGTATATCATTATCTGGAGCGCATGCATTATGAATAACGACAAAGTGTTTCAAATGAATTTCGGGAAAGTTTACGGGCTTCTGCTGGACAAGGCCGCCCGAAAAGGCCGGACAAAGGCCGAAGTGGATGAAGTCATCTGCTGGCTGACGGGGTACAGCCCGGAGCAGTTGGAGTCGTTCCGCTCCTCCGGCCTCTGCTACGGGGACTTTTTCCGCAAGGCACCCCAGCCCAATCCGAACCGGGTGCTGATCAAGGGCGTGGTCTGCGGCGTCCGGGTGGAGGAGGTAGAGGACCCGCTCATGCGGGAAATCCGTTACCTGGATAAGCTGATCGACGAGTTGGCGAAGGGAAAGACGATGGAGAAGATTCTGCGGAAATAGGAGGAAGCAGCCATGTGGGTATGTCCCAAGTGCGGGCGATCATTCAAAAATGTGGACCAGAGCCACTACTGCGGGAAACCTCCGGCGACGATTGAGGAGTATATCGCCGCCCAGCCGGAGGAGGCGCAGGACTATCTGCGGCAGATCAACGCCGCCATCAAGGCCAGCATCCCGGAGGCAAGGGAGAAAATCTCCTGGAGTATGCCCACCTACTGGAAGGGCCGCAACCTGATCCAGTTCGCAGCCTCCAAGCGGCACATCGGCCTGTACCCCGGCCCGGAGGCTGTGGAGGCGTTCGCTGGGCGGCTGACGGAGTACAAGACCAGCAAGGGTGCCATCCAGCTCCCCTACAGCAAGCCCCTCCCGCTGGAGCTGATTGGGGAGATTGCGAGGTGGTGCGAGGATAACATCTGAGTACAGACGAATCATTGTGAAGCCTGAAAGAACGCCTGCCCGCCTTCCCCAGAGCGCGGGCAGGCGTTTGTTGTGCTCATAATTTCTAAAAAATATTTTGTGGGATTTTGCCGTCTCCGGTGTATAGTAGGACATACGAACAAAAAGGAGGGAGTCATCGTGGCGGATACGGAGCTGGTTCACGCCCTGCAAAACCGGCAGAATGGGGCGATGGAGCAATTCCAGACGGCGTACACCCCTCTGCTCCGGTACATCATCGCCCCCATCCTCCCTGACGAGCGGGACCGGGAGGAGTGCCTGTCCGATGTGCTGCTCCGGGTGTGGGACTCCATCGGCACCTTCGACCCGGGCCGGGCCCTGTGGGCGGCGGTGGAGCGGCTGGGCCGCAGGGACCGGGAGCTGTTCCTGCGCAAATATTACTACTACCAGCCCATCGCCCAGATCGCCGCCGAATCGGGCCTGACCGTCCGGGCAGTGGAGGGGAAGCTGTACCGTATCCGCAAGCATTTACAGTCGGAACTGGGAGGTGTATTCCATGGATGAATTTGACCGTCTGCTCTATGAGGGCTCCGCCCAGCTGCCGCCGGAGCTGTCCGAGCTGAAGCCGCCCTGTCCGTGGAAAAAGCCCATCAGCCAGATTTGCTGGGGACTGGCTCTCGTTACCATCACCCTCAACTTTTTGGGCCTGGACACCATTCTGCCGGCGGTGGGGGCGGCGTTGCTGTGGCTGGGCCTGGCCCCCCTGCGGCGGGAGAACAGTGGATTCCGGTTCGCCTATGCCTGTGCCACTCTGTACGCCCTGCTGCGCTTGGCTGTTGTGTTGTTCCAGGCTACACCTTTGGATCATTGGCTTGCGGGCCTAATCGGTCAGGAGTGGAACACCACCACCGGCCCAGTGCCCCTCTACTATGCGCTGCGGACAGTCCTGATCCAGTTGGTTCTGGTCTTTGCGGTCGGCGGACTGTGGCAGGGATTGAAGGGGGTGTTCCATCAAGCCGGACAGAAGC
>CATOKC010000273.1 GCA_951800675.1 uncultured Oscillibacter sp.
AGCCGCTTGTTGTTGATGGTCAGCTTGGTGGTGGAGCCGGTGTCCAGGGCGTTCAGCAATTCCGAATAGCCCAGAAACATGGACGTTTTGTCCTCTTTGGATGCGATTGCATAGTTGATGTCCGAGAAGCGGATGGTTTTGGAGAACTTGCTCCCAAACTGAAAAATCCCATCCGGCCAGAGGCGGCGGATGGGAATGGCGTCCTGCACGGACTTGGGGAGGTCGAAGCCTTCCTTATCTTGTTTCAGGGTGTTTTGTAGGGTTTTAATCAAGCCGTAGAGCCTCCTTGATGGTAGAATTTTCGAGGGCCTTTGCGCAGAGGTTTTCCGATTTGAAAACGAGCTGTCTGGGGTATAAAAATTCCGAGCGGATAAAAGCGAGGATGAAGCGCTCCAGGGTCATGCCATTGTAGGTGAAAAAGCCGCCGAGGGCGAAGGGGAACGCCGCCAGGACGCAAATCCAGCCAATCTCGCCGCTTCCTACCGTGTTCCGCAGGCTAAAATAGATGGCCACAGCCACAATCACGGCCAGCAGGGCGTACAGGAGCTGGCGCAGAGACAGCCCGAAGAACAGGCTCTCCTGGTAGTCCCGGACTTCTTTGTTGATGCGTACTTCTATGGTGTATCACCGTTCCTTCCGTTTTGGGGTACGTTTTTTCTGCTGATGCTGTTGAGACTGGCGCAGATACTTTTCGGTGCCCTCCGGGTCAAACTCCCGGAGCTTCTCCATATCAAAGGCGATCCTCGGGTAAGTACAGAAGCCGGAGCGCCCCTCCTGGCCCGGAAGGACCTTCCCCAGCTTGTTTTTCAAGACAAAATCCAAGAGTCCGGCGTTTTCGTCGAAGTCCTTGATAAACGCCTCGTTCGCTTGGAGTGGGACCTCGGGCAGGTTGACCGTCAGGAACGCATACGGTTCCCAATATCCATCCTCTTTGCAGAGCAGGTCGATTGCCAGCCGTTTGTTGACGGCGTAGGAGCATACGGTTACGGTGAGTTCACGGTCCCCATAGGGACTGTGAAAAGACGCGCTTTTGATGTCCATCTTATTCCTTTCCCGCTGCCGGACGCAGCGTAAATAAATCGGCAGACAGACCCTTGCAAGGCCCGTCCGCCTATGGTAACATACCGCAAACCAACAAAGGAGGGCTTGCGATATGGCGTTTATGATATTGGGGATTGGGTCCGCTCTGCTGCCGCTTCTGCTTCGTCTGGCCCTGAAACTCCGGCTGGGCGTTCCGCTGCTCTACGGCATTCTGATGCTCACCCTGTTTCACAGCTGGTATCAGGTCCATGCCGCCCTGGCGGACGGTATCCTGTTTGCCATGGTGGGCCTTGTGGCCCTGTCCTGGCTGGTCACCCTGGCCCGGCGCCTTTGGGAGCTGCTGGAGGATCTGCGATGCGAGTTGTCTGCCGCCAGAGCCTTTGCCGGGCGGGTCCGTCAGGCCAGACTGGATGGCTGCTCCGCCGTCAGCGCCGAGGGCCTGTTTTAACCGAGGCCCATCAGCTCCCGGATCAGCCGGTCGCTCATTTTGATAGCGCCCACCAGTACCAGCATGTTGAATAAAATTTCGCCCACATAGTTCCACACGATGGTCGCCGCCGCGAGGCTGGGGTCCGACAGCGCCGGAGGCGCGGATGCGAAGGCGGAGAAAATCACACAGGCCAAAACGATGACACATCCCTCCAGGCAGATGGCGGCGTAGCTTTTCAGAAAGGCTATGCCGATGCTGCTGGAGGGCTGTCCCGCGAAACTGGCCAGGGGAATCGGCGCGATAGCGGTGGCCATATAGAGCTTGAAAAAGCGACTGTAAACGGTCAAAATCATGACCAGAGACAGCACCCAAATGAACAGGGACCCCAGCAGGGTAACTGCCCACAAGGGGATGCTATCCAGGAAGCTCACGTCCTCGATGATGGTGACCATCTCGTCCGGCAGCTCCGAGGCGGAGAGCCCCGTCATACCGGAGGCACCCATGATGGTGTTCACCATCCCCTGGCCCACAGTGAAGAGGGCCGTCATCAGCTCCATGCCATGGGACACCGCTGCCTGGGCCAGGGCGAAGCGGACGAAGCATTTCAGCACTTGCTCGGGCTTCCGAAGCTCCGTGAAGCTCCCACACGTCTTCACCACGCCCATCACGAAGAAAATCACCAGCAGGGCGTAGCCGATGGCCTTGAGGCCGTCGTTGATC
>CATOKC010000274.1 GCA_951800675.1 uncultured Oscillibacter sp.
TCCGGCTCGATCATCCAGAACTCGGCGGCGTGGCGCTGGGTGTTGGAGTTCTCCGCCCGGAAGGTGGGGCCGAAGGTGTACACGTCCCCGAAGGCCATGGCGAAGTTCTCGGCGTTGAGCTGGCCGGAGACGGTCAGGTTCGCGGGCTTGCCGAAGAAGTCCTGGGTAAAGTCAATCGCTCCGTCCTCGGTCCGGGGCGGGTTCTCCGGGTCCAGGGTGGTGACCCGGAACATCTCCCCGGCGCCCTCGCAGTCGCTGGCGGTGATGATGGGGGTGTGGACGTAGACAAAGCCCCGGTCCTGGAAGAAGCAGTGGATGGCGTGGGCCGCCACGCTCCGCACCCGGAAGGCGGCGGAGAACAGGTTCGTCCGGGGCCGCAGGTGGGCGATGGTGCGCAGGTACTCCACGCTGTGGCGCTTCTTCTGAAGGGGATAGTCCGGAGAGGACACGCCCTCCACCTCGATCTTCTCCGCCTTGACCTCCATGGGCTGCTTGGCCTCGGGGGTGAGGACCAGCCTGCCGGTGACGATGAGGGCCGCGCCCACGTTCTGAGCGGCGACGTCCTTATAGTTGTCCAGAGTATTGGCGTCCATGACCACCTGCAGGTTCCGGAAGCAGGAGCCGTCGTTGAGCTCGATGAACCCAAAGGTCTTCATGTCCCGGATGGTGCGGGCCCAGCCGCATACGGTGATGGTCTGGCCGTCCAGCTGCGCGCCGCCGGCGTAGACCGCCGCGATCTTGATTCGTTCCATATCCTTTCACCTTCGTTTCTACAAATTGGTGTAATGATCCAAATTAGATGTATTATACCGCGTTGAACGGCGTTTTACAAGGGGTTCTCAGCGGTTTTTCCGCCGTCCGGCCGGGCAAATTCCCCAAATTTTTGCCTCTGCCGGGCAGCTTTCACAGGCAAAGCGCCCGGGCGGTCTCCCTCCCGCCCGGGGCCGGAGGAGGAAGCTGAATGGAGGAGCCCTCCTCCCCGGTCCCATTTCCCCTTTCGCCGCCCTTTTCGCCCCTTTCGTGGAATTTCCCATTGCAAAATACCAAAACTGTGTTATACTAGTAAATTGTATCGTTGTGTGCATTTCACTCTCACGAAAGAGGAGCTTATCATAATGAGTCTGATCACAAAAATCTTTGGTACCTACAGCGAGCGGGAGCTGAAGCAGATCTACCCCATCGCGGATAAGATCGAGGCCCTGGAGCCGGAATACAAGGCCATGACCGACGCCCAGCTCACCGCCAAGACCGCCGAGTTCAAGGGGCGCCTCGCCAACGGCGAGACCCTGGACGACATCCTGCCCGAGGCCTTTGCCACCGTGCGGGAGGCCTCCGTCCGCGTCCTGGGGATGCGGCCCTTCCGCGTCCAGCTGGTAGGCGGCATCGTCCTCCACCAGGGGCGCATCGCGGAAATGAAGACCGGCGAGGGCAAGACCCTGGTGGCCACCCTCCCTGCCTACCTCAACGCACTGACGGGCAAGGGGGTCCACATCGTCACCGTCAACGACTACCTGGCCAAGTACCAGAGCGAGTGGATGGGCAAGGTGTACCGCTTCCTGGGCCTCACCGTGGGCCTCATCATCCACGACATGGACAAGCCCGCCCGCCAGCGGGCCTACGCCGCCGACATCACCTACGGCACCAACAACGAGATGGGCTTCGACTACCTCCGGGACAACATGGCGCTGTACGCCGGGGAGCTGGTCCAGCGGGGCCATAACTTCGCCATCGTGGACGAGGTGGACTCCATCCTCATCGACGAGGCCCGGACCCCCCTGATCATCTCCGGCATGGGGGAGAAGTCCACCCAGCTCTACGACATGGCGGAGATGTTCGTCCGGCCCCTGAAGAAGCTGGTCATCGCCGAGACCGACGACAAGGCCGAGGAGGACGTGAACATCGACGCGGACTACGTGGTGGACGAGAAGGCCAAGACCGCCACCCTCACTGCCCGGGGCATCGCCAGGGCGGAGGAGTTCTTCCACCTGGAGAACCTCTCCGACCCGGAGAACTCCACCATCAACCACCATATCAACCAGGCCATCAAAGCCCACGGCGTGATGAAGCGGGACACCGACTACGTCATCAAGGATGGGCAGGTCATTATTGTTGACGAGTTCACCGGCCGCCTCATGTTCGGCCGCCGGTACAGCGAGGGCCTCCACCAGGCCA
>CATOKC010000275.1 GCA_951800675.1 uncultured Oscillibacter sp.
ACGATGCAGGGGGCCACCTTGCTGGCCTCCTTAAAGAGGTCCCGGACCCGGGAGGCGCCTACGCCCACAAACATCTCCACAAAGTCGGAGCCGGAAATGGAGAAGAAGGGAACCCCCGCCTCTCCGGCCACGGCCTTGGCAAGCAGGGTCTTGCCGGTGCCCGGAGGGCCCACCAGAAGGGCGCCCTTGGGAAGCTTGGCGCCAATCTCCGTGTACTTTCCGGGGTTGTGGAGGAAGTCGATGATCTCCGTCAGGGATTCCTTGGCCTCATCCTGGCCCGCCACGTCCTTGAAGGTGACGCCGGTGGATTTCTCCATATAAACCTTGGCGTTGGATTTCCCCACGCCGCCGATGCCTCCAATGCCGCCCATGCCCTTTTTCGCCATCCAGCTCATGACCAGGCTCATCACCAGGATGATGATGAAGAAGGGGGCCAGGTTCACCAAAAACAGCAAAATGGGGCTCATGGGGGGCTGGTAGTCCTGGTTGATGCGGATGCCCGCTCCTTCCGTTTGGACGCCTCCCGGCTGCCGGTTCAGCTCTTGAATATGCTCCACAATGGCGTCATAGGACTGGAGCTGGACGGTGAAGAGCTCCAGGGACAGCTTCAACTCCCGGCCCTCCCCATCTACGTGGGTGTAAACGGCGGTTCCGTCCTCCTGGGTGGATTTGGTGTATTCCATCCCCTCGCTGTTGGTGTAGACATAGCCGTCCACCGGGGTGATGATGAGGATGGATTCGCTGTTGTCAAAGTCCACCCCGGCCACCTTGCCAAAGTCCAGCATATCCAAAAACTCGCTGTACTCCAGCTCCACAGAGCTTGCCTGGTGGCCCATGCTGGTCATATAAGTGGTGGCGTAGCTTACCAGGGCCGCCAGCAGCACCGCCCAGCAGATCAGGTGGATAAAGCCCCGCCAGTTGCTGTTTTTGTTCTGGTCCGGCTTTTTCTTGTTGTTGTTTTGGTCCATGTATGAGTTGCTCCTTTCAGGGGAAAGCGCACGGTATCAGTCAAAATGTAAGACCCGGCGAAATTATATGGCAGTATATCACAGAACCTGGAAAGTCACAAGGCGGTTTCATGAAGTTTCTGTAAATTCCCGCTTTATTATCCTCCCGAGCTATGGTATACTAAGAGCGTATCGACAAAATTTTCAGGCCGGGCCTCCCGGCCGGGAAGGAATCCCCATGGAAGAACGCAAAACCCCCGCCCTCGAGGCCGACGGAATCATCGAGGGCCGAAACGCCGTCATCGAGGCCCTGCGGGCCGGGACGGCCATTGATAAAATTTACCTGCAAAAGGGCGAGACGGACAAGACCCTGGGCCACATCGCCTCCAAGGCCCGCTCCGCCGGGGCCGTGGTGGTGGAGGCGGACCGGCGGAAGCTGGACACCATGAGCCGCACCCACGCCCACCAGGGCGTCATCGCCCTCAGCTCCGTCCGGGAGTACGCCACGGTGGAGGACATCCTCCACTCGGCGGAGGCCAGGGGGGAAGCTCCCCTGCTGGTGGTCTGTGACGAGCTCTCGGACCCCCATAACCTGGGGGCCGTCATCCGCACGGCAGAGTGCGCCGGGGCCCACGGCGTCATCATCCCCAAGCGCCGCAGCGCCGGCCTCACGGCGGTGGTGGCCAAGACCTCCGCCGGGGCGGTGGCCCACGTGCCCGTGGCCCGGGTGCCCAATCTCCCCTCTTTGCTGAAGGACCTGAAAGCCCGAGGCATCTGGGTTTTCGGCACAGCGGCAGACGGAACCACCGCCCTCTACGACGCGGACCTCAAGGGCCCCGCCGCCATTGTCATCGGCAGCGAGGGCAGCGGCATGGGCCGTCTGGTGGCCGAGAGCTGCGACTTTCTGGTCAGCATCCCCATGCGGGGGAAGCTCTCCTCCCTAAACGCCTCCGCCGCCGCGGCGATTCTTCTCTACGAGGCCGTCAGACAGCGGCTTTAACCATCCCCTTCCAAAGGAGGGTATCCCATGACCCCGAAGGACGACCACCAATTGAATACCCCGGTGCCGGAGGATGATTACACCCTGGAGGAGATTCTGGCGGAGTACGGCGGCAGTCTGGAGCACCAACTGCTCCGAGAGGCCGAAGCGCCACAGGCCCCCGCACCGGAGCCCCCCCCCGTCCCGGCGGAG
>CATOKC010000276.1 GCA_951800675.1 uncultured Oscillibacter sp.
ACGGAACCCGCCTCACCGATTTTATCTCCATCAAGGTCCGCGGCCCCCTGGCGGAGCGCTGCGCCGCCTTCGCCTATAAGGGCTGCAAGCTGGCCGCCGTCGGGGACTTCGAGACTGTTGTGCCCTCCGAGGACCCCGCCCGCCAGCCCGGCTTCCTCATCAAGGCCAGCGATGTGGAAGTGCTCTCCCCCAGAAAGGCGCGGGAAGCCGCCGGGGCCATTTACGTTGCCAGAGCAAACCAGGAGGCCGCCGGGATGCCTGAGAGCGAAGCCATCGCGTAATGCGGAACACCGGAACCGAGTACGGCAGCGCGGACCGGACTCCGGTTGTGCTGCCGGAACTGGCGGAACTGCTCCCCCCTCTCACGGGGGAGCAGCTGGCCGCCCTGGAGGCAGACCTGCTGAAAAACGGCTGTTATTCGCCTGTCATTGTCAACGAGGATATGGTCATCATCGACGGACATAACCGCCAGCGGCTGTGCGAGGAGCACGGGATTCCGTATAAAATGGCGGTGTTCTCGTTTGAGGACCTGCTGGAGGCGAAACGCTGGGCCATTGAGAACCAGCGGGGTCGCCGGAACCTGGAAAAGTGGGAGCTGGGCAAAATCGCCCTGAAGCTGAGGCCGGACATTGAGGCCAAGGCAAAAGCGAATATGTCTGCCGGAGGCGGCGATCAGAAAAGTGAGGATACAAAATCGGGTTTGACAACATTGTCAAACCCGATTTCTCCTGTCAGCACAAGAAAAGAGCTGGCCGAATCTGTTGGTATCGGCGAGGTCACTATGGGCAAGGTCATGCAGATCGACGAGCACGCGCCCTCTGCCGTGAAGGAGGCCCTGGACAGCGGCGACCTGTCCATCAATCAGGGCTACAACATCACCCGTCAGGTTCAGGATCTGCCGGAGGAGGAACGAGAGGAAGCCGCCGCCCAGGCGGTGGAGCTTCTGAAAGCGAAAAAGGAGGTCCAGGCCATCGACGCTGAGGCGGACCGCCGGGGCAAGATCGCTTCTCTCTTCTGTAAAGCCTTTGAGCGAGCCGTCCTGCTGACCCCCACGGAGGAAAACGTCCATATCTGGGTGGAGAATACCCGTATGCGGCCCGACGAAATTGAGGATTCTGTCAAAGAGGCCCGTGAGCTGGCGGAGGTATTCACCGCCGTCGCCGACATCCTGGAAACGATGCTGCCGGGAGGGCCGAAGGATGAATGAGCATCGTTCTGTCCGCCAGTGGCAGGAATTGTATAGGGCGGGCGGCCTCGACTACTCCGATTATTCCACACGGGAAAGGCTTGGCTGGCGCTCTTGGGAGTACCCGGCCAAAACTCTGGCTGACCGCACAAAACAGCTGTCACAAGTGGTCATGGGCATTACAAGCCCTTACATCCTGGATAATTTCTGCGTTTCATTCCGGAGGCTGCCCACACGGTTCAGGAAGCTATACGATGAAGTGGGCTTTTGCGCTCTGCGGGAGGAGGATGATGATAAAACATTCCTGGTCACATTGAACAACCCCCATCACCGTAGAAAATGGTCGCTTTTTACGGGGCGGTATGGTGAGGATGCGCCGGAGTTTGACTGCTGGGATGTTCGGGAACTTCTGGAATACATCGTCCAAATAAGTCCTGAACTGGAGCGGAATATAAAATCTCCCATCGTTGCGGAGAAGCGGGCCGCCTCAGCATACGCACGTATATTTCATGGTGAATCCGGAGAATTCGCTATCTACCGGGACGGAGATCGCCGTTACAGCTTCAGGGCCAGGCGAGACGGACGGGAGCACATCATGATGGTGGCCTCTGACCTGAAGGATGCGCCTCCCGGTTTTTTGCCGGAGCAGGCAGTTTTTATCAGAGGGCAGTATGTATACAGCCCAGATCCGCGCTTCCCAATCCCTCAAAAAACGGAAAACAAATCTTTCAAAAGAAAGGAGATAGAGCGATGAGCCGGGAGGAAATCTCTGTCCGCCAGTGGCAGGAGCAGTTCAAGGCCGGGACCTTTGACAGCCCGGACATTCATACCCAATGCGGAGCGGGCTGGTACGACTGGTTCTGCCAGGATAAAGCCCTGGCAGGACGGCTGAAGAAGATCGCCAAAGTGGTCAT
>CATOKC010000277.1 GCA_951800675.1 uncultured Oscillibacter sp.
TCCTCGCTGTTGGGCATATCGCCAATTATCAAACAAGCCCTAGTTTCCGATTGCTTCTCAAATTCCGGGGCGGAGCCGTCAGGCTCCGCCCCGTTTTTCCTGCCCTCTCAGTAAAATATTGAGGAAATTTCCAAAAATTGCCGAGACTTGTGACAATCGCAACTTGCATTATTTGGAAAACTTTGCTATCATGATAGAATTAAGCAGAAGGGAGGCGCGTTGTCTTGGTTATACACGAATCCGCGGAGGACTATCTGGAGTCCATTCTCATCATCCAGGAGCAGTCCGGCCAGGTCCGGTCCATCGACGTGGTGAATAAATTGGGATACTCCAAGCCCAGCGTCAGCATCGCCATGAAAAAACTGCGGGAGAGCGGCTATATCATCATGGCCGGGGACGGGAACATCACCCTGACCGCCAGCGGCATGGAAATTGCCAGCCGTGTCTACCGCCGTCACAAGACCATCACCAAGCTCTTCGAGCTGATGGGCGTCTCCCCGGAACAGGCCGCGCTGGACGCCTGCAAGGTGGAGCACGATCTCAGCGAGGAAACCTTCGGGCGCATCTGCGCCTATGTAGAGGACAGCCCCGCCGACCACAGTTACTGACCACCGCCGGCAAGAGTCCCGGACGGCAGGAAGCTTCCGGCGTTTTATCTAAAAAGAGGCGGAAAAGTTCTCTGTTTGGGGGCTTGCATTTTTGCGGGCGTTCCGCTACAATAAAAGCAATAAGCAAGGATAGATGGCTGCAACGAAGTGCCGAGCGCACGGGCCCGCACCTGTCTCTCCGTGCGAGCCGATAGGTGTTTCAAGTCCGAGTGGATTTGGGGCGCCTTTCTTTTTTACCCAAAATCCAATTCTTGAGGAGGACTTATACTATGATCCTACTGGCAAACGGCAAGCTCATCACCCGGGACCCCAGCGGCACCGGCTACCTGCCCGACGGCGGCGTGGTCACCGACGGCGGGAAAATCGTCGAGGTGGGCGAAACCGCCGCCCTGAAGGCGAAATATCCCCAGGCGGAATTCGTGGACGCCAAGGGCGGGGTCATCATGCCCGGCCTCATCAACGCCCACACCCACATCTACTCCGCCCTGGCCCGGGGCCTCAGCATCAACGGCTACGCCCCCACCAACTTCTACGAGGTGCTGGACGGCCAGTGGTGGTACATCGACCGCCACCTGGACCTGGCGGCTACCAAGGCCAGCGCCCAGGCTCTGGTGATCGACTCCATCAAGCAGGGCGTCACCACCATCTTCGACCACCACGCCTCCTTCCGCGAGATCCCCGGCTCCCTCATGGAAATCGCCAAGGTCACGGAGTCCATGGGTATGCGGGCGTGCCTCTGCTATGAGGTCAGCGACCGGGACGGCGAGGAAAAATCCCTCCAGTCCGTCCAGGAGAACAAGGACTTCATCGACTACTGCGAGAGCCGCCCCTCCGACATGCTGAAAGCCATGTTCGGCGGACACGCCCTGTTTACGATTTCCGACAAGACCTTCGACCGGATGGCCGCCGCCAACGCGGGCCGGGTGGGCTACCACATCCATGTCTCCGAGGGCATGAACGACGTGTATGACTCCCTCCAGAACTACGGACGCCGCCCGGTCCAGCGCCTCCAGGACCACGGCATCCTGGGCCCCAAGACCATCCTGGGCCACTGCATCCATGTGAACACGGCGGAAATGGACATCATCAAAGAAACAGACACCATGTGCGTCAACAACCCGGAAAGCAACATGGGCAACGCCGTGGGCTGCTCCCCGGTGCTCCAGCTTTACAAGAAGGGCATCCTGGTGGGCCTGGGCACCGACGCCTATACCAACGACATGCTGGAGAGCATTAAGGCCGCCCTGACCATCCAGCGGCACAACGCCTGCCTCCCCGGCGTGGGCTGGTGCGAGGTGACGGACATGCTCTTCAAGAACAACGCCAAGATGGCCCAGCGGGCCGGATTCCCGGAGACGGGCGTGCTGAAAGCCGGGGCGGCGGCGGACGTGATCGTCATGGACTACAAGCCCTTCACGCCGTTTTCCGACGCGAACATCGACGGGCACATGCTCTTCGGCATGACGGGCCGCCAGTGCCAAACGACGAT
>CATOKC010000278.1 GCA_951800675.1 uncultured Oscillibacter sp.
AGGTGGTCCCGTCAAATTCCCGCAAATGAAGATCCATTATCCTTTTTGCGCCTCCCCATCCCTGCAATAAAATGGGCAGGCCATGCAGATGCTGGAATTTGGCAGCTCATAGTGTCTGCCCGTGAACAGACGCGCCCGGTTTTCACAACCGCTGGAGACCCGCCAGGGCGCTTTCTTCCGCTTCCTGCTGTGGACGCAGGTCTCATAGCCGCGCACATTTCTGATCTTCATCTGTCCCGGCCCTGGTTTCTCGGCTTTTTCTGTTTTTCCTGGGGCTGGCGGGGAGCCAGTTCGTCCCGTGAGGAATCTCGGATCACAGATCGCTCCTGCCCATTGAGGATCAGTGTGTCTGGGGTATCGTTGGAAACCCGCTCCTCGCTGAGTATGACTGTTTTCCCCGCAATGTGTACATCGCCCATTACCGTGCCATACACAACGCAAGTCCCTGAGAGAACGGGAGCCTTGCCGGTATCGGGCGAGTTCAGGATCATGCTGTGGCCGGAAGCCCTGGCGTGTCCGCACAGATCAGCGCCCCGGATATAGGCGCTGTCCTCCGCTCTGGCCTCCGCAGACAGCGCTGCCCCCTGAGACACATATGCACAGCCGCAAATAACCGCTTTCCCGAACAAGCGCGCATTCTGATCCACATATGCGTTTTCCGCCGCAATGGCATCGTCATAGATCCAAGACATATCATCCTCTGTGGACAGATTGCTCTCGCTCTCCACAAAGCCGCCCAGATCACCGGCCTTGACCTCGCTGCCGATATCCCGCAAGGCGCGGACACGGTGGAGAAAGGGGTATTTTTCGTGAGCGATATCCGTAATTTCGTACTTTTCGTTCATAGCGTTCTCCTTTACCAGCGTAAGTGTTCCACCGCCCCACAGCGGCGGCAGGACAGGGTGCTGGTCCCGTTTTCCGGGTCAGCATCTTTTTCTTTCCACAGATGCCCTTTTGCCTCGCAGATCATCATGGTTTCCAGGCACTTCCGGACCTCAGCGGCGGCCTCCTCCCGGAGCTGCTCCTCTGGTGGCACCGGGAGGCCCTGCGCTAAATAGTCACTGACCAACGCGCCAATATCCGTTTGAAAGTCATCCGATTGCAGATACCGCTCCAGCCGCTTTTCCAACTCAGTGATCATTACCACCTCCTTCAGCGTAAGCAGGGAGCCGTCCGTAAGGACAGCCCCCTGCAGTATCGCACTCTTATTTTTTCTCAGTCGCTGCTGGCCCGCACTCCGCGATCCAACTGTCAAGGTTCAGGCTTTCCGCCATAATTATGGCCAGATTATGCATTTCCGTCCGCTCCTGGGCATTCTCCAGCTTGACCGCCGTCTCGAACAGACCCCAGAGCAGCTCAACGATCATCTCCCCGTCATAAGGCTCCAGCAGCTCGTTGTCGGGCAGGGCCGCCTCACGGCTCCCGCTGCGTACAAGTTCCTTTTCCTTCTGGATCAGGTCCACGCTGGCCTGGTGGATTTCCTGGGGCAGTCCCCAGGCTTTGGCGATCAGGTCCACGCCCGTTTCCAGGGGGGCGACGTCTCCAATCCTGTCCGCTCCGCCCAGCTCCATTGCGTTGATCGTCTCTGTGGTGATTTGCTGGAGCAGCTTCTCCGGCGCGGGATGCCTTTCAATTTTTGCCATATTGACGTTCCTCCTTAATATTTTTTGGGGGTTCTGCTCACAACAATACACGATAATTCGGAGGAAAGCTATTCACGATACCCAACAAAGATGTGCTGTCGAAACCCAGCAACACCAACAATTCCCGGCTACGCCGCCGCCCGCGCGGCATCCTCGTCCTCCTGCCGGAACATGGTATCGATGTCGGAGAATTTTTGGGTGCGGTTGAACTTCTCCGTTGTCTTGCCGGGAATGGCCTGGAGCGCCATCATCCTGGCCCACAGGTCCGGGTGGTGATCGTAGAGGTGGCGCAGCTCCGACAGCTTGGCGTTGGGGCAGAACCAGCAGCCGCCCCGGTCGGTGAAAGCATAGACAGGCGAAAGGAGTCCCGCCTTTCGGCAGAACTCCCAAGGGTCTTTTTCTGTGAAAATGTATTTTTCCACCAGGGACACCTGCCTGCCGCC
>CATOKC010000279.1 GCA_951800675.1 uncultured Oscillibacter sp.
GCACCCCGGACGGCCCGGCCCGCCTTCCGCTCGGCCAATTCCTCCCCCTTGTGACCGCCCTCCACACCCACATTCTCATGCTCCACCTCATGGATTTTGCCGTGGGTGAACAGTAAAACTTCCTGAACGGGGCGGCTGGCCGGGCTGGGCTTCATGGCGGGCGGCGGCTTGTCCCTTGTTTCCTTATGCACACGGGTCTTGGCCCTGCCGGTGGCCTCGTCAAAGACCTTTTCCTTGATTTTGACGGTTTCTTTCGGAATAGCGGCCCTTGCCGCGTCCAGACGGTCGGCCCGCCGGTCGGACTTGCGGATATACTTCTTCAGCTCCGGCGTGGAGCGTTCTTCCTCGGAGAATTGCAGGCGGGCGGACGGGCGGGGGCCGGTGTCGGCCTCCACCTGCCCGGCCTGTTTCGCCGCCTTTTTCATACTGCAGCACTCCCGTACTTGGTCGGCCCGTTCCAGCACTTTTTCGGCCCTGCCGGTGGCCCCGGCGGGGGTGAAGTCCTGTTCCGCCTCCCGGTCGGAGATATTGATTTCCTCGCCGGTGGTCTGATTTTCCAGCACCACACCGTCACGGGTCATACACTGTGTCACCTTGTCACGGGGTTTCAGGTGCTTCCTGCTCATGCACCGCCCTCCACCACCTCGGAAAGCCGGGTCGTCATAATTTTATACAGCTCGGTATGGCTGGGGATGGGGTTGGTAAAGGGCAAGATCACGTTCTCGAAGATCAGAAGCCCGGCCCCCGGCTCGGAATTGTCGATGTACTTCTGGTGGTCGGGGGACAGGTTCAGCCGCTCGGCCAAAATCTTGCGGTCGCCGCTGGCCTGATTGAGCAGGGTAATGAAGTCGCTGTTTTCCAGGATGTTTTCGATCTCCGGGGAGGAAAGCAGGTCTTTCACATTCTGCGTGGCCCCGGTCGGAATACCTCCCCACTTCCTGAAACGCTTCCAAATCTCGGCGCTGTACGCCGCTGTCTGTTCCTCTTTCAGAAGCAAATGGAACTCGTCGGCAAAGTACCAGGTGGCCTTGCCCATACTGCGGTTGGCGGTGACGCGGCCCCATATCTGATCTTGGACGATCAGCATCCCTAATTTCTTCAACTGCTTGCCCAAATCCTTGATGTCAAAGCACACAAGCCGGTTCTCAATGTCCACATTCGTCCTGTGATTAAAGACATTCAGGCTGCCGGACACATAGAGGTCAAGGGCCTGCGCCACACGGTCGGCCTCCGGGATGTGCTGGGCGGTCAGGGCGGCGTGGAGGTCGGAGAGAACAGGCATCTTCTCCGGGCTGGGGTCTGCCAGATAGGGCCGGTAGATCACCTGCACGGCCCGGTCGATCACCGTCTTTTCGATAGGCTCCAAACCGTTCTTGCCGCCCATGACCAGCTCGCAGAACGACAGCACGAAGTCGCTTTTCAGCGCCAGCGGGTTTTCGTCCTCGCTGTAATTCAGGTTGATGTCCAGCGGATTTACATAGTCCTTGCTGGTGGGGGACAGCTTGATAACCTGCCCATGAAGCCGCTGTACCAGGGGAAAATACTCCGCCTCTGGGTCACAGACAAAAATATCGTCCGGCGTGGTGAGAAACACGCTGACGATCTCGGACTTGCAGGACATGGACTTGCCGCTTCCGGGCGTACCCAGCTTTAGACCGTTGGGACACCGTGCCCGCTTCCTGTCCAGCATAATCATGTTGTGGGTCTTGGCGTTGACGCCGTAGTACATGGCCCCGCCGCCCTGAAAAAGCTCCTGCGTCACAAAGGGGACGAAGATGGCGGCGCTGGACGTGGTAAGGCCACGCTGGATGTTGATGTGGTTCTGCCCCAGGGGGAGGGAGGACATAAGGCCCTGCTCCTGCTGGTCGTCCAGCCGCACCAGGGCGCAGTTATACTTCTGCGCCACGCCAGCGGCCCGGAATACCTCGTTGCTCAACTTCCGCTGGGTGTCCGCCACATTCAGGACAAGGAACGTCACCATGAAAAGACGCTCGTTTCGGGTCTGCAATTTGGAAAGTAACTGCTTGGCGTCCGTACCGTAGGTGGCAAGGTCGGAGGGCAGAATGTCCATATC
>CATOKC010000280.1 GCA_951800675.1 uncultured Oscillibacter sp.
CTGTTTGCTCATGCTCCCCCTTCTCTTCCTGGCAGGGATGCTCTATCTTCAGGGAAAGTCCCTTCCCGCCGCCGCCCCCGCCGTCATCCCGGCCTCCGCCGACAACTGGGGCCTCTCCTTTCCCAACGAGGGCCAATCCCCCGTGGGCAACGCCAGCGCGGAGGAGCTGGCCCGGTACAACGCCTGGTTCCTGGGGGACACGTCTCAGAAGGTGATCTACCTGACCTTTGACTGCGGCTATGAGAACGGCTATACGGAACAGATTCTGGACGCGCTGAAAAAGCACAACGCCCCGGCGGCCTTCTTCGTGGTGGGCAACATGATCGAAACCGCCCCGGACATCATCCGCCGCATGGCGGAGGAGGGCCACATCGTGGGCAACCACACCTTCCGCCACCCGGACATGTCCGCCATTTCGGACCAGGCGGCCTTCCAGAAGGAGCTGGACAGCCTGGCGGACCTCTACCAGGAGACTACCGGGAAAGAGCTTCCCCATTTCTACCGTCCGCCCCAGGGGAAGTACAGTGAGGAAAATCTCAAGCAGGCCCAGGCCCTGGGCTACAAGACGGTGTTCTGGAGCCTGGCCTATGTGGACTGGTACGTGGACAACCAGCCCACGGCGGAACAGGCCTACGCCAAGCTTCTCCCCCGCATCCACGACGGGGCCATCGTGCTTTTGCACTCCACGTCCAAGACCAACGCGGACATCCTGGACGAGCTCCTCACCAAATGGGAGGACATGGGCTACCGCTTCGCCTCCCTGGAGGAGCTGCCGGCGGCCTGACTTCCTCTTGCAACTCCTGGAGAACTGGTATATAATAACGCCAGACCGCCGCCCTTTTGGCGGCGAAAACAGGAGGCGCGTTTTATGGATCTGACGATCACGGCCCTGCTGGACCTCTCCCACACCCTGGCGGGGGACTACCTGGCCCAATTCCAATACCCCTGGGAGGCTCTGGACGGCATCAAGGAGCTGATCTTGCGGCTTGGCCCCGCCCTGGACCCGGCGGAATACGAGGAGCGGTCCCCTCACGTTTGGGTTCACAAAACCGCCTCTGCCGCTCCCACGGCCTTCCTGGGCGCGCCCTGCGTCATTGGCCCGGAGACGGAGGTCCGGCACTGCGCCTTCATCCGGGGTTCCGCCCTGGTGGGGGCGGGCTGCGTGGTGGGCAACTCCGTGGAGCTGAAAAACGTCATCCTCTTTGACAGCGTGCAGACCCCTCATTATAACTACGTGGGGGACTCCATCCTGGGCTTCAAGAGCCACATGGGCGCGGGGTCCATCACCTCCAACGTCAAGTCCGACAAAACCCTGGTGGTGGTCCGAAACGGGGAGGAACGCCTGGAAACGGGCCGGAAGAAGTTCGGGGCCATCCTGGGAGACCACGTGGAGGTGGGCTGCAACAGCGTGCTGAACCCCGGGACCATCATCGGCCGGGCCTCCAGGGTCTACCCCCTGTCCTCCGTCCGGGGAACCGTCCCGCCGGACAGCATTTTCAAGGGGCCCGGAACCGTCGTTCATCAGGATTAACCGCGCTCATACAAAAGCCCGGCATGGGAGAAACTTGAACTGCTCCCTGTCAAGTAGACAGCGAAATAATTTAAAGAAAGTTCACGGCGCCGCGGCGCTGTGGCAACCGCTGATTCCGGTTGGCTGCTAAAGCGGCCAATCGGAATTTGCGGTTTTTATGCCGCTAAATACAGGTTGTATTTTTCCATCGGCGTGAGGACGCCGAGGTTGCGCCGCGCCCGATGATTGTTGCAATAGCGAATATAATTCTCAATCATATCCACCGGCTCTTTGGGCGGCTTCTTTTGTGCTGTATTTACCGGCCAGCTGATCTCGGATAATCCTGATTTTTTCTCTTGCCTC
>CATOKC010000281.1 GCA_951800675.1 uncultured Oscillibacter sp.
TCCCGGTGGCTGGGGCGGCCGGTGGAGGAGGGCTGGAAGCGGCAGCAGCAGTTTGTGGCCGACGCCTCCCACGAGCTGAAAACCCCCCTCACCGTCCTGCTGGCGGACGCGGACATCCTGCTGGCCCGGGGGGAGGACACGGTGGACCAGCAGCGCAAATGGGTGGAGTCCATCCGGGAGGAGGGGCTTCGCATGAAGGGGCTGGTCCAGGACCTGCTGTACCTGGCCCGGGGGGACGCGGGCCAGCGGACCGCCGTCCGGGAGGCCGTCTCCCTGTCCGACGCGGTAGAGAGCTGCGTGCTGGCCTTCGAGCCGGTGGCCTTCGAGGCGGGGCTGACCCTGGACAGCACCACCGCCCCCGGCGTGTCCGTCACCGGGGACGGGGAGGAGCTGCGCCGCCTGTGCGCCATCCTGCTGGACAACGCCTGCAAATACTGCGAGCCGGGGGGACGGATCACCGTGACGCTGGAGCGGGGCGAGCGGGCGGTGCTCACCGTCCACAACACCGGGGAGCCCATCCCCCCGGAGGCCCAGGCCCGCCTGTTCGAGCGGTTCTACCGGGCGGACGCGGCCCGGAGCCGGGAGACGGGGGGCTACGGCCTGGGCCTGTCCATCGCCGCCGCCATCACGGCGGGTCACCGGGGGCGGATCACCGTCCACAGCGGGCCGGGGGAGGGGACGGCCTTTACCGTGGCCCTGCCTCTGGGGTGACGGAGCGCGGAAACCGGGCCGCCCCATGGGGCGGCCCGGTTTGCCGTACTCCTCTTACGGCTTCGGCGGGTCAGCCGTCAAGATTTTGATGCGCTTTCAAATACTCCACAGATTTTTTCAGAGCCGCAATCGTCTTTGTTTCCAGAACACACCTCGCATTTCCGGCGTCCGCCAGAGAAAGCCTCTCCTGGAGGTCTATTTCCCCATCCCCGAGGGCGAGATGATTGCGCCCGCTCTGCTGATCGCTTTTCGCGATGCCGTCATGGATGTGGAAATGTCTCAGCTGGTGGAGGTGCTCCATAATAAACGGAACGTCCGCTTCTCCAACCGCCCTTGAATGGCCAATATCCCACGTCAATCCGAATTTAGGGCTTTCCAGCAAATATTCTGCCGCCCTTTTCTCATATGCACGAAAACCATCTGTGTTTTCTATGGAAACAACGATGTCGGAATCGCCGATCCATTCCTCGCAGAGTGCCCGGAATTTGAGAAAGGAATCAAAATAAACCTCAAAATCCCTCTCGTACATCTGCACCTTCCGGTCCGGAAGCGTGATATAAATCCCATGGTGCATATGCATATTGACGACAAGCGACTGGCTTTCTTCCCCATACCTGTCCCGCAGGGGAAGCAGCTTTTTTGCCGCGTCAATGACTCTCTTTACCGTTTCCAAATAGGCGTTTGCCACAAGCGGATTAAAATCAGCGGGATTGAGATTCTCATCCAAGTGAATGGTATAGTACAGCCCCGCTTCCTCCGCCGCCCGGTAAAAGTCATCCGTCTGCTCCAGCCTGTGGAGCTGATACTCCGGGAAGTTCATATTCAGCTCCAAGAACCGCAGGTTCAGCTCCTTGCACAAGCGTATGTTATCCGCAAGCGTACCGTTTTCAATTAACGTGGGCATTCCAAACTGTATCACAATATCACCCTGTCCTACAATCTGTCAAACGCATCAGCTCTCTGAAGGCCCCGCTTCACCGCCTGCCGCGCTGCCAGGCCCTTTGCGGGAAAGCAGTGCCACCGTCTCCACATGGGCCGTCCGCGGAAACAGATCCACCGCCTCCGCCCGGACCACCGCGTACCCCCGCTCCCCAAGCCGCC
>CATOKC010000282.1 GCA_951800675.1 uncultured Oscillibacter sp.
TCACTAATCACCGAAAAATCAAGTGATTAACAAGTCGCTTAGAGCATATATCACCGCTGGCTAATTTGTACTTCTTGTACTGCTTCACGGCGAAGCAGTCCGGCTTGCGCTTCTCCAGGCCCTTGAACATATAGTCGATGGCGTTCATAAAGTCCGGGTCGTCCTCCTTGACCTCCATTCCCGAAATCATATCCACCAGCGTGTTCATATTCCGGTCCTCCTCCGGGCCCTCGAAAATGATATAGGCAATCAGGGCGCAGTATAAAAGCGTCTCCGATTTGGTCCAGAACGGGTCCCCCTCCTTGCCCTCCCCCTTGGTATTGGCTATCAAAGTGTTCACGAATTTCAGAATATCCGCCTCATTTTTGATATAGGCCAGGGGGTTATAGTGCATGGAGCGTGAGAAGTCGATACTGTTGAAAACCTTGATTTTGTACCCTTTTTTCCGCTGGAGAAAATAGCCCACCTGGGACAGCACCCCGCCCTTGGGGTCCACCACCACATAGGAGGAATGGGCCTGGAGTAGCTGGGGGGTAAGCCAGAACCGGGTCTTGCCGGAGCCGGAGGAGCCGATGACGCAGGCGTTGAGGTTCCGGGCGTTGGCCGGGTTCTTGGGCCGGGTGTTGGTGGTGAGAAATTCCGTCCCGGAGAGAATGACGTTTTTCTCAAACGTGGGATCGACGAAAGGGGCTATGTCTTTTGGGCCGCCCCAACGCGCCGATCCGTACTCCTCGTCACGGCGGTATTTTTTCGCGTTTTTGGCCTTAACGTAGACGAACAGCCGGATGGCCGCCGCCCCCGCGATCCCTACCAGCCAGCCCGCCGGGACCAGCCCAGGGGCGGGGGAGGCAAATGCCGCGTTGATGGTGTTCATCATGCCCACCAGCTTTTGCCCGACATTGGCCCCAGCCGCCAGACGGTAGGCCGTCCCCAATTTGAGGCAGGCCCAGGCCATGAACAGGTAGGGCAGATTGGGGAGGAGATATTTTTTCAAGCTACCTTTCTTCACGCTCCGCCTCCTTCGCCCGCTCTTTCCTGGGCCGCTGCCGCAGCAGCTCCCCGGCCCGCTTCATCCGCTCCAGGATGGGGACGCGCCGCGCCCTGGGCCGGTCCATGATACGGCGGGAGTATTCCCCAAAACAGGCGGTGATGGCGTCGGCCTGCTTGGATTTGAAGAACAGCAGATATTTTCCCTCGCCGTTCTTGTAAAAGGCGTAGTCCACATTCCAGCGCCGGGCCACCCGGTCAAACTCCCTTGGGGCCTCCACGGGGAGGCTGTTGGTCGCCTCGCCCTGCTTCATGAGCTGCCGGACGGTCTGCCTACCGTGGGGCGTTTGGTGGGCCTGCCGCTCCTTTTGGATCTTCCGGCCCGCCGCCCGCAGCGCCCAGGCCAGCGTCCGCGCCGTCAGCTTCCCCGCTCGGATGGAAAGGGCTATCGTCCGCCGGGAAATATCTTCATCTACCAAAAATCATCACCTCCCGCCTCTGGACACGGTGTCCAGAGGGCTACCGCTCCTCCCGGCACGCCTTGGGTGCGGGGCGCTCGGCGGACGGGTGAGCCTGTTTCGCCATTTCCTGATAGGCAGCCATTTGCTCCCGGATGGGCACTTTAGGCATGGAGAATACCCGGTGTTCGTCGGGAATGTCCTCGATCCCGTGGTAATGCTCCTTAAAGGAATGTCCCCCCTGGACGTACCCGCCGGGGGCGAAGTGCCCGCCCTCATTGATCCGCGCATCCCGCCCGTATGCCTCATAATCAATGTAGTCGATCAGGTGCTCCGGCACAGGGACGGCCTCAAGCTCCTGGA
>CATOKC010000283.1 GCA_951800675.1 uncultured Oscillibacter sp.
CCGTTAAGGCCCAGGCGGACCAGCCAGACCCGGAAGGTGAACAGCTCGTTGTCGCTGCGGGTTTTCTGCATGACGGTACTCCGCTGGACGATGGCCTGGGCGGACATGGCGAGGCACAGATGCACATAGGCCGCCGCCTTGGCGGGGTCCAGGGTAGAATTGAAGCACCGCCATTCGACGGTGCCGCAGTAAAAGACGGAGTGGAGGTTCAGGGCATAGTAGCGGGATTTGTTGTAATGGCTATGGCGGTCTTGATCTTCATTCTCAAAGCCTTCATACCAGATATTCTCCAATCGGGTAAGGTCCGGCGTTTCCTCCGCAGACAGTGTTCTGGCCTCTTTCAGCATCGGCTCCCTCACCTTCCGGCACCAGCGCCGCGCCCGCTCCTCATTCACCTGCAAGGCTTTGAAGAGGAGGTCCTCCTTAGAATACATGATGCTGATCAGGTTTTTGAGGCTCTGGCGGTTGTGGTTGGAGGCGTCCACATGGACGTGAAGCCCGCAGGAGTGGTTCACCTTCGCGCCGATGGCTGTTACCCGCCGCATACACTCCTGGAGGCGGGGCAGTTCAGCATAGGTCAGCTTGGGGGTGACCATCTCCACCTTATAACGCTTTCCTTCTTTGGAATATTTTTCGAGCCGCAAATATCCATCTTCGCTCTGACACTCCGGGTGGATACTGCTGTCGCTCATGAGCTTCCATTCTTTGCCCGCCGGGTCCTTCACGATCCAGGCGTCATAGGTGCGGCCATAATACCGGGGTGTTGTGCCAAAATAATCCGCCAGAGCCCGAGCGGCCTCCTCTCGGGTGATTCCTGTCATTTCTATCTCCACGCCGAAGCACTGTTCCTTCATCCCGATCATGCCGTTTTCTCCTTCTGGAGCTCGTCATCCACGGCCCGGATACGGCGGCCTATGGCCTCGATCACATTGACCGTGACGCTGTTCCCGGCTTGTTTATACGCCTGGGCATCCGAGGTGATAGCCAGGAGGCGGTCGATCTGGTCCTCCTCGAAGCCCTGGAGCCGGAGGCATTCCCTGGGCATGAGGCGGCGGATTCGTCCGCCCCGCTCCACGATGCCCTGCACACTGGCGGCGTCATGGGCCAGCTTGCTGACTCTGCCGCCTCTGGTTTTGCTGCCGGGATAGCCCAGGTCCACGCTGTCGCCGGGGACGGCCTCTTTGTAACCCTGCTTGGTGGGTTCCCGAACCAGCAGCACCCCGGACCGTTCCCGTGGATGAGTGGAAAGGCTTGTCTGCCCATAACGGGCCGTGAGACATCGGGCGATCTCCGTCCGTTCCGGCGCGCCCTTGCTCAGGTCCACGAGGTACAGCCCGGTCTTGGCTCCGGTGCCGCCGGAACCAGCGGTTTGCGTGCAGGCTACTCCTTCGACGTCGTAGACCCGGTAGCCCTGGGGACCGCCGATGAGCTGTATAAGAGCCTTTTCACCATTTCCGAAGACAGGTAATATTTTTCCGGCGCATCGGGAATCAAGATAGCAGATAAGGAACAGCCTTCTCCGGGATTGCGGCACGTTATGAGCGGCGCTGTTAAGCACAGACCACTCGACATGATACCCCAGGTCGCCCAGCGTGGAGAGGATGGCCGCAAATGTCCGCCCCTGATCGTGTGACAGGAGTCCGGGTACGTTTTCGAGAAGCAGATACGAAGGCCGCT
>CATOKC010000284.1 GCA_951800675.1 uncultured Oscillibacter sp.
ATGGCCTGCATCTCCCACGACATCCGCACCCCTCTGGCCGGGGCCATGGGCTATTTGCAGCTGCTGGAAGGAGAACCGGACCGGCAGGCGGAGTATCTGGACATTGTCAAAAAACGCCTGGAGGAGCTGGAAGAGCTTTTAGACGAGCTGTTTCTATACACCCGCCTGCAAAGCGGCTCCCTCCCTCTGGAATACGAGGAAACGGCGGCCCTGCCTCCCCTGTGGGACGCGCTGGCGGAGTTCTATCCCCAGCTGGAGGCGGCGGACGTGACGCCCGAGCTGCGGTTTGACCGGGAAAATATGACGGTCTGGGCCAACCCGGAAGCCCTGGGCCGGGTATACCGGAACCTGATCGCCAACGCCCTGCGCCACGGCGGGGGCGGGCTGACGGTCTCCGGCGGGGACGGGAGGCTCTGCTTTTCCAACAGGCTTCTGCCCGGCTCCAGGCCGGACCCGGAGCGGCTGTTCGACCGCTTCTATCAAAGCGGCCCTGCCCGTGCAAAGGGCGGGACCGGCCTGGGCCTCTCCATCGTGCGGGAGCTGATGGAGCGAATGGGCGGACAGGCGTCCGCCCGGATCACGGACGATACGCTGGAAATCAGCTTATCCTTTCGAAGCGTGTAACGCGGAGGGGGACGTGAGGCGGGTTTGCTCAAGGTATATCGAAACCGGGACATTGTCCGGCCGGCACTTCATCCCTGTATCCTCCAGGCCAGCGGAGCGGCTGCTCCGCTGGCCTTTTAAGATGGAGAAACATTTCATGACATTTTTGCGGCATTCTATTACATCGGGGGTTGCTTCCCCTTCCCTCTTTTGCTAATCTGGCAGAAAAGCGTGGTGATAAACATGATCAAATTTGCGATCTGCGACGACGAGCCGTTGATGGCCCAGGAGCTTGCCGCCCATCTTGCAGACTATATGAAAGAAAAATCAATGACTGCCGCCTACTCCGTCAGCAATTTTCTCAATGGCCGCGCCCTGCTGGAGAGGGTTGGCAGCTTTGACGCGATCTTCCTGGACATCCAGATGGAGCAGCCGGATGGCATGGAGACCGCCAGGCTGCTGCGCCAGCGGGGAGACCGCAGCCTGCTGATCTTTGTAACGGTGTTGAAGGAGTGCGTGTTTGACTCCTTCCAGGTGGAGGCGTTTGACTATCTGCTCAAGCCCCTGGACGGCGCCCGCTTCCGTCAGACCATGGACAGGCTCCTCCACGCCATGGAACAGAGGACGGCGGAGGACATCGTGATCCATCGCGGGACCGGCTGCGAGGTCGTTCTCCTTTCGGACATCGTGTACTGCGAGGTACTGGGCCGGAAAATCTATCTCCACAAAAATGATGGGACCGTGAGCGGTTACTACGACAAGCTGGAGGACCTGGAGCGGCGGGTGGACGGGCGCTTTTTCAAGTGCCACCGCAGCTTCTTGGTCAATCTGGACTATGTGCGGGGGTGTCAGGACGGGCAGGTCCTGCTGTTCCAAGGGGAGCGTATCCCCGCCTCCCGGCTGCGGGAGCGGGAGCTGACCCAGGCCCTTTTGCG